>JAFDGR010000149.1 GCA_019309145.1 Deltaproteobacteria bacterium | reverse complement strand
TGGGGGACAAGAAATCGGGAAAATTTTTCAACCGGGAAGATGTTGAACTTCTCCATACCCTGGCCAACCAGGGGGCCGTGGCCATTGAAAATGCCCGGCTCTTCCAGGAAAACCTGGAAAAACAACGTATGGAAGAGGAACTGAACATTGCCCGTGATCTCCAGATGAGCATGCTTCCGGCCACCTGCCCTGAGGTGGCAGGACTCGACATCGCCGCCTTTTCCGTTCCCGCGAGGGAAGTGGGGGGGGATTTTTACGATTTTATTGAGATGGGCGAGGAAAAGGTAGGGGTGATTGTTGGTGATGTGACCGGAAAGAGTGTATCGGGTGCCCTGGTGATGGCTGCCGCCCGCAGCGTGTTCAGAATGCTTTCTGAACAGGCTCTGTCCATCGGCGAAATTATGAACCTTGCCAACCGGAGGACCAAAAAAGATATCAAGAGCGGGATGTTTGTGGCCCTCCTTTACGCGGTCGTAGATGGCAAGAAAAGGACGGTGCATTTATCCAGCGCCGGGCAGACCCAGCCGATCCACCGGGATGCCAAGACGGGTAAGGCACGGCTGGTGGAAACAGAGGGGGACACTTTCCCCTTAGGAATATTGGAAGAAACGGAATATGAAGAAACCCTCCTTGAACTTGAGCCGGGAGATGCAGTGATCTTTTACACGGACGGAATCGTGGAAGCCATGAACGAAAAAGAGGAACTTTTCGGATTTGAGAGGCTCCTGGAGGTAGTAAACTCAGGCCGAACATTGTCGGCTGATGCACTCTTGAAGACGATTCTGGATAGAGTCAAAGAATTCGTTGGTAGTGCTGCCCAGCATGACGACTTGACGGTCATTGTGGTGTGCGTGAAGGGATAGCTCCGACAACCGTTTCATGCGGGGCAGCAATACTCTTGGAAAAAAAGAGGGGAACCATACTACTGCTTTTGTTTGCGCCGGTCTTATCTGGAATACTGCTTGTGCTCGCCTTTTCCTATGCCGCCTTGTGGTGGCTTTCCTGGTTTGGGCTGTTTCCCTTTCTTCTGGCCCTTTTGCGTGTTAAACCGTGGCATGCTTTTTTCCTGGGCCTTCTGTGCGGGGCAATCTATTTTGCCCTGTTTTTCCTCTATATGTTTGAGATTCCCAGCTACACATTGGTTCACCACATTCTCCTTGATTGTTATCTCGCCCCTTTTGTAGCGTTGTTCGGATTGATTTTCTGCTTTCTATCGAGAAGATGCGGCATCCCAACCGCTCTTCTGGTCGCTCCGTTCTTGTGGATTTCTTTCGAATATATCCGATCAAACCTGGGCTTCCTTTCGCACCCCGCCGCGCTCCTCGGGTATTCTCAGCTCTCCTGCCTTCCTTTGGTTCAGGTTTCCTCGCTAATGGGTGTATATGGTGTCAGCTTCCTGGTTGTTTTGGCCAATGCGGGGATTACCGGGATCGTGTTGCTCTTCTGGAATGGCTCAAATGCGAGATCCCCTATTACGGTCTCCGTGCCTCGAAGTTCAACCGCTTTTGTGGTTGTTCTGGCGGGCATCGCGATCATCTCGGCCTTGCTTTACGGCAACATGGTGCTGTCAAAGCCGATAAGCGGAAAACCAATCAAGGTCTCGATCGTGCAGGGAGATATCGAGCAGAGCAAGAAGTGGGATCCCGCCTATGCGAAATTCATTATGCGGACATATTTGGATTTGAGCAGGCAAGCATCCCATGATCATCCGGAACTCATTATTTGGCCGGAGGCAGCCACACCTGGGTTTGTCTTGAAGAATATGTCGCTTTTGAAACAGATAACGTCCTTGGCCAGGGACACGAAGAGCTATTACCTCATCGGGAGTTCAGAATACGGGAAATTCGACAAGAGCAGCATAAAGGAAAGGAGGGTTGGAAACACGGCACTCTTCTTTTCACCGAATGGGAAGGTCCTTGGACAGTACATAAAGATCCACCTTGTTCCTTTCGGGGAGTACGTCCCCCTGGAGGGGATTATTCCCTGGCCGGATTTTATCATTCCTGAAGGGAAAAAGAGTTTTGAACTGGGAGGAAAGGAATTCACCCTTTTTGATCTGCATGGAACGAAGTTTGGTGCTTTTATCTGTTGGGAGAACATGTTCCCTTACATTGTAAGGGGGTTTGTGAAAAAGGGGGCACAGTTTGTGGTCAACATGACAAACGAGGCCTGGTTCGGGAAAAGCAGCGGAGCGTACCGTTTTATGACGGCTGCTGCATTTCGAGCCGTGGAAAATCGAGTCTGGGTGGTTCGTTGTGCCAACACCGGGGTATCCTGCTTTATAGATCCGCATGGCCGCATCGTGGACCGTTTGAAAAATGCGTCAGGCAGGGATCTTTTCGTGCGGGGGGTATTGACGAGAGATATCATTCCCATGAATGTCAAGACAGTCTACACCAGGTACGGGGACTGGTTTGCGTGGCTGGCCGTTTTGATTTCCTTGGTGGTGGTGATCAGTGCTTCGATCCGGAGAAAAACCTCCTCATGATTCCACGCGAGGCTTCGCGTCTCGCTCCTGATCAAGCCCTTCCGGTAGGTCGAAAGGCCTCGGCTGAGGATTCATAAGAGGTCGGAGGTTCGTAGGTGGCGCCTGCGGCGAGACGCCTTTCTTCTTTTCGCAGGGAATGGAGGATGTACCGGCCGATAACAGGGGCCGCGAAGCGGGACTTCAAGCCGAATTCAGAGTGAATATCGTCCAGGATATCCTTGATTTTTCCGGAAATTTCAGGATTCTTCTCGAACCAATGATGCGATGCCCACAAGGCGCCAGCGTAAAGGGTTGGCATTTCTTTTATTGCAATTGCAAACCGCTTTCGAATTCGCGGGTTTAGATGGTTTTTGTGTTTTTTCCAGCCTTGCAGGAGGGTGCGCATCATGCGCAGGACACTCGGGCCGTTGGCTTCAAAGTCCCGCAAAAAGGCTTCTTCCAAAAAGTGGGTTTCCTGTCCAGGTTTGAAGTGAGGGTGGCGGTAATTGAACCGGTATTGACCGTGAGCGTCTGCTTCTTCGAGCTCTGATTCAGGAAGAAGGGCACCTTTTTTCTCGAGCTCAGCACTGAGGGGTGTGCCGTGGACCGCCGTGTAGAGCATGAACTGATGGAAGTCTGTCTTATGGTGAACCGCCCATTGGATGACGTCCTGGATGTTCTCCGGAGAATGGTGCTCCAGGCCGATGATGGTTGAGCCGAGCACAAGGATGCCGTTGGCCTGCAACTCTCGGACAAGTGAAAAGGTGTTGAGGCCCTGGAGCTTGGGATAGCGGACATTTTTACTCTCTAGTCCGATCCATACCCAGGCGATGCCCAACCCGACGAGCTGCTCCATGGTGTACGACTGCAGGACGTCCGCCGAGCTGAAGATATAGAGGGACCAGCTTTTCTCATGGCTCTCCATCAGTTCCAGGAGGCGGAGGGTTCTTTTCCTGGGCAAGAGGAAATTTTCGTCCATGACCATGAAAGACCTGACTCCCATGCCCTCTTCCAGGCCGCACATGACGTCAAACAATTCGTCGCCGGTCTTATAGAAAGGAACGTACTTCCCTTTGCCGCCGAACATGGCGGAAGTGGAGCAGAAATTACAACCCACGGGGCAACCCACCGAGGGGATAAGAACGGCCGCTGTGTTGCCTTTTCCCCCTCCGAGGTTCAGGCCCATGCATCGCGGGTTTATGGCGGAGATTATATGGGGATGGCAGATGGGCGCATCTTCTTCCTGGCCGAGGAATTTCCGGAACCAGCGTATCCCTTCGCCACGGACGATGTAATCGGCATCGATCAGTTTTTCCAGATCGACAATGTTGGAAATGTGCCCGCCCACCACAATCTCGGCCCGGGGTTGATGCTCGCGGATGAGCCCGCACATCTTTCGGACCTTTTTCAGGTTGCAGGGAATGGCGCTGATCCCGATTATGTCGTAGGGCTTGGTGCGAAGTTCCGCTATAAAGCGATCCAGGTCAGGGTAGTCGAGCACTCTACAGGGAGCATCGATATTTGCCTGGATCATCTTCAGGGCACAGCTTCGATGGAACATACGGAGAGAAAATACTCCCTGGCTCCGCGTCACCTGGTTATGGTACAGCTCCATCGGGTTGAGTATTCTACTGCCGAATTCATCATTCCGTGCATACGGGCCGAAGATGCTCGTCAACAGGATGTGGGCCTTTGAAGCCAGGGGATGAGGACGGAGCCTTTCAAAACTGCCGGGATCTGATACGTCATAGACGCTCATTTTGAAACTGTACCCTGTAGGTACCCGACCGACCGGGAATACCCTTTTTCGAAAAGACAATTTGCCACAACTGGTTGAGCCTGGCCCTGAACGTACCTGCCATGTGGAGGAGGTAATAGGTCCACATGCGATAGAATTTCGTGTCGTACTCGTACTGTTGCTTAATGCGGGGCCAATGAGCAACAAAATTTTTGTGCCACGCCATCAGGGTAGGGTCGTAATAGGGGCCAAAATTTTCGACATCTTCAAGAATAAATAGACCTTCAACAGCCGAAGTGATCTGTTTCATCGACGGCAGCATGGAGTTTGGAAAAATGTATTTTTTAAGCCATGGATCGCCTGAAACCACGGATGTGTTTCCTCCAATGGTCTGGAGCAGGAAAAGGCCATTTTTCTCAAGGCAATGGAAGACCTCCTCCATGAGTGTCCGGTAATTTTTATATCCGACATGTTCAATCATGCCACATACGAGAACCTTGGTAAATTTGCCTTTGACGTCACGGTAGTCTGATTTGACAAACGTAACGGGGAGACCTTCACAGAATTTCTTTGCGTACTCTATTTGCTCGCTCGAGTTTGATATGCCGGTAACAGTACAACCATAGCGTTCTGCGGCGAACCGAGCGAAACCTCCCCAACCACAGCCGATATCCAATACCTTGTCTTCCGGCTGCAGCATCAGCTTCCTGGATATCAGGTCGAGTTTCTGTTCCTGTGCTTTGGCAAGATCGTCAGTCTCTTTGAAATATCCACAGGTATACTGGTTGTATGGGTCCAGAAAGGAGAGGATGGTGTCGCTGGCAGGGTTATAGTGCTCATGGACGACTTTCATGGAGCCTGATCTTGTCTGTATATTGAAGATACGATTGAGGACAATTGCCACCTTCATGCGGGCGGGAACAGTGACTCTTTCATGCAGACCGGCAGTTACCAGTTTGTAAAACAACTGGTCGATGGCGTTGCAGTCCCACCATCCGTCCATGTATGATTCGCCCAGACCGAGGGTCCCTTGGGTCATTACCCGCTTATAAAAGGCGGGATTATGGACTTGAATGTCCCAGTGAGCATTCCCGTTGATTTGGATGCCGGCCTGAGAAAGCATTTGCCGCACAAAGACTTCATAATTTGGCATTCATTCCCCCATAGGTAACAGGAGGTAAACACTTTTTATAAGCACAAGATACTTCATTGGTAGAAACGTGCGCAGTGGCTCTTGCTTTCAGGAGTATATTTTGAATTGGTATTAACAATATAAGAATTCGATTCATAAATCAATTGCATTTTCTCTCAAATAGTAATAAATAATACATCAGATAGCTATTCAAACACTCGCTCTAATTTACCGCTCACCTCTTTCATGTAGATGTGTGGTAGCCTGCTGAAATAAACTGGATAATCGGAGAGGGAAAATGTTCAAAGGCACAGATTTCCGGAGAGTTGAGGTTGTTTTGCCCACCAGGATCGGTTATGAACGCATTGCCATGGACTGCTCCGCCTCTTTTGCAAAATACTGGGGTACGGTGGATGAACGCATCGAGGATTTGAAGACCGCGGTCGCGGAGGCCTGCCTGAATGCCATGGAACACGGGAACAAGGGACGACCGGAAGCAAGAGTTGTGGTGACACTGGATCTGGAAGATGATCTGATGACCATCCAGGTAAAGGACGAGGGAAACGGGATTACCCAGATGCCTGTTGAGCCTGATATTCGGAAAAAGATAGAAGAACTGGAGCCGGCGAGAGGGTTGGGTTTGTTCCTGATGAAAAATCTCATGGACCAGGTGGAATTCAACGAGGTCACGGAACAAGGGCATATCGTCCGGATGGCTATCAGGCTGGAGAATCCGCAACCCATATCGTGAAGATCGACGGCTCCTCCTGGGGGGGCATATTTCAAAGGAAAGAAGGAGGACGGCTTGGAAATGGCTGACCAAAATCAGATCAGCATTGAAAACAGAGGTGGACTTTCCATCCTTGACATTACAGGCGACGTGACAAGTGGCTCTGAGCCTTTTTTTGCGCAGGCGTACAAGCATCCTGATGTGGATGGTGTCGGCAAGATCCTGCTGAAGTTCGATGAAAATGCCTATATCAACAGCGGCGGTATCGCCGTCCTGATCCAGTTGCTGGCGGAAACAAAGCGAAACGCCCAGAAGGTCGGCATTACCGGCCTTTCGGATCATTTCAAAAAGATCTTTCACATGGTGGGGATCACCCGCTTCGCTGATATCTATGCCTCCATGGATGAAGCGTTGAAAGCGATGGAGTGAAAAAATGGAATTGGCATCAGGATACCTGTTCAGAGGTCTGAACGACAGGCAACTGGAGAGACTTTCAGGGAGTACAGCGAGCGTTGCTATGGAACCCGGTGATGTCATTTATCGTGAGGGGGAAGAGGCTGAGGCGATCTATGTGCTTTCTCGTGGTGCTGTGGAGCTGGTTACCAGCGTAAATAATCATATTGAACTCCCGGTATCCATCATCCGGAACCCCGGCGAAATGTTTGGGTCTTCGGCGCTGATTGAACCGCACCGGCATACCCTCACCGCCAAATGTCAATCCGCAGGGAATATCCTGGTTATCGGCAGGCGTGCCCTCCAGGACTCTATGTCACAAAATCACGAGGTAGGGTTAGTAATCATGACGAACCTCGCAACGTATCTCCTTTCGCGGCTGCAGGAGAGTCGGCAGGAATTGAAAATCCATTTTAAAACCCTTCTTCGATCTTTTCGCGCCTAAATCTTTTCGCGGCGTGGTCTGTGAGGCTGCTTTCACGTGGTGGAGCCAGGAACAGCCAGAGGATCCGTTCAAGAGGAACTGGACAGACGTCTTTTTTACCTGAAGACGCTCTACGACATGAGTTGTGAGCTTTTCGGGATCATGGAAGTCAAGGAGATCCTCAAGCATTTTTTGCTGATGACAACGGGTAATTTCGGGGTTATCGAAGGATTTGTCCTCTTGATGGAGCCTTCCTCTGGGAAAATTGAACACTTTACCAGTGTCGGTATTGCTCAAGACAGCAAAACACTTCTGAAAACATATGCCGCTGACATGTTGCGAGTCGGGCAAAGGCATGCTGTTATACTGGACCCTGATCATTTTCCAGAGAGTGGAGTATTTCATGGGTTGTTTGCGCTCCTGGTTCCTTTCCAGGTAGACGGAACCTGTGAAGGGATCCTTGGGATAGGGCAGAAGCTTGTGGGGGAGCCTTATTCGAGAGAAGACAAGGACCTTTTGCTGACCTTGGTGAACAGCCTGGTTATTGCCTTGAAAAACGCACGGTATGCAGAGGCTCTCAAAGAGGCATACGAAGAGGTGTCCAGCCTGAACCGGGCAAAGGATAAGGTGATTAACCACCTGTCGCACGAACTCAAGACGCCGCTCTCATTGCTCAAGGCAAGTTTGACAGTGCTGGAGAGAAGGCTCACCGCCTACCCGGAGGGGAACTGGGGAAAAACTCTTCTCCGGGCGCAGAAAAACGTCGACCGGCTCATGGCCATGCAGGAAGAAGTAGATGACATCATGCGCGGAAAGGACGTTACTGTCTACCGCACGCTCAACCTGCTGCTGGACCAATGTGCCGATCAACTCGCGCTTCTGGCAGCGGATGAACTGGGACACGACAAGGTGATAGAGCGGGTCAGGGACCGGATTGAATCCCTTTTCGGCCCCAGGGACCAGCCTCCGGAAAAGATTACGCTGGACGGGTTTGTGGCGGAACAGCTGGAAGCGTTGATCCCGCTGTTTTCGCATCGTAAAGTGAGGGTTCAGACTGACCTTGCCCCTGTTCCTCCCCTCATCATTCCCCCGGATGTATTGACAAAAACGGTCAATGGCCTCGTGAGAAACGCGGTTGAAAACACCCCTGACGGTGGGACGATCGACCTGGTGGTGAAGGGGACGGGAGAAGAAGTCCACTTCATTATCCACGACCACGGAGTAGGCATTACAAAGGAACATCAGAAACGAATATTTGAAGGCTTTTTCCCGACCCAGGAGACGGACGCCTATTGTACGGGGCATCCTTTTGATTTTAACGCAGGAGGAAAGGGAGCTGATCTCCTGCGAATGAAGATTTTTTCTGAGCGGTTCAACTTTCGGATTCAGATGGAATCGGAGCGCTGCAGGCATATCCCCGGGGAGAATGATGTGTGCCCTGGGAGCGTGGAGCAATGCGTCCACTGTGCCACCGAAGCAGATTGCGCTGATTGCGGGGGAACCGTATTCAAAGTCATTTTTCCCGCAAGCGAGGTTGAAAAGCCCTGAAGGAGGGAAGAGAAGATGGAAGAGAGTAATTCCGTAAGAATCGAGGAACGGGGATCAGTGGCTATTCTGGATATCAGTGGTGATGTCACCAGCCGATCAGAAATCACGTTGAGGAGCAGCTACGAACGTTTGGATCCCGAAAAGATCAAAGGAATCCTCTTGAAATTTGAAAGGTCCACCTATTTCAACAGCGAGGGACTGAAGGTGCTCATCCTGATTTTTGCCGAGGCACGGAAAAGAGCACAGAAGATCGCGGTAGCAGGGCTGTCGGGGCATTTCAAGAAAATCTTCGGGATGGTGGGCATTACGAAGTTCGCGAAGATCTACGATGATGAAGCCCAGGCCGTGAAAGACCTGGAGAGTCTTGCCGGAGAGGGATAATCTTAAGGGTTTAGGTGCTTACGGGGTTCGAAAGGATAAAGGCGAAAGGAAAAAGAATAAGGGCAGTGATAGGGTAAGGCGTTAGGACCG
>JAFDGR010000148.1 GCA_019309145.1 Deltaproteobacteria bacterium | reverse complement strand
TCGTGATTGTCAAGAGATGGAACTGGTAAGGTAGATCACGATGCGGCGCTGGAAGGACCGGATATGTTTTTCAATGGTTTTTTTCAGCCCGGAGAGATCTTTCTTTTCAAGAAAATCCATGATTTGCCGGTGTTCCTGGCACACGGATTGATAGTGCTCAAGCAGGTCTCCGGCCAGTTCTGTTTTTTCCCCAAAAGAAAGGTAAGCCAGCCTGTTTGCTTCACACCGGACGTTTTCCAGGGCCCGGGTCAGGTAACTGTTCGCGCATGAACGGGCAAAATGCATGTGGAATGCGTGGTTTGTCCATACCAGGCGCAAGGGGTTATTATCCTTCATGGCTTCCTCAAATGTCGCTTGCGCGTCTCGCATGAGGGCGAGGTGGTGGGTGGTGTTTTGATGGATCGCCAGGGCGGCCGCGCCCAGGTCAAGGACGTGGAGCGCCTCGAACATGGCCTTGATATTCTGGAGGGTTAAGGGCCTGACAATGAATCCCTTGTTGGCCTGGGCTTCCACGAGGCATTCCGTGGCGAGCCTGAGCAGCGCCTCCCTGACCGGGGTTCTCCCGATCTCTAGTTCACGAACAAGCTGTTTTTCATCCACATGCTCTCCGGGTTCCAGGGCCATGGTGATGATCTTTTCCTGGATGATGTCGTAGGCCCGGTCAGCGAGAGAGGCCTTCAGACCATTGCCTTGTTTTGTAATAATGCTCCTGTTTGTCACGTGGTCTTTTCTCCTCGTGCCTTCAGCTCTTGTGCCTGCCATTCAGCACCTCACTTGGTTGCTCTTTTCAGAATGGAGATTTAAAAAAGGATGACATTAAATATATAATGAGTCAAGAAAAACTTGACAGAAAATATATTCTCAATATAGTTATGAAGTGAGCTGTGAGAAGGAGCGCGATGGTTTTCTCAAGGAAAGAGTGAATGTTTTTTTAACCATGGGCAATTGCCCGGAGAAGAGGAGGTGCGATGATGAAATCAATGAGAGTTTTGTTGGCGTTTTTGGGTATTTTTGCCATTCTTGGACTCATGATTCCCTCAGGAGCTTTGGCCGTAAAAGAGGTGAAGATAGGGGTGATTTATCCCCTGACCGGCGGCGCAGCCGCCGCAGGCCGTGAGCTTCGGGCCGGTGCCGAACTGGCAGCGAAGATTGCAAATAACGCGATGCCGGAGCTTCCCATGACCATGGCAAAGAACGCCGGGATACAAAGCCTCGGTGGCGCCAGGATCAAACTGATTTTCAAAGATCATCAGGGGAATCCTACCCTTGGCGCGGATCTGGCGAAGAAGTTGATCCTGGATGACAAGGTGGACGGCATCCTTGGGTGTTACTTCAGCTCGGTGACCAAGACGGTCAGTGCCGTGTGCGAGCAGTATGGCGTGCCCATGATAAACGGTTCTTCCACCTCTCCCGCGCTGACCACAAGGGGATTCAAATGGTTCTGGCGGACCACGCCCCATGACAAGTGGTTCACGAAGGATCTCTTCGAGCTGCTCAAGGGCCTGACCGAAGGGAAAGTGCGTGGCGTCCCCGCGGTCCCGAAGAAGGACCTGATGAATATCGCCTCGGCCTGTGAAAAGACGGAATGGGGTTCCCATGTCTCCGGTCTTATCAAGGATTTTGCCAAGGAATACGGATTCCGGATGCGGAAATCCCTGCTCTACGCCGCGAAATCCGCTGATCTGTCAAGCGAGGTCCGTTCTCTGAAAGCGGCCCGACCCGACGTGATGCTCTTTGCCTCCTATACATCCGATGCAATCCTCATGGTCAAGACATTAAAGGCACAGAAAGCCCAGCCCAAGATCATCTGGGGCCAGGACGCCGGGTTCGAAAAGCCGGAATTCCGAAATACCCTTCGTGAGGGGATTATCGGCATCCTGACCCGTACCGTATTCCTCCCCAAGGTCGTGGAAATAAAGAAACTGGCAGGCCAGGTGAATGCCCTTTACAAGGCAAAGACGGGCAATGACCTGGGTGGTGCGTCAGCCAGGGCTTTCACGGGCTTGCAGACCTGGGTCCACGTGCTTGAAAAGGCCGGGTCCACGAAACCTGCGGCTATCCAGCGGGCGGCCAATGCCATTTACATTCCCGGGAAGGAACTGGTCGTGCCTTGGGCCGGCATCAAGTTTTCCACCACCGGTGACGAGCTGGGACAGAATGTTCTTGGGTCGGGTCTCATTGGACAATACCAGAAGCAGAAGGACGGCACGGTTGGGTTGGAAATCGTGTATCCCTTTGATGTTTCTTCCGCGGATATGATCTATCCTTTCCCCAAATGGTAACAACCCCGGGCCCCGTTCCCTGTATGATCAGGGACGGGGCATTCTGTATCCACCCTCTTTTTTCTGAGGAGTGACAAATGGATATCCTGGCCAGTTCATTGGTCGCGGGCCTCTTGATCGGAATGATCCTGGCGCTTGTCGCCCTCGGGCTCACCATCATTTTTGGCGTGATGAATATCGTCAATTTTGCGCATGGCGAATTCCTCATGATCGGCATGTACACGGGCCTCCTCACCGCGCAGGCAACAGGGATAGACCCCCTGCTGACGCTCCCTGTGGCCGCGGTGGTAGGATTCCTTCTGGGCGTAATCTGCTATTATGGATTCATAAAATTCCTCATGCGGGGGCCGATGGTTGCCCAGCTGCTGGGCACCTTTGGGTTGATGCTGTTTCTCAGGAACCTGGCGCTCCTGATTTTCGGTTCAGAAGACCGCGCCATCCACACCGGTGTGCTGGTGGGAAAGAGCTTTGACATGGGGGTGGGTGTGATAATCCCTGCCACGAAACTGGCTGCGGCGGGCCTTTCGGTTGCCGCTTTCCTGGCCGTCTGGTTGCTTATGAACAGGACAAAGATGGGAAAGGCCCTGACCGCCACCGCGTTGAATGCCCAAGGGGCACGATATATGGGTATCCCCACGGAACGGATGAATGCCCTTGCGTGGGGAATCGGGGGGGCGTCGGTGACCATCGCGGGAGCGCTCCTGGTCAATTTCTGGTCGGTGAATCCGTTCGTAGGACTCCTTTTCACCATGATCGCTTTTGCTATTGTCGCGCTCGGGGGCTTCGGCAGCATACCTGGTGCCTTTTTCGCGGGCCTGGTCGTCGGTATGATAACTGAAATTCCCGGGATATGGGACTTTTTCTCTTACACCTTCAACAGCGACTGGATGCTTGATGTGCCCATGACCTCTTTCAAGTACACCGGCGTCTACCTGGCCTATTTTATCATAGTCGTGCTTCGTCCCAGGGGATTGTTTGGATGGAAACACTAAGAAACGCGCTGGATTTTTCAGATTTTCCGCGGATCGATCTCCTGATAGCAGGGATCGTGGCGGCTTTCCTGCTGGTGTTTCCTCTTTTCCCTCACTCCGCCTTTGCCATGGCCACCATGATCCAGTTCCTCATGTTTTCCCTGTACGGCATGGGATGGAACACCATAGGCGGATATGGGGGGCAGGTTGATCTGGGAAAAGCGCAATACGTTGGAATCGGTGCCTATACAACGGCCGTGCTCCTGATCCGCTGGGACATCCCCTTCTGGTTTTCCATGCCGCTCGGGATGTGTTTTGCTATTCTTTGGTCTTTCATCATCGGTTATCCCCTGTTCCGGCTCAAGGGACACTATTTTGCCATCGCGACCATAGCAACGTCCCTGGTGCTCATGGACCTGTTCCAGGTATGGGATTTTGTCGGTGCTGCCCGGGGGCTTGAGATATCCCCCATTAAGTATCATCCCCCTGATTGGTGGCGGCTCATTTTCAAGGAAGATATCTCCTATTACTACGTGATACTCGCGTTCTTTGTCCTGGGCATTTTGTATGTGAACTGGTTCAGAAAATCGCGCCTGGGATACCAGCTCCGTTCCATCAAGGATAACGAAGACGTGGCGAGGTCCCTGGGGATAAACGTTCACTGGGCAAAGATCAAGACGTACGCCATAGCAACTGCTTTTGTGAGCATGGTGGGGTCATTTCATGCCTGCTACATCAAGAATATTGAGCCGGAAGATACCATGAGTCTGGATATCTCCATCCTTATCGCCCTCATGGCCATGCTGGGGGGGGCCGGTTCATTGTGGGGGCCGATCCTGGGGGCCGCGGTCCTGATTCCGCTCAAGAGTTATCTCAAGGAATGGCTCGGCGCGACGGCGGGACTGGCCGGTATTGATCTGATTCTCTACGCCATGATCATCATGGCTATTTCTGCAATAGAGCCGAGAGGCATCTGGGGAATTGTGGAGAAGATCCGGCGGAGGAAGAGACGATAATGGCCTTGCTCGAAGTACAGCATGTGACAAAACAGTTCGGCGGGCTGTACGCCAACCAGGATATCTCCTTCATGGTCAAAAAAGGTGAGCTGGTGGGGCTTATCGGCCCGAACGGGGCCGGGAAGACGACCCTGTTCAACTGCATCTCAGGCCTCCATCCCGTAACCGCGGGCAGGATCATGTTTGACGGGAAAGACATAACTTTGCTCAAGGCCCATGACGTGGCCAGGCTGGGGCTGGCCAGAACATTCCAGGTCTACGTGGCCTCAGGTGATCTCACGGTTATGGAGAACGTCATGGTGGGATGTTTCATGCGCACCCGTTCAAGGGCGAGGGCCCGGGCGAGGGCCGAGGAGATCCTGGCCGAGCTGCATCTGCAGGAGGTGGGTGAGTCCCTGGTCAGCGAGCTTCCTGTGGCTGCCCAGAAGCGGGTCACCATGGCGACGGCCCTTGGATCGGATCCAAAACTCCTGCTCCTGGACGAAGTGGCGGCAGGTTTGAATCCCAGCGAGATCGAAGAGATCATGAAGAGTATCAGGCATATTCACAATGACCTGGGCATTACGGTGATGCTCATTGAGCATGTGATGGAACTGGTGATGAAGGTGAGTGATCGCGTCATGGTGCTGGATTACGGTCGAAAGATCGCGGACGGGGATCCGGAGAGCATTGCACGGGACAGGAATGTGATCAAGGCATACCTGGGGGAACGGTTTGTCCGGGAGCATAAGGAGGCTTTGACCTGAAGATGAAATCCCCTATCCTTGAGCTGCAAGACATCAACGTACGCTATTCGGGACTTCCGGTCATACAGGGCCTTTCCATGGAGGTGAATCAGGGGGAGACCGTTTGCGTGGTGGGGTCCAACGGATCGGGAAAATCCACGCTCCTCAGGGCAATTATGGGAGCCCAGCGGGTGTTCGGGGGGAAAATCCTTTTCAAGGGGAAAGAAATACACCGCCAGGGGACAGAGGCCATCGTGAAACTTGGGATCGTGTATGTGCCTGAAGAAAAAATGCTGTTTGGTCCCCTTTCGGTGAAGGAGAATTTGCTGCTCGGGGCCTATATCCTGGAAGACAGGGGAAAGATCCTGCAGAACCTGGAGGCGGTCTATGCTCTTTTTCCACGCTTGAAAGAGAGGGCTGGTCAGCCTGCGTCCACCCTTTCCGGAGGAGAGCAGCAGATGGTGGCCATCGGCAGGGGCCTCATGTCCAACCCCGAGATTCTCCTGCTGGACGAACCTTCCCTCGGGCTGGCCCCCATCCTGGTTGACGAAGTTCTGGATACCGTGGGAAAGCTGAAAAGGAAAGGCATGACGATCCTTCTTGTGGAGCAGAACGTCCGGGAAGCACTGGGTCTTGCAACCCGGGGGTACGTCCTCCAGACAGGACGGATCGTGGCGGAAGGGACCGGCGGGGAACTTCTTGAAAGCGATCTTTTCAGGACAGCTTTCTTGGGGATTTGAGAGGAAGATGCATGATTATCGGCGTTGATACAGGGGGGACCTTTACCGATTTTGTGTACAGGGATGGAGAAAAATGGGGCGTTTACAAGCTGCTCTCTACTCCCTCGAACCCGGCGAAGGCGGTCCTGGAGGGTCTCAAACACCTGGCCCGCGCAAAGAAGAAACAGATTATTCATGGATCCACCGTGGCCACCAACGCCATCCTGGAGCGAAACGGGGCCAAGACGGCGCTGATTACCAACGAGGGGTTTGAGGACATTATTGAAATCGGACGGCAGAATCGAAGCCGGTTGTATGACCTGGCTTACCGAAAAGAACCGCACATTATTCCGCCGGAACTGCGGTTCGGGCTCCCGGGGAGGATCCTGCAGACGGGTGAGGAACTGGCCCCCCTTGACCTTCAAAAGGCCGGAAAACTGATCGAGCGCCTGCAAGCGCTTGGGGTTGAGTCCGTGGCCGTCTGTTTCCTGTTTTCGTATCTGAACCCCTCCCACGAGCGGGAAGTCTTCGCCCTGCTTCAATCCGCTGAAAACCCGGCGGACAAGCCCGCCGGGTTCAAGGTCTCCCTGTCCCATGAAATTCTTTCAGAATTCAGGGAATTTGAAAGGACTTCAACCACCGTGATCAATGCCTATGTCTGTCCCAGGATGGAGCACTACATCGGGTACCTCATGGATGAACTGGACCGGGAAGATTCCCTTGGGATCATGCAATCAAACGGGGGAAGCATATCAGCCGAGACCGCCATGAGGGAATCAGTGCGGACGATCCTGTCAGGACCGGCCGGGGGCGCGGTGGGTGCGTACGAGATAGGCGCCATGGCAGGCTACTCCAGGCTCATCACGTTCGATATGGGGGGCACGTCCACCGATGTGAGCCTTATCGACGGGAACCTGACGCTTACCCTGGAGTCAAGCATATCCGGGTACCCGGTCAAGGTCCCCATGATTGCGATTCACACGGTGGGAGCAGGGGGTGGCTCCATTGCCCGGATCGACGAGGGAGGGGCGCTCAAAGTAGGCCCCGAGAGTGCGGGCGCGGACCCCGGCCCAATCTGTTACGGGAAGGGTGAGCATATCACGGTAACGGACGCCAACCTGTATCTGGGCAGGCTGATTCCAGAGCACTTCCTCGGGGGCAGAATGAGCCTGATGAAAGACCGGGTGATCCCCTATTTTGATGCATTTGCCCGCAGGATGGGCCTGGCACCGGCTGAAATGGCGGAAGGGGTGCTGGATGTGGCCAATACGGCCATGGAACGGGCTATCCGGGTCATATCCGTTGAAAAGGGCTATGACCCGAGGGAATTCAGCCTTTTTTCGTTCGGGGGCGCCGGGGGAATGCATGCGGCCTTTCTTGCGAGGCTGCTCAATATTCCCAGGGTCATCCTTCCCCAAAATCCGGGTATCCTCTCGGCTATCGGCATGATTATGGCCGATGTGATCAAGGACTATTCCCTGACCATCATGGAAAGCCAGGAGCACGTTTCTTTTGAATCGCTGAAAGGGCAATTCGCGGACCTTGAAAAAAAGGGGACGGATGATCTCCTGGCCGAGGGGATTGCCCCTGAGAATGCCCTCCTGGAAAAATACCTGGACATGCGGTACGAAGGACAATCCTACGAGATCATTGTGCCTTTTGATGAGCACTATATTGAAGGATTCCACAAACTCCATGAAAAGACCTATGGGTACCGGAACGAGGATAAAGCCATTGAGATCGTAAACATAAGGCTCCGGGCACGGGGCATCCCTGAAAAACCCGCATTCCCGAAGGCAAGAAAGATGGTGAAGGACATCCCCCGGAATGCCCTGCTTGGAGAAAAGGCAGTTGTATTTGAGCGTGAACCACTGCCCACGAAAATCATCGCACGGGAAAAGCTCCTGAGCGGGAACAGGATTGATGGGCCGGCCATCGTGGTGGAATATACTTCCACCATTGTCATTCCGCCCTTTGCCACGGCCTTGGTGGACGCGTTCGGCAACCTCGTCCTTGAAATTGCCGCTTCAGAATGAGGGTTGTATTAGACCCTTTCGGTACACTTTTGCCGAAGTGCTTTGATTTGCGATTTCACGGACATGTTGAAGTATTGAGGGCAAGGAAACGGCATATCCCCTCTGCTCCGTTCGCTTCGCCGTCCATGGCTCCGCTCACTGCGGATGTCGGCCCTTCCACTGTCCTGTTCCAGGGCCGACATGACGCCGCCTCGGGAACATTCCGTTCCCTTGCCTTGCGAGGCGGGGTGCGTTAGCTTTTTTGCGAACCAATGAAGTGATTCCTGAACGGGTACGTTTGTGCTGTTTGGAGAGAATACCGATGAAAGTCAACCCCATATTACTGGAAGTATTCAAGAACCGCTTTTCTTCCATCTCGGAGGAAATGGGAGTCACCCTGACCAGAACCTCCTTTTCACCCAACATTAAGGAACGGAGGGACCTTTCCTGCGCCGTCTTTGATCAGCAAGGAGATATGATCGCCCAGGCAGCCCATATCCCCGTGCACCTGGGATCCATGCCCATGTCGGTCAAGGCGGCCATTGAAAACACAACGTGGCAGAAAGGGGACATGGTCATCCTCAACGACCCTTTTAAAGGAGGCACCCATCTCCCGGATATCACCCTGGTGGCCCCGGTGTATGCCGGCGAGGATCACCCTTCTTTTTTCGTTGCCAACAGGGCGCACCATGCCGATGTTGGAGGAATGACTTCCGGATCCATGCCCCTCTCCACCTCCATCTTCCAGGAAGGTATTATTATTCCACCCTTGAAACTGGTGGAAAAAGGGTCCATTGACCGGAAGATCATGGCCCTGCTGCTCAATAACGTCCGGACACCGCTCGAGCGGGAGGGGGATTTCGCGGCCCAGATCATGGCGAACATCACCGGGGTCCGGAGAACCGAGGAACTCGTCAAAAAATATGGCCTTGCAATGGTCCGCTTCTATGCCGGGGGCCTGATGGACTATGCCGAGAGGATTACCAGGAAGATGATCAGGAAGATCCCCGACGGATCTTACGGGTTTGAAGATTTCATGGACGATGACGGCCTTTCAGCCGAAAAAATCGCCATCCGGGTGAACATTACTATTCACGGGGATGAAGCGACCCTCGATTTTCGCAACAGCGATCCTCAAGTCAGGGGAAGCATCAATGCGGTTTATGCCATCACCCTCTCGGCGGTCCTCTATGTTTTCCGGTCCCTGGTACCGGAGGACATCCCCACCAACACGGGCTGCTTGA
>JAFDGR010000147.1 GCA_019309145.1 Deltaproteobacteria bacterium | reverse complement strand
ACTCTATCACTTCACTCACAAGCTGCCCTTTGTTTTGTTCAAGCGTGCTCTTATGGAGTGGGTAAGGAGAAAACGGAGCCATTGAATCCCTACCGCTGAGGAACAAGATTACTCCTATGCGTCCCACAAAGGAATCTATGAAGCGATCAAAAAACAAATCCGTGTCAGAGGCCCAGAAACGGATGAAAAACACGTGGAGTACATGGGGGTGCTGGGCAGAAAACTTGGATGCATAAATATTGATGGCTTCGTAAAAAGTCCAATTTCTGCGAGGTCTAGGAGCACCTAAGAACATCGTTGGGGCAACGGCCTCTGAATCTGGAGTTATTTAACGGGGTAAATGATTGCGGCGTACGCTAAGTACGCCTCATCACACGAGATTCGGGCGCCTTGAACTTGAAGCTTTTTACTTTGCCATCTCAACTTTGACTTTTTACGAATTCATCAATATTTCAGGCCAAAAAAGGAGGGTTGAGAAGAGGCCTGTTCAAGGAAACTGGTGTCTTATGTCTCAATAGAAAATTGTCTTACTATGAAAAGGAGGATGGAAGATGAAAAGAAAAGGGTATACATCACTGGCAGGCAGCGCGTGTTTTTTTCCCCTTATCGCCGTTTTCTTTCTAACTTTGGGGATTTCCACGCCCGCAAAGGCAGAGAAACCTTATGAAATCACCGTTTCCACTATTCCCGCCGGATTTGCTTCCTACATCATGGGTGTGGCCCTGGCGGAACAGATCAACAAAAACAGCACGTGGTTGAAGGCAACGGCCACCGAAGGCCGCGGCCCCGCGGAACATATGAAGACACTGGTACGAAAGCCGGAAAAGAGGAAGAACTATCTCTTTTTTAACTCCACGTGGGACATCTGGGAGGCTAAGAAACAAATCGGGCCATATGAAGGATTTCCCTTCAACTATGACGAATTCAAATTCGTTACCCTCCTTGGCATCGCCGGAAACGGGCTTTGTACCCTTGATCCGAAGATAAAAGGCCTGAAGGACCTAGTAGGGAAAAAGGTGATATTTGACTCGGGTAAAGGCAAGGGACGGGAAATTACCTATGTGGGTATTCTCAAGGAAATGGGCATTCCCGTGGACAAGATAAAATACCAGTACGCCAGGGGAAAGGGCGCTGCAGATACCCTGAGAGACGGGCTGGTGGATGTGATTTACACCGGGCACATCCTGAAGGAACTCCCCAATGTGTACGGCAACTCCCCGTTTCAGGCGGAACTGGTGGCGACAAAGGACGTCTACTTCCTTTCCTTTGATAAAGAAGCGGTTGCCGCCTATAAAGGAAAAACCGGTCATCCGCTCGCCATGGTAACCCTGCCCCCGAAGATGCTGGGACCGTTGCAGAAAGAGCCCTGCACCATTCTGATCAAACCCCTGGGATTTGCCGCCCATATCAGCATGCCGGACAGGGTGGTGACCGAGATCCTCCGGGTGGTCTATGAAAACGCGGACAAATTCAAGGAGTACACACCCATGGGAAGAATACTGACCAAGCAGACCATGGCCTCCCTGAGCATATCACCCGAGGGGTACCATCCGGCGGCGGTAAGATTTTACAAGGAGAAGGGCGTCGAGATTACGGGTTTTGATAAGTAGCAAAAGGGGGACAGGGAATGGAAACGCTGGGTGGACGTGTCAGGGATAATAGGGCCTATATCGGCGTCGTGATCGTGGGCCTTGCAATGGCCGCGTACCATCTCACCTCCACCCAGATACTGCTCCAGGCGGCCAAACCGCATATCAACACGCACCTGGGCTTTTGCCTGCTCCTTGTGTTTCTGGGTGATTTTGCGGCAAAGAAAGGCAGCCGTCGCCGTTTTTTCCCCCTTGTGCTTGCCCTGCTTGCCCTGGCGTGCACGGGCTACGTGCAATTATTATGGCCGGTGCTTGAAAACCGGGCCTACTTCAATACTCCCGTGGATCTGGCCGTGGGGGTTATCCTGATCCTTCTGGTGCTGGATGCCACGCGACGTGATTTCGGAATCATTCTTCCTCTTCTCACCCTTCTTGTAGTCCTTTACCCTTTTGTGGGTAAATCCTTTCCCGAGCCGTTTCGGTGTCAGGCCATGGACCTGGACCAGACCATATCCAATCTCGGAATCGGACTTGATAACGGTATTTACGGGATCGTGTTGCCCACCTCGGCCAACTACATCTTTTTATTTGTCGTGTTCGGCGCCCTTTTGCAGGCCATGGGGGGAACCCGTTTTTTTATGCTCCTGGCCAAGCTGGTCGCCGGAAGAATGCAGGGCGGCCCGGGCATGATGGCTGTGCTCAGCAGTTCACTGGTGGGATCCATTACCGGAAGTGCCGCGGCCAATGTGGCCATTACCGGATCCTTCACCATCCCTCTTATGAAAAGGGTGGGATACAGGCCGGAACACGCCGCCGCCATCGAGGCGGCCGCTTCCAACGGCGGGCAGATCATGCCTCCCATTATGGGAATCGTCGCCTTCGGGATGGCGGGCATTACGGGAATTCCCTATCTTACCATAATCAGCATGGCCCTGATCCCGGCACTTCTTTACTTCTGGGCCGCGGGCCTTTATGTGTACTTCCGGGCCGGTCAGCTCAACATCAGCGGTATTGAAGAGGAAAAGGTGAGCATCAAGGAGTTGCTTCTGGCCGTGCCCTCTTTTGTTACTCCTTTTGTGGTGATCATCGTCCTCCTCGTGAAAGGGTACAGCGTGATGTATGTCGCCTTTTGGGCCATTGCGGGTTCGGTCATTGTGGCCCATATGAAGAAAGACCGTCCGTCTTTCGGCCAGGTTCTCCAGGGTTTTGTGGCGGGCGCGAGGGCGGGTGCGGGAATCGGCGCATCTGCGGCCTGTGTCGGTCTGATTATGGCGACGGTCACCATGAGCGGGCTGGGGGTCAAGCTTTCCTCGGGCATCCAGGCATGGAGCGGCGGGGTTCTCTTCCTGGGCCTGATTATTATTGCGGCAATTTGTGTGATCATGGGTTGCGGAGGACCGTCCCTGACGGCCTATTTTATCGTCTCCATGTTTGCCACACCGGCCCTCATGAAAATGGGTGTCGGATTTGAGCAGTCTCATTTTTTTACGATGTTTTTCGCCGTTTTTGCCTTCCTGACACCACCCGTGGCCCTGGTGGCATTGATCGCGGCAAAGCTTGCGGACGCCTCCTATATCCGGTCCGCTATTGAGGCGACCAAGGCGGCGGTGGGCGGGTTTATTATCCCATTCATGTTTATCTACTGCCCCGTTCTTCTGTTACAACCCCAGGAGCCCGTGGAGGCGGTCATTGGTATCCTGGGAAGTATCGTCTGCCTGTTTGCACTGGAGGTGGGGTTTGTGGGGTATTATCTTACCCGCTGCAGTTACGGCGAAAGAATTCTCGGGGGTGTGGCGGGACTGTGTCTCTTCGCCTATTTCCTTACCCAGAATTATGCGTTGTTTATCGGGGGAATATGCCTTTGTATTTTCCTCACGGTTTTGCAGGTGCGAAAAAAGGGAATGGTCCGTTCTGAAGCGGTTTCAGGAGAATAAGGATGGCATTCAGGCATGTCTATTTTAACGAGGCGGTTTGTGACGGTTGTGGAAGGTGTGTCGATGTGTGTATGTGCGACGCCTTTGAACGCAATCCGGAGAAGGGAAAGCCGCCCATCCTGAAGTACCCCGATGAGTGCTGGTTCTGCGGGTGCTGCGTTACCCACTGTCCCCGCGGTGAGGAAGGGGCCATTCGGATCGTGACTCCCTTTCCCATGCGAGGGGCTTTCAAGCGGTCATAAGGAGCAATGCCCGGCGTTTTTCTTCACTTCATTGAGGGGGACGGGTTTGATATCCGATATCATTACGGTTGAAACAGACGTCTTGATTATAGGGGGAGGCCTTGCAGGCTGCATGGCCGCCGTAAAGGCCGGCGAGACGGAGGGGATCTCCGTAACACTGGTTGAGAAAAGCAATACCGTGGCGAGCGGGTGCGCTGCATCGGGCATTGACCATGTCTGGGCCTACATCCCGGAGATCCATGAAAAGATGGGATACACCCTTGATGATATGGCCGATGATCATCGAATCGGCATTTCATTCGGGTTTTTCAGAAGGGATTTATTCGACCTGGTCGCCGGAACCATGTATGCCCGGGTCTTGGACCTTGAGCGTTTCGGCATCCGGTTCAGGTATGAGGAGAGTGAAATACCCGGGCACTTCAGAATCGTTCAGCAGTTTCACAGTGTCCCTACCTCGTTTAATTTCAATGGGGGCCCGTTGAAGCCCGTACTCTGCAAAGAGGTCAGGAAAAGGGGGGTAAAGATCATCAACCGTGTCCAGATGACGGACCTGATCAGTACGTCCGGACAGGTATCGGGTGCGGTGGGCGTGGGGGTGCGGGACGGCAAGATTTATTTTTTCAAGGCCAAATCCATCGTCCTTTGCAGCGGCCGGTCAAACCGTTTGAGCCGAAACCTGTGCGGATTTGATTTTAACCTGAGGATGCCGGCTCCCCTGTCCGGTGACGGCACGTCCATGGCCGTCAGGGCCGGATTGCCCGTGGTCAATATTGAATTCTTGAGCAACATACTCGGGCCGGCCCCCTGTGGAAATTACAACCCCAATTACGGGGATCCGCGGAACACCGTCCAGCCCGCCGCGCGAATTATCGACGGGAAAGGAAACGTCATCGTTCCGAGGACCCGGTTTTTTGACTGGGAGCGCCTGGGCAGGGAAAAGTGGACCGCGGAGTGGCGCGATAAATGGCTCCGGGAGAGGAAGGCGTCCAGGGGAGAAAAGCTGAATCTCGCCGAGAGACTGAAGCGGGGGGAAGGCCCATTCTACCTTGATTTCAGCGAGGGCAGCGAAGAGGAACTCGAATACATCACGTGGTCTATCCGGCACGAGGGCAAGGGCACCCAGTTTATGCGCTACTTCCTGGAAGAGGAGGGCGCAAGTCTCAGGGACAATCCCCAGGAGTATGCAGGATACTGGCCCCGCGAAATATCCGGCACCGCTGCAAAGGGGTTATGGGTAAACCGGGATCTTGAAACCGAAATGGCCAATCTTTTTGCCGCCGGGGATGAGGTGGGTGGACTCCCCTGGCAGGCCTCGGCGGGGGCCTTTGCCCAGGGGTGGCATGCCGGGGAGATGGCCGCTCAGAGGGCCCGGGCTCAAAAAAGCTTTCTCACTGCTGGTGAGGAAACGGCAGAGGCCAGGAAAACGCTGTGCAGTGAGATGCTGGGGAGAGAACGGGGATTTCACTGGAGAGAGGTTGAAATCGGGGTCCAGAACCTGATGGACTTCTACTGCGGGGATATTCGCAGCGGCCCCATGCTGGAGCGCGGGCTGGAGCGCCTGGAGGATGCCAGAAAGGCCCCCCTGAAAGCGGAAAATCCCCATGAGCTGGGTCGGTGTCTTGATGTCATGTCCATCATTGACAATGCCGACCTGGTGCTGCGCGCCTCACTGGCCAGGAAGGAAAGCAGACCCATTCCATTTGGTTTCAGGAGGGCCGATTACCCGGAACAGGATGATGAAAAATGGAAAGTTTTTCTGGGAATTCGAAAGGATAAAAATGGGACCTATGAGATCGAGAGGTACCCGACCGATGCTTAAAGGCAGACGTTTATGGGGGATGGATCAGGGACTGCCTCCGGATTTTTGGACACACAGTGATTGGAGAATTAAGAAGCACTGAAAGGAGTGAGCAATGGACTGGGAGGAGCAAGTCAGGCAACACGGCATACCGGAATGGCCCTATCCGATCCGCTATGGTGAAGAGACGGAGGTGGCGGCCGATGTTTTGATCCTCGGGGGGGGAATATCCGGCTGCTGGGCTGCCATCGGGGCCGCGCGGAAAGGGGTGAATGTGGTGATGGTCGAGAAGGGGGCCGCCATCCGCAGCGGCTCGGGCGGCTCCGGTTGCGACCACTGGATAAACACTCCCCATCCGGGTTCCCCCATCACGGCGGAGGAGATCGTGGACTGGGAGATCAAATTCAACGGGGGTTACAGCAACGGGCTTTCCCGGTATATCGCCGCACGGGAGAGCTATGAGACGCTTCTCGATCTGGAAAAGATGGGCGGGAAGATCAGGGATACGGAGGATGCGTTTAGGGGAGCGCCGTTTCGCGATGAGAAAACCAAGTTCCTGTTTGCCTATGACTACAAAAACAGAATCCATTTTCGGGTATGGGGGTCCACCTTTAAGAAGGCCCTTTTCAAGGAGTGCAGCCGTTTGGGGGTCCGGATTATAGATCGCGTGATGGCCACTGGTCTCCTCACGGAGGGGGGGGCGACAGGGGCGCGGGTCATCGGAGCGACAGGACTGCACACACGCACGGGGGAGTTTTTCATCCTTCGCGCAAGAGCGGTGATTGATTGCCTGTCCCGTCATCAAAGAAACTGGACGTTTACCACGGAACTGAGAGGAATTTCCAATTTCAGACCGACCCAGATCGTCGGGGACGGGCACGCCATGGCCTGGAGAGCAGGGGCGGAATTTACATTAATGGAGAGATCGCGGGCCACATCCTTTGCCAGCGGTGACGTGTACCCGACTTACGGCCACGGCAATGCCATGAACACCTGGTTCCCGTGCAGCATGGTGGATGCCCGTGGAAAAGAGATTCCCTATGTGGACCGTGAAGGAAAGGTATTGAAACATTTTCATGAACGAAACCGACCTGCGCCGGGGCAGAAGTTTTTGGGCGAAAGGACCTTGCACTATGAGCATAAGAGGCCGGGCCTGATAGAAGATCTGGAGGAGCGCGTCAAAAAGGGAGAGTTCGTGTTGCCCTTTTACGCGGATCTTGGAAGTATGCCCGAAGAGGAGCGCAGGGCCATATGGGGCCTCATGGTCGGGGAGGAGGGAAGAACCAAGATACCGGTGCTGCGGGCATACACGGATGCCGGGTTCGATCCGGAGCGGGATATGCTTCAGAGTTATATGCTCCTGGGAAGTGATCCCATGAAAGGTTCGGTTCGGCCCCAGGACCGTACAGGCGGAGAAATCGGAGATGCCGGAGGTCTCGTAACGGACTGGGACCTGAAAACCAACCTGGATGGACTCTATGCCGCCGGCGACGCCTTATTCGGTGGAAACTACCACTACCATGCCGCAGCCACGGGAAAATACGCCGGCAGAAAGGCTGCGGAGTACGCAATAAAGGCCCCCGGGTCCGCGGTGCACCGTACGCAAGTGGAAGAGGAGAAAGGGCGCGTCTATGAGCCCCTTCGAGGGAGCGGGGAGATCGAATGGAAGGAACTGAACGCGGCCCAGTGTAGGGTCATGAAAAACTTCTGCAGCTTCTACAAAAATGAGGAACTCCTGAAGCTGGGTCTTCACTGGCTCAAGGATCTCAGGGAGAAGGAAGCCCCCAGGGTGCGCGCCGACAACCCGCACAAACTAATGCGGACCCTGGAGGTCCTGAGTGTGTTTACCTGCAGTGAAATGATCATACATGCGTCCCTGGCGAGGAGGGCGAGCAACCGGTATCTGGATTTCTTCCGCTTGGATTATCCGGAGGTGGATCCGCCGGAATGGAATAAATGGATTACCATTCGGCAGGAAGGGGGTGCCGTCCGGACAGGTGAACGGCCGCTGGATTTCTGGGCCCCTCTTGCCGAGAATTATGAGAAGCACCGTGATTAGGAAAACAAAAGGAGCGACGGGATGTCCCAGGAAAAGGTATATGCGTTTCCAAACAGATGTACACCCAGCACCCCGGTCATATTTGATCCGGGGATCTGCAACGGCTGCAACATGTGTGTGGATGTCTGCCAGGTGGATTTGATGATCCCTAATCCTGAGAAGGGCAAACCGCCCATTGTCCTGTATCCGGAAGAATGCTGGTATGGGGGATGCTGCGTGGCGATTTGCCCGCGGCCGGGAGCCATTCGTTTTCACCACGCCCTCACGCAAAGGGTGGGCTGGCGCCGCAAAGAGACAGGCGAATACTTTCGTGTGTAACCCTTTCCCGGGCCGGCCGGGATGTCGCGGGAGACTGAATGGTAACGCGTATTGCCGCAATCTGTCAGTAGTGCTTTGCCGCCACCCAGGGCACGGGGAGAAGAAGTTACACACGACGATTTGCAACTTCTCTGGCAACCAGTGTGGGCCCTTTGGATCAGATCATACCGCCGTCCATACCGTTCATAGTCTGGGGAGTTATTGCAGAGCAGTCCATTACCCGCCTGTTTCTATCCGGGGTCGTGCCGGGCATTATCCACGGTATCGCCTATATGGTCGTATGCTATTTTATCGCCAAAAGGGCGGGAATCGGCAAGGAGCCCCGAGCCACTTTCAATGAAATTTTACAGGCATTTTATGACGGCAAATGGGCCCTGTTTGCCCCGGTGATTATATTAGGTGGTATCTATGGCGGCGTATTCACGCCCACCGAGGTCTCTATGATCGGCGTCGCATGCGGATTTGTTATTGGAATTTTCGTCTACCGAGAGATTCAAGTATCAGACATAATACCCATAATCCTGCGCGCCATGCGCACGACCGCTGTCGTTATGTTTCATTATCGGTATGGCCGGAACGTTTGGTTGGCTGCCAGCGTACGAGCAGGTCCCTGCCAAACTCGTCAACTTCATACTGAGCATTTCCGAAAACAAGATTGATGAACTCGTAAAAAGTCAAAATTGAGATGGCAAAGTAAAAAGCCTCAAGTTCAAGGCGCGCAAATCTCGTGTGATGAGGCGTACTTACCGTACGCCGCAATCATTTACCCCGTTAAATAACTCCAGACTCAGAGGCCGTTGCCCCAACGATGTTCTTAGGTGCTCCTAGACCTCTGATTCAGCGCCACCAGTACCCATTAAACGGGGCAGGGATGAATCGCAACGCAGAAATCGGACTTTTTACGAAGTCACCAAGATTGTCATCTTGCTTCGAACTTAGTTCGGTTCGCTCACAATTGGAATAGGAATAGTGGAATGATGGAATATTGGGTTTCTATTTGACCTCGTTGAAAAATATAACGATCCATGAGACCTGCCCGCCATTGCCCCTGGAACTCTATCATCAGTTCGATCAGTCTTACTTTTTTCAGAGGTTCGTGATACAGTTATAATCAGTACTAATCCATCGGCTATGCCGGTGAGAATTGAAAAGGTTATACCCGTTCAGGCGTTTCGAGAAAAACAATTTCGAAGTGCGAAAATCGAAACCTGAAACAAATCCGAAATCCGAAGGACCAAATGTTCGAAACATAAAAAATGATCTTAGGGAGGAGATATCCTGTCAAACGAATGTTTTAGTCCTTAGAATTTATGTCATTTGGTGCTGTCGTTCGACTTTGCTCAGGATGGTGAGTTGGTCGAAGCATTT
>JAFDGR010000401.1 GCA_019309145.1 Deltaproteobacteria bacterium | reverse complement strand
GTTCCTTCACAGACCTCCGGCAATACTTCCCCGGAATGGAAACAGGAAGTTTCACGATCAGTAACCCGACAGTGTACACATCGTCATCCCTTTCATAAGCCTTTCTTGACAAAAGCTGGTAATTCAATATGTTAGACTCCTTCGCCTGAAGCATTTCTCCCGTCAGGCTATGGCATATATCTTGAAGAAAAATGAAGGCGGAAAAGAGTTTCTTTTCAAATAACAAGGAGACCTTTTTCGGGAAATTTCAAGATGAACAAATCCAGTCCGGGCAACTCCAACCAGTACAAGAATGGAAACGGCATTGCCAGGGAGGGTTATTATCGCCGGCTCTTTCGGAGGTTTATACTCCTGACCCTGCTTTGTTCGTTGATCCCCCTTCTCCTGGTTGGATGGGGCATAAATAACTACTACACGCGCTTTGCAAGGAACCGGATGATGCTTTCGTTCCACACAAAGGTCGAAAATCACCGGAAAATCATCGAGCTTTTCCTAAAAAATCGCGTTTCCGGTCTTCAAGTGATTGCCAAGACCCATTCCAGGAATACCTTGTAAACGTCTCAAACCTGGCCCATGTCTTTGATATCCTGAACAGTGAATACAGATCCATTACCGACCTGGGGGTCATCGACGAAAGAGGAAGACATTTGGCATATATCGGGCCTTACAACCTAATGGATAAGAATTATTCAAAGGCCTTCTGGTTTAAGGAGGTCATGAAAGAGGGGGTCTACATAAGCGACATGTTCGAGGGATTCCGCAAGGTACCCCATTTCATTGTCGCGGTCACCCGGTCTGAAAACGGGAGAAAATGGATTCTGAGGGCAACAATCGATACAGAGAGTTTCCGCTCCCTTGTGGAAAACGTGCGAATCGGGAAGACCGGCGAAGTCTACCTCCTGAACAGGTCCGGGATTTTTCAGACATCGCCCCGGTTCAGCGGGAAAATCATGGAAAAGGCATCACAGCCGCCTGGGAAGCCCTTCGAAGGGATTGAAGTCCGGATTGAAGATAAAAGCACAAACCATGCCGGACCTACTCACCCGCGACAGATCATTGCCTTTGGCTGGCTGAAACAGCCCCAATGGATGCTGGTGGTCAGGCAAGACTATTCCGAGGCATTCAAGGATGTCAGCCAAGCAAATCAGGCGGCGCTGGTCTTTCTCGTGTTGAGTGCATGCGCTATTCTGATGGTTGCTGTTTTCATCACGAGCCATATGATCAAGATCATCAAAAAACGTGACCTGGAAGCCGACAGTCTGAACAAACAACTGATGCAGGCAGGCAAATTGGCCTCCGTGGGTGAACTTTCGGCAGGTGTTGCCCATGAAATCAATAATCCGCTTGCCATTATTTTGACCGAAAGGCAAATCCTCTTGGATCTGGCAAAGCAAAACCATCTTCTGCCCCGCGATTTCATGGATCAGTTCAACAACTCCATGTCCCAGATAGACATACAGATACAGCGGTGCAAGCGCATTACAGAGAATCTGCTCCGTTTTTCCCGCCGCACCAAGTCGGTTATTGAACCCGTTGATCTTAACGAGTTCCTGTGCGAGGTCATCAACCTCATGGAAAGAGAGGCCAGGTCAAGCGGCATAAAATTCCTTACCGATCTTGAGGAAGGTCTGCAAACCGTACTCTCTGATCCGTCTCAGCTTCAACAGGTATTTCTGAACATAATCACCAATGCCATAGAAGCCCATGAGGGCAAGCCATACGGAAGTATCAAGATCAGCACCAGAAACGACACTGCGAAAGGGGGAGTCAACATCACATTTGAAGATACGGGTTCAGGGATTTCACCGGAGAACATGGAGAGGATATTCGATCCGTTTTTTACTACAAAACAGGTCGGCAAGGGAACAGGATTGGGCCTTTCCATCTGTTACAGCACGGTCAAAAGGCTTGGGGGGGATATCACCGTGGAGAGCGAGCTTGGTAAAGGGACTAAGTTCACGCTCTTTTTCCCATACAATCCTCCAGCCGACCTGCAAAAGGATATTGAAGATGTACACACTTTTTAGTCCGAATTTTGGCAAGGTTTATATATCAGAAAGGGGGGATCAACAATGTTGGGAGCAAAAATATTATTGGTAGATGATGAGGTTGTCTTTACCGAAAATATGTCGAAGCTGTTGTCAAGCAGGGGGTACCGGGT
>JAFDGR010000400.1 GCA_019309145.1 Deltaproteobacteria bacterium | reverse complement strand
CCTTGGTCAGCCGCAACCAGGGGTATTTCTCCACTTTCCTGGGCACAATGATGGTATCCCCGGGATCCAGTTTCAGGCTGTCAAACCCGCCCATAGTCCACCGGTGATTCCGCGAATCCCATGTAGCCATACCGAAAAAGCCTTCCTGGCTCTTGCTCAGGACCTCGCCGTTGGCCTTGACCACGTATATCTGGTCCTCTTCCGCATCATCTGTGGGTCCGCCCACCAACTGCAAATAGTCTCCCACGGTCTTTCCCTTTTCGGCCAGCAGGGCCGTGGGATTGTACACCTCACCCAGCACGTTGACGTGTTCCGGCCGCCTGGGAACCACGAGTCGGTCTCCCGGCCTTTCAGGCCGCCTGGGAATCACGAGCCGGTCTCCCGGCCTTAGTTCGAAATTAAAGCTGGATGAGGCACTTGCCAGGACCTGGGGCAGGTCTATCACCATACGCCCGGTTGGTTGGGCCTGTTTTAATTTTGCCAGCAAC
Source organism: Deltaproteobacteria bacterium (assembly GCA_019309145.1). Taxonomy (GTDB): domain Bacteria; phylum Desulfobacterota; class DSM-4660; order Desulfatiglandales; family Desulfatiglandaceae; genus B46-G9. The sequence goes on along the minus strand of JAFDGR010000400.1, from coordinate 2,548 downwards.
TGTTTCTTGGCGCTCAGGGTCTGCTGCAGGATGGCTGCCTGGTCTTTGTCGAGGGCGGTCTCGGCGGACTGCGCACCCAGGGTCAGGATATCTTCTTCCAATTTATTGATGTATTCATTCAGACGCTCTTTCTGGACGCCTTTTGCAGACTCCCGGTAAAAAAGGGCACCAAAGGGGTAGGCGGTATCTGAAAGCCCTCCGGCCCTCTCTATGACCGAGCGAAGGTGTTCTCCGGCTGAGTACGTATACTCCCCGGGGAACCGGAACTCTCCCGCCAGGTACACCTTGCGCTCAAGTGCCTGATGATAAAGAGGAATCTCCCTGATATGAACCACATCATCGGGTCTGAGAGTCATGTTGTCCGGGCTGAGGCCGGCCATGGCCCTTCCAGGTGAAAAATCGATTTTGGCAACGTCGGTCCCGTTCTTTCCCTTTACCAGCCTGGAAAGGCCGGCTTTTTTCATTGATGCGCTTTTCTTGAAATTGCCGGCCTGGAAAATCAGGTCCTTGATCTTCATATGTTCGAGCAGGCGGTAAGTGCCGGGTTTTTGAACCGCACCCTCGATGGTAACCGAGGGGAGTTCCTGTTTTTCTTCCCTGCTGAAAACCTTTATGTGATCCCGGTCCTCGAGCTTCACGTTCTGGGATTCATCGCCTGCGAGCAGGGCACCAAGGTCAAATGCGATGGTCTCCGGGTGAAGGTCCGGTTGAACGAGCCGGACGATCTCCGCCTGTGGAAGATAGGGCTCGGGGAGCAACGCATCATAAGAGGGGAGAATATCCCTGATTCGCATCCCCGGCTTCAATTCATATTCCCGGGGGTACTTCACATGCCCTTCGAGGTAGACCACCTGCCTGAGTCCCTTATACACCGGATATATCTTGACCACATCACCGTCGTGGAGCGGGATCCCAAGGTTCCCATGGCCTTCCTCTTTTTGGGAATCGAGGCTGAAGCTTACCACCACCCGCCGCTGATGCCCCACAACCCTCTCTATCTGCACGTTCTGGAGATAGCCGGTGGGCAATACGCCTCCTGCCAGAGCAATGATATCACTAACGGATTCCCGTCCCTTGAGTTCATAGATGGCAGGGCGCCGGCCCTTGCCTGCCACGCCCACCACCGGACCCAGCACGGGGATGAAAATGGTGTCCCCGGGTTGAAGCCGCACGTCTTTGTTCTTGAGCCCCCGGATAAAGAAGTCGTAGAGATCAAGGGAAACCACTTGCCTGCCCGCACGAAAAAGCTTGATATTTCTGAGACTCCCATTCTTGTCAGGTCCTCCTGTCGCTGCCAGGGCGGAAATTACCGTGGACAGGGAACTGACCGCATAGGTACCGGGATTTTTCGCCTCACCCACCAGGAATATCCGGATGGTACGCAGACGGCCCATGGTGATGCCAATTGTACCATCTCTCGTTACACTTGCTTCGTAAGTGTTTTCCGCCTTTCCCCAAAGGTGGACAGTGAACTGATCTCCCGGGCCTATGGCGTAATCCGGACCCACCGGGACATTGGTCACGGGGGCGAAAGTGGAAGTACCTTTCGCAAAAAAATCGTACCCAAACTGCTTTAACTCGCGTGATATGGTGGTCGGGAACCGGCCGGAAAGGATATTTTCTATCCGGGAAGGGGCAGGTGGAATTCGCTTCGAAGGACTTGGTTTTGCGGGTGCCGGCGCGGATACTTCCGCTCCCTTTTCCGCTCCACCCAATTCAGGGTAGGTGGAAAGCCATCTCTGTTTTTCCTGCCCGGAAAGCAACCTGAAGAGGGATTGTCTTCCCTTGACGCCCAAACCGGCAAAGAGCTCCTCTTTTTGAGCATCACTCAATTTCTCATAGAGCGCCACCTGTTCCTTTTCCGGGAGCTTCTGAAATTGTGTTATTCTCTCCTGGGGACTCAATCTGAGGAAACGGTCTGTTTTGATCTTTTCAATCCAGCCGTTTGAAAAAACAGAGGAAGGCTGGTCCTGGGCCAGGACGACTGCCGGGTGCACCGTGACAGGCCCGGCGAAAAGAAAAGAAAGCAGGAACACAAATGCCATAACAGATTTTCTATTGTGCATGGTCAGCCCTCGGCAAAGATAAAAAACAACTAGAATAAAGGGGACGTCGACAGCTCCGCCTCCTGGGTTACAAGCGCAAGGGGACCGTAACCCCCGGTCAATAGAAACAAAACGCTCATTCTCTTTGGTAAATGGATATAATGGATGGCCCCTTGATTTCAGGCGATTTTGTGGCCATACTAGGCCAGGAAAGAAGGTGGTGTCAAGCCTCATTCATTGACACGTGTTTCCCTTTCCCCTATATTGCAACAAACCAAAGCATCTGTCGTGTTTTGGAAAGTTTTCAACCTCCACGGAGTGTGAGGGTCTCAGAAAAGACCTTTTAGAATGCAGAATGGATACATAATGCCGGCGAGAACCCACCTTTCCTGTCTTGTTCTTTTTGCAGCCCTTTTCATGGCGACCCCCTCCCACGCACAAGTCTCGGTAAACGTCCCCATCGGGCACTGGAGTTATAATGCCGTTGAGAAACTGGCCAGCCT
>JAFDGR010000146.1 GCA_019309145.1 Deltaproteobacteria bacterium | reverse complement strand
TACTGTTGCAATGCGGAAGTGGAAAGCTCACTGGTGGGGCTCCCGGACTTCAAATCCGGTGTACCGGGCTAAAACCTCGGTAGGTGGGTTCGATTCCCATGCACTTCCGCCACAAAATTCAATGGCGGTACTCATAAATTGGGTACCCCTTCTTGCTCCTATTCCGCTTTGCCGGATTCGAGGATCGAACGAAGTTTGCGGGACAACTCACCAAGGTTGAACGGCTTTTGGATAAACCCGTTGCAGCCCCGGTTCAGGATTTCCGCCGCCTGCCCGTTGATACTGTACCCGCTTGAAAGCAGGACTTTGAGGGAGGGGTTCATAGCTTTCAGCCGGTCGTAGACAGCACCACCTCCCATGTCGGGCATGATCAGGTCGAGGATGACAAGGTCGATCTCATCGGCGCGATTCTCATAGACCTCCAGTGCCTCTTTCCCCCCATCTGCCGTATGCACCCTATAGCCAAGTGCTTTAAGCATGTCTGAGGCCACCTCGAGAATCATCTCTTCATCATCCACCAGAAGAAGTGTTTCCTTTCCCCTCGTGGCCCCTTGCTCCACGAGCGCTTCCTTCATGACCGCTTTTTGGGATGCCGGCAGATAGATATGAAAGCTTGTTCCTTCCCCGATCTCGCTGTAAACCGTGATGAATCCACCGTGATTCTGGACGATCCCGTAAACGCTTGCCAGCCCAAGTCCCGTGCCTCTCCCTATTTCCTTTGTGGTAAAAAAAGGCTCGAAAATTCTCTCTTTCGTTTTCTGGTCCATTCCAGTGCCGGTGTCGGTGACCGATATCTTCACGTATCTCCCCGGTTCCGCTTCATAGGGGATCACATATTCATCATCCAGGATGACATTCCTGGTTTCTATATACAGGGTGCCCTCGCCGGGCATGGCCTGCCAGGCATTCACATAAAGGTTCAGCAGGACCTGCTCTATCTGCACCCGATCGGCCTCGACCGGCCACAGATGTTCCTGGTATTTTGCGTGAAGAGTGATCTCCTTTTTGGTGCGCCCGAAAAGAACGTTCTGTTTTTCCACCACTTCATTCAGATCGAGCGTTTTGACTTCGTATTTTCCTCTTCGGGCAAATCCAAGGAGCTGCTTGGTGAGATCAGCGCCTTTTCGGACGTATTCCTCAATGTTTTTCAAGTTGTCATGAATGGGGCTCCTGCTTCCGACATCCAGAAGCCCAAGAGAAACGTTCCCCTGGATTGCCATGAGCAGATTGTTGAAGTCATGGGCGATACCTCCAGCGAGCGTCCCCACCGCTTCCATTTTCTGGGCTTGTTGCAACTGTTCTTCAAGCTTTTTCTGGGACGTGATATCTCGTACAAAATTGAGTGTTGCCGGGCTTCCCTTCCATTGTATCACGATCGTGCTGACTTCAACCCAGAGGATCCCGCCGTTCTTGGTTAATCCCCGGACGACATGCCGGAGTGGCAGGTCTTCACCGGCAAGCCGCTTTCGGTGTCTTGCAAGGAGTGCCTCCCGGTCCTTGGGATGGATGAAGTCGCTGAATGGATGATCGAGCAGTTCATGGCGGGAAAATCCGGTCACTTCCTCTGCCCTTTTGTTCGCAAACTTGATCTCCCCGTCCTGAGCAAGGATGATCACGTCATTGGCATTATCCACAACAAGCCGGTACTGCTCCTCTGACGCCTTCAGGGCCTCTTGCGCCTCCTTAAGCGTGGTGATGTCAAGAAGAGAAGCGATGCTTTTCTTGGTCCCTGGAATTCGCGCCACCTGGTTGAAAATGTGCTTGACAGAACCGCAGCGGTCTCTGAAACGGAATTCATATTCGTTTGGGGCCGTGTCTGTTTCCCTCCTTCTCTGCTCATGATAGTTTTTCATCGTTACCAGGTCTTCCGGTACAACAAACTGGGTCCACTTCATTTTCCCTTCAATCTCGCTCTTGGCATAGCCACTGAGATTCTCAAACCCGCTGTTCGCAAGAGAAATGGTGGTATCTTCTTCAATGATCACGGTTGCAGTTCCGGTATGCTCAAACACATTGCGGTACCTTGCTTCCGATTCCCGCAGCTTTTTTTCCGCCAGGACCCGCTCAGTGATTACTTCAGCGAACATGATAAGCCCCTGGATATCACCCTTCGCGTCCCGCCACGGATGGAGTTCCCTCTTCACCCAATCAGTTGTGCCATCGGCCCTGGGAAACACTTCCTGTTGCTGTCGAATGACCTCGCCCGCAAGACATCTCTGGTGCTCTTCTTTCCAGGAATCAGGTAACTCAGGAAAGACGTCATAGTGACACTTCCCCATCAAATCTGTATCACCAAGATTGAAGTCTTTTATCCACCGGTCGCTATAAGCCACGTAGTACATCTTTCTGTCACACATGGCAATTGCCCCGGGAGTATGTTTCACCAGGATCCTGAAAACATCTTCCTGCTCATCCAGAGGAAATTGCACCCGGTTTTCCGTATCTTCTCTCTTGAACGCTGTCACGCCTTCCTTCCTCCTTGCAGTCAAGCGGCGGGCAAAATCTTTCCGGTAAAGGACCCGGGCCGGTGCCAGGTTTTTTTATGCAGGATAGCCGGTGATCTCGCGAATACGCTGGTACAGCGGTTTGAGTTTCTTGTACATCTTTCGGTAGACATCCCGGTAAAGGGCATCGTACATCTCGTGTGTCTCGGGCACCGGGTCAAACACATCACCAGCATGCGTCATGGACCTGACGGCCAAATCAAAATCAGCATGGAGCCCAAGCCCAACCGCGCAATCAATGGCGGCCCCAAGCCCTGAGGTCTCGTAAATCTTGGGGCGTGCTGTGGGCAAGCCGAAAATATCCGCGGTGGCCTGCATGGCAGTCCTGCTCCGGCTTCCACCGCCCGATACCCTGAGTTCACGGATCGGAACACCGGTTTTCTTCTCTATCCGCTCCTTGCCTTCCCTTAATGCAAATGCTATGCCCTCCAGTATCGACCGATAAAGATGACCGCGTGTGTGAACATCCCCGAACCCAATAACTGCTCCCTTGGCTTCAGGTCCCGGCAGCTTGAGTCCCGGAGACCAGTAAGGTTGCAGAATCAAGCCCATGGCACCCGGTGGCACGCCTTCCACCAGGCGGTCAAAAAGGGCTTCTGCCTCAATACCTCTGATGGCCGCTTCTTCGATCTCCGGGTGCCCGAATTCCTCCTTGAACCAGCTTACCATCCAGTACCCGCGGTAAATCTGCACCTCAATTGTATGATAGTCAGGGATGGCCGATGGGTATGCTGGTAATAGAGATATGGCTTCCACGTATTTTTGGGAAGTGACATTGATGGTGGCGGTGGTGCCGTAACTCAGGCACCCGATTGATGGCTGTAAGCTGCCTGAGCCGATGACTTCGCACGCCTTGTCAGCAGCGGCCGCAATAAGAGGAAGGCCTGCCGGGATCCCTGTTTCATTTTCTGTCACAGACGTGATGGTCCCAAGCTCGCGTGCGGGCGGAACAAGGTCCGGGAGCAAAGCGCGTTCCATGGGCAGGGCCCGCCATTTCCAGTCCCAATCAGGGGCCCATCGCAGGTGTTTATAGTCAAACGGCAGGTACCCCACGCAGCACCCCTTGGAATCCCTGAACGCACCGGTAAGACGATAGGTGAGGTAGCCGGAGAGGAGGAGATATTTATACGTCTTTTTCCAGACCGCTGGTTCGTTCACACGAATCCAGTTGGCTTCCGCCTCTGCCTGAAAATAGTGAATGGTCTTGGTGAGGCCGAGCACCCTGAAAACAAATCCCCACAACCCTCCTAAGGGCGGCAAATCATAGGTCTTTCGTTGATCAAGCCAGAGCATGGCGGGGCGAAGCGGTTTTCCATCCTTATCCACGTTAATGACCGTCGCCCGCTGGGTGGTAAGTGAAACCCCGGCAATCCTCTTTCGATCCACCTTGTGATCGTGCCACAAACCCTGACAGGCGTCACAAAGGGATTGCCAAAAAACCTCAGGGTCCTGTTCCGCCCATCCGGGTTGCCGGGAAAAATAAGGGCTGAACATTACCTGCCGCTGTGCCACCAATTGACCTTCCAGGTCAAAGACCAGGGCCTTGATACTCTGGGTGCCGTTATCAATGGCCAGCAATAGATCCTTTTCGCTCATATCGTGTGCACTCTTTTTCAAGGGTGTGCGCTGTGGACCATTATTCATACCATTGAAACATGCTCATAGCAAGCGTATGAGCCTTTTTCAAAATAATTTTGACTATCGTGCCTGTCTCGCTTATATTATCTACGTATTATTGAGAGGATGCCGAATCGGAGATTATTTTTCACAACCCTTTCCCGACACCTTTTGCTGCTATGGAAAAAAACGATTACGGTTTAAGATTCTTTATTCTCCTGCTCCTCCTGTCCCTGGTACTCCTCCTGCGGCTCTTCTGGACGTATATTTCCGCCATTGTTCTTGCCCTTCTCCTGGCCAGCGTTTTCTCTCCCCTGCATTCTTGGTTGGCCCGAGTATTCAAAGGCAGGAGAAGCCTTGCCTCTCTGGTGATGACCTTTCTCATCATGCTGATCCTCATCGTTCCGGTGGGCGGCTTTATCGGGAGCCTTTCAAATGAGGCATTTGATTTCTACCAGAGAACCAAGAATGCCGTTTCCGTCCAGAAAATTCAGGAAAGCATCAACGGCCATTCGCTCTGGGCCGAGCAGTTACGGAAATGGGGAAAAATGACCGGGGTTGAGTTCAACAAGGAAACCATCCAGGCGGCTTCCGCTTCCGTGGGGAAAAAAGTCGGGCTTTTCCTGTACAATCAGATACGCTCCGTGGCATCCAATCTTATCAATTTCCTCATCCATTTTTTCCTCATGATATTGACGATTTATTATGTTTTCAAAGATGGAGGGCGGCTGAAGGATTACCTCATCAGGCTCCTCCCCTTTCCCAAGGAACAACTCGAGAAAGTAGTGGGCAAGTTTCAGGAAATGGGGAAAGCTATTTTTGTGGGGAACGGCTTGTCCGGCGCGATCCAGGGCGTCCTGGGGGGCTTTGGGTTTTATGTGTTCGGATTGGAATCTCCCCTTCTCTGGGGGACCATCATTGCATTCATGGCGTTCCTGCCGGTCATTGGCGCGTCCATTATCTTCATCCCGGCCAGCATCATTCTTTTTCTGCATGGGAAATCAGGCATTGCGCTGGGATTCCTGATCTACAACCTGGTGTACAGTTCGGTCATCGAATATATTATCAAGCCACGAGTCATTGGGAAAGAAATGCAGATGAATTCCCTCCTCGTCTTCATTGGCATCGTTGGCGGTATTAAACTCTTTGGCATTCTGGGAATCATCTATGGCCCGTTGATTATAACCATCTTTATTACCATGGCGGAGATATACCGCCTGGAATACAAGGAAAATATGTAATGACGTGTGGTTCAGGGTTCACGGTTCAAGGTTAAAGCGTACCTGGACATGAAGGAGAATTTTATGGAACCTGAAAAGATTCTCAAGGGGAAACGCATACTCATCGTGGACGATGAGAAAGATATCCTCGAGTTTCTCACAGAAATCCTGGAAATATGCAAAGTTGACAGTGCATCCACGTACGAGGAAGCAAAGGAACTGCTGGAGAAAAATCAGTACCACATTGCCGTCCTTGACATCATGGGTGTCAGGGGATACGACCTTCTCGAGATCGCCAAAAGGCGCGGCATACCCGCCCTGATGCTCACGGCCCATGCCGTTTCCAAAGAAAACCTGAAAAAATCCTTTGAAAAAGGTGCGGCCTATTATGTCCCCAAAGACGAAATTGCCAAAATAGACGTTTTTGTCGCGGACGTCCTCGAGGCCATGGACAAAAACAAGAATGTTTTTGTAAAATGGTATGAACGTTTGAGCGGTTTTTGTGACAAGAGGTTCGGCCCGAACTGGAAGGATGATGACCCTGAATTCTGGGACTCTCTTATCAAATATTAGGCGGAAGGAGGGAGCAAAATGAGAAAGGCAGGCGTTGGCATCACTATAACACAGCATATCCTGAATCAGCAACGCCAGAACCCCGAAGCGACAGGTGCTTTCACCACGCTTCTGAGCGAACTCATTGTCGCGGCCAAAGTAATCTCTCGAGAAGTGAACAAGGCCGGGCTGGTGGATATACTGGGAAGCACGGGCAAGGTCAATATCCAAGATGAACAGGTCCAGAAACTGGACGTGTTTGCCAACGGGGTCATTGTCGAGCGGATGCAGCATATCGGCGAACTCTGCTGCATGGGCTCGGAAGAGGTTGCGGACCTTATTGAAATTCCCACCGAATACCCCAAAGGCAACTACATCCTCGTGTTTGATCCCCTGGACGGTTCTTCCAACATCGACGTCAATGTGAGTATCGGGACCATTTTCGGCATCTACAAGAGAATTAATATCGATTCCGACAGCGATGTACTATTAGAGGAAGTGCTGCAACCGGGCGTGAATCAGGTAGCAGCAGGATACTTCATCTATGGCTCCAGCACCATTATGGTGTACACCACCGGGAACGGAACAGGCGTTCATGGCTTTACCCTTTATCCCAGCGTGGGAGAATTTCTCCTTTCCCATGAGGACATCAGGATTCCTGAACGGGGGAAAATTTACAGCGTTAATGAGGGAAATGAGCAGTACTGGGATGAAAAGACCCGGGCGATGGTGAACTACTTCAAGGGCTCTGACAATGCATTGGGTCGCCCCTACACCTCGCGGTATGTAGGAAGCCTGGTGGCGGATTTTCACCGGAATCTCCTGAAAGGGGGCATTTTCATGTACCCTGCTGATTTGAAGGACCCGAAAAAACCCAGCGGGAAGTTGCGCCTCATGGTGGAAGCGAACCCGCTCGCCATGGTCGTGACCGAGGCAGGAGGATATGCCAGCAATGGGAGCGGTCCCATCCTGGAAATAGAACCGTCCCAACTACACCAGCGGGTGCCCCTTTACATCGGAAGCAAGAAGGATGTTGAAGACGCCGAGGCCTTCATCAGCGGCAAGAAGTGAAACGAATGGGGGTTAGGGCTTCCGATCTTTGAGCATCTGGATGAAGGTTTCGATCCTGAGCCCGGTGCGGCTGTCAAGAGGACCGGGCCGGTCTCCTTCCAGTGTGAGGATAGGGACAGGAAGGTTTTTCCTCAGCAAGATGTCGTAAATCTGCCGGTAACAGAATGTCTGGGTGTAATGGATCAACCCGTCCAGTTTCCTTTCATGGATTGCCTTCGTGATGTCAGCTAAACGCCCTTCTACGGAATAGGGATAGGTGTAGGCCAGGTATTGATCCACAATATCTGCTTTCCCGTCCAGCATACCGAACTGGCGCTGCACCTCATTATAGACGACCCGCGCGCCAAGGGATTCAATAAGTTCGTAAAATCCTGAAAAGATGGGAGGCACCCCCAGGTATCCAAGCCGGATTTCTTCCCTGAACGGCTCCCTTTCCTCTACTTTACGGATGAAGCTCCGAAGCTCTCTTTGAAATGTTTCAGGGTCACCGCCAAAATCAGAACTGCTCACGAGGAACTGATGATTTTCAAGTCCTGAAACGCGATTTTCACGGTATGTCAATTGATCCAGCCGACTGAGTCCGGCGCGAATCCCGTCAAGCCGAGTCTTTGTTTTGCGAATTGCCGCCCAGGAAGTGCCGAGCGTTTCCCGGAGCCGGTCCATCTGTATGCAGAGCTCCTGGCGATCCGCATCCAGAGGAAACGCAAAAGGAATCACCTCAACGCCTCTTGCGGCCAATACTTCACCCAGGGCAATGGTGTTGCTGCAATCACCCCCGGTCACCGTTATGATTCGTTCCAATCCCTCTTCCAGTGTCACGGCATAAATACCCTTAATCCATGCACAGATATTATGGGCAAACCCGTCTCGCTCCGCACGCACGACCAGTTCTTCCGGGTGAGGGGCGGTGATGAAAAGATTATTCAGATCGATGGCTTTGTGGCCCGAAGCGAAGACAATTTCTACAGGAATGGTGGCGGTGATACCGATCACCGGATTAGGCCTCCACGAAATGGAATTTGAATTCGGGGAGCTCCAGGCAGGTCAACTTGTTCCCATAGACGGCCCCGGTATCCAGGCCGATCTTGTTCTCCAGCAGCAGGGGTTCAGAAAAAGGGGTATGGCCGAAAATGACCCTCTTCCCGAAATCATGATTAGAAAAAATGAAAGGATCACGAATCCAGACCAGGTCTTCAAAATGTTGTTCCGGGAGCGGCACACCCGGCCTGAATCCCGCATGCACCACATAATAGTCTTCAAGTTCCAGGTATTTTTGAAGCGAGTTATAGAAATCCATGTGGGAGGGCGGCACCAGGTGATTATTCGGTCCTTCACGGGTTGCATCATAGCTCTCAAGCGTCCGATAGCCGCCGTTCATGAGAAAGAGCTTTTTCTCTTTTCCGCTCAGGTAATCCAGGAACGCTGCCTCATGATTGCCAACGAGACACTGGATGCGGGAAGAAAGCTGCTCCAGTTCCAGGATAAAATCAACCACCCCTTTCGGGTCATCACCGCGGTCAATGTAGTCCCCGAGAAAAATCAGGCGATCTTTGTCAGGCTGCCAGTGGATCTTGTCCAGCATGCGCTTCAGCATGTCAAGGCAGCCGTGAATATCCCCCACTATGAAAATTCTCTTGTCCATCATTTACGTCCCGAAAAAAATGCGAACCCGCTCCCTGGGGTCCAGACGCGTTAACCCGCTGTTTCTGGCAGCATCGAGTGCGTCTCGGAATTCCCGGGGCCTCAGTCTGCGATTGATGAACGCATCTTCATCAGCGGTTCCACAGGGTCTATACTGGTCCATGATGTTTGTGTAGGTATTGGGCGAAATCTCCTTAGCCAGAAACGCAACAATTTTTTCCGTGCCGGCGACCCCGTTTGGCATGACGAGATGCCGTACGAGCAGGCCCCTTGTTGCCACCCCCTCCTTATTCATTACCAGGTCGCCTACCTGCCGGTGCATTTCCCTGATGGCCTCTCTCGCCACTTCCGGATAATCGGGTGCCGCGCAATACCGTCTTGCCCATTTCTCATCCGAGAATTTAAAATCCGGCATGTAAATATCAACAATCCCTTCAAGGAGCTCCAGTGTTTCCCTGCGGTCGTACCCGCTCGAATTGTAGACCAGCGGAACATTGAGCCCGCCTTCTATTGCCGGTAAAAGGGCCTCAAGGATCTGCGGGACCATATGGGAAGGCGTCACAAAATTAATGTTGTGACACCCCTGTTCAGCGAGTTGAAGCATCATACCCGCGGCCTGCTCCGGCTCAAGTTCCCAACCTTCGGCATGGTGGCTGATATCATAATTCTGACAGAATTGACAGCGTAAATTGCAGTGGCTCAAGAATATGGTCCCTGACCCGAACCTGCCCACAAGGGGTGCTTCCTCGCCAAAATGCGCATTGTAACTTGCTATTTTTATCTTTCTTCCTGCGCCGCAAACCCCCCTTTCTCCTGCAAGCCTGTTCACCTTGCACTTCCGTGGGCAGAGATCACAGCTCGCCAGTCGATCCACGGCTTCTCGTACACGA
>JAFDGR010000145.1 GCA_019309145.1 Deltaproteobacteria bacterium | reverse complement strand
TAAATGAAAAAGGTATTGATCGCGTACGGGAGCAGAACCGGAAATACGGAAAAGATGGCGGAATATATCGCTGAAGGGATTAGATTCAGCGGCAACGATGTGGAGTTGAGAAAGATAACGGAAATAAAAAAGGGAGAGGAATTGCAAGGCTATGACGCCTACATATTCGGGTCGCCCACGTATCATCGGGATATGATAGGAACCATGAAGACGTTCCTGTTTCTTGCCGAGAAGGCGGGCCTGGAAGGCAAGGTCGGGGGCGCGTTCGGTTCGTACACCCATAGCGGTGACGCTCCGGGCATCATCCTTGATACCATGCAATATGTCTTTAAAATGGCGGTAAGCGACCTTGGTTCCCTCCGGATCAAAGAAGCTGTTATCGGCACCCCTGATGGGATGAAGGCGTGCCAGGACTACGGGCGCTCCCTGGGCGAACAATTGAACGGATGAGTGAAAGAACGAGGGAGAGCTGCAATGGCAAAACCGGAAGAAATGTGGCAGTGCCAGACAATCAATTGCGGGTATATCTACAACCCGGACAAAGGCGACAGGAAAGGAAAGATCCCGAAAGGAACCAGGTTTGAGGACCTGCCTGATGATTGGAAGTGCCCGATCTGTGGCGCCAGCAAAAAGGCCTTCAGACCCCTTGCAGGCCCGGGTTCTGTTGTTGAAGGGAGTTAAGGATCATGGCTTCGACTTTTTTGAAGAAGGTCCATCAATATAAGTGCCCGTGCGGATACTCCTACGAGCCCGAAAAAGGAGACGCTGATGCAGGGTGGAAGCCCGGAACCCCTTTCGAGGATTTGCCGGATCAGCTGACCTGTCCAAGGTGTCAGCGGGCCAAGGTCCATTTCAGGGAGAAACGGTTCTCCGTCCCGGTCAATTCATGAGCGAGATTGCTTCACTTCGCTCGCAATGACAACGTGCATAACTTTTTGCGGGTGCATCAAACAGGGAAAATTTCATTATTACGAAATTAATACGAAGGAGGAAAAGATCAATGGAATTGAAAGGAAGTAAGACTGAAAAGAATTTGTTGACCGCATTTGCCGGGGAATCCCAGGCAAGGAATCGCTATACCTATTTCGCCAGCCAGGCCAAGAAAGAAGGATTCGTGCAGATGGCGGATATTTTTACCGAGACCGCCAACCAGGAGAAAGAACACGCGAAGAGGCTGTTCAAGTTTCTGGAGGGTGGTGAAGTGGAGATTACCGCAGCTTTTCCGGCGGGTGTCATCGGAACGACCCTGGAGAATCTCAAGGCCGCGGCAGGTGGCGAGCACTATGAATGGACCGAAATGTATCCGACGTTTGCAGAGGTGGCAAGAGAAGAGGGGTTCAATGATATTGCTGCGGTATTCAGCTCCATTGCTGTTGCTGAAAAGCAGCATGAAAAGCGGTATAATGACCTCGCAGCCAATATTGAGGCCGGCCGTGTTTTCAAGCGGGATACGGAAGTGGTGTGGAGATGCCGTAATTGTGGATACCTTTATGTTGGGCAAGAGGCCCCGAGCATTTGCCCTGCCTGCGCCCATGCCCAGGCCCACTTTGAGCTGCTTGGAGAGAATTATTAATCCACAGGGTGAACGACTGCAATATGGTACCTTGCAGGGTTCAATACTATTGTAATAAAGAAAGATGCGAAAGGGATTGATGGAAAAATGGATAAACGCATAGTGTCAAGAGGAGGGGAAGAAAATGGCGGAAAAATTGGAAGTCTATAAGTGTGAGGTGTGTGGGAATATTGTACTGGTGATGCATGGCGGCAAAGGTGAGCTCGTCTGTTGCGGTCAGCCCATGAAACTGTTTAAAGAAAACACGGTAGATGCGGCGAAGGAAAAGCACGTGCCGGTGGTGGAAAAGACTGCTGATGGGTACCTTGTTAAATTGGGGGAGGTGCCCCATCCTATGGAGGAAAAGCACTATATTGAATGGATCGAGCTTCTCGCCGGCGAGAAATCTTATGTACAGTTCCTGAAGGCGGGAGACGCACCGGAAGCCCTCTTTAAGGTGGATGCTGACCAGGTGACTGCCCGCGCCTATTGCAACCTTCACGGTCTGTGGAAAGGGTAAGCACCATGTTGAATCAAAGAATGGAAGATGCGCTGAATGAGCAACATAACGCAGAGCTGTATTCAGGCTACCTGTACCTGGCAATGTCGGCCTGGTTTCAGTCTGTCAATCTCAGTGGTTTCGCGGCATGGATGCGGGTCCAGGCCCAGGAAGAATTGGTCCATGCCATGAAGTTTTATGATTACATTCATGAACGGGGCGGAGGGGTGACGCTGAAAACGATTGATGGTCCTCCCTCGGAATGGGAGTCCCCACTTGCGGCGTTTGAAGGTGCTTACGCCCACGAGCAGAAGGTGACGGGGATGATCAATGATCTGGTTGACCTGGCCCGTGAAGAGCATGATCATGCCACAGAAATTTTTCTGCAGTGGTTTGTAACAGAGCAGGTGGAAGAAGAGGACAGTGCCAACGAGGTGGTCCAGAAAATCAAACTGATGGGTGAGGCATCGGGAGGACTCTTCATGCTTGACCGGGAACTGGGCCAGCGGACATTTGCCCCTCCAGCTGCTTCACCTGCGTAACCATAAGGAAGGAGGAAGGTATTATGGGAGAGTGGAAATGCCAGAACTGCGGATACAAAATCCAGGCGGAGACGCCGCCGGAGGAATGCCCGTCGTGTAAACAGAAATGTGAATTTGCCGATGTCTCGTGTTACATTCCGGATTGTGGAGCAACCGGGTCCGATGAGAGACTGTAACGAACCAGGTGGTTAGACTGACACGCGGCGCAAGCGCTTGCTCTGCATGGGCGCCGCGTGAGCGGGGAGGCTGCAGGGAAAAGGCCGAAAGATGAATTGAGCGGGGAGGATTACCATGTCTGAAAAAAAATACCGTGTCAGGGCGGAATGCCCCCAGTGTGCGTGCGGGGATGTGACTTTCCTCGGTCCTGAAAAACTGCGGGAAAAATTTATTGGAAATGAGGACGAGATTGAGATCCTCTGCCCCGTGTGCGGGACCAGGCACAAGGGGCATGTTGAGATAATCGAAGATGCAAAAGAGTAAAGGAGAGAACAAATGGGAAAAGCTTTGATCGTCTATGCCACCAGGACCGGCGAGACAAAGAATATTGCCGAGCTGATCGCGGAAGGTATTCGGATCGAAGGTTCGGAAGCGGAAGTAAAGAACGTCACCGGTATCAAGAATGCTGCGGATCTCGAAGGGTATGATGCGTATGTGTTCGGGTCGGCCACGTATCACGGTGCCATGATGCAGCCCATGAAAAAAATGCTGTTCCTGGCGGAGAAGGCAAACCTGGAAGGCAAAGCAGGCGGATCTTTCGGTGCCTTTGGATGGAGCGGCGAGGCGCCTGACCGTATCTATGGCACCATGGAAAACATCTTTAAGATGGACATGGTGGGGAATGCACTGCGATTGAAGTCGTCATTGTTGGGAGGCGGCGTGCAGATGGCCCAGGGATACGGTGGGGACATTGCCAAAAAAATGAAATAGTCCCGCCCGACTTTCTATGGTTGATTTTTGCTGCAGGCGCGGGCATCTGGAGGAGGTGACGGAGTGGAGAAAACAAAAGAAGGAAAAGCGAAGAAGGAAGCGAAAAAGCTGAATATACGGGAAGCCACCATTTGTGAAACAACTGCCCAGATGCTGGAGAAGGCGGAAAGGGATGGTGTTGAAACCTCGTTTCACCGGGCTGTGGACATGAAACCGTGTCCCATTGGTGCGCAATCGGCCTGCTGTAAACATTGTGCCATGGGTCCATGTCGCTTGAACGCCAAGGATCCTTATGCCAAGACCGGAGTTTGCGGAGCGACCATTGATACCATCGAGTCAAGAAATTTTGCCCGTATGGTGGCGACCGGAGCGGCAGCCCATACGGATCATGGCATGGCCATGCTGGACCTTTTCAGGGAGGTGGTTCACGGAAACATTACAGACTATCGTATCAAGGATCCTATAAAACTGCAGGATGTGGCCGCTGAAATCGGCATAGAGGTGGAGGGCCGCTCCATTGAAGATATTGCCAATGATTTCTACAGTGAGTTGGAGAGAACCTACACGCAAGTGGAAGGAGAAATTCCTTTCATGAAACGGGTGCCGGAAAAAACACTGGAGACATGGCGGAAACAGGGTGTGGTTCCCAGGGGAGCCATGCGGGAAGTGATGGAGCTGTTGCATCGAACCCATATCGGTGTTGACCAGGACTATGAAAATATCACCAAGCAGATCAACCGGTGCGCTCTTTCCGATGGGTGGGGCGGTTCCATGGTTGCAACGGAGATATCCGATATCCTGTTCGGCACACCGACTCCGGTGCGCACCGAGGTAGATATGGGGGTGCTGAAGGAAGACCACGTGAACATTATCATTCATGGTCATGAGCCCAATCTCTTTGAATCCATGCTTGATTCGGTCAATGATCCGTCCCTGATCCGGGCGGCAAAGGACGCGGGCGCCGAAGGGATCAACCTGGTGGGCATGTGCTGTTCCGGCCTCGAGATGCTGAGCAGGCATGGGATCCCCCACGCGGGGAATTTTCAGTCCACAGAAGAGGTCATTGTGACTGGGGCGGTTGATGCCATGGGGGTGGATATCCAATGCATCAAACAGGGTCTGTCAAGTGTGGCGGACTGCTATGGTACCAGGTTTTTCACGACCAATCCCCGCTGTCACATCGAGGGCGCTGAACATATCGCACTGGATGAGCATAACCCGAGAAAATGCACGGATGCCATTGTAGAGATGGGCATCGTGCGGTTCAAGAACCGGAAACTGCCCGTGGAGATCCCCCAGAAAAAGACAACTTCAGTGATGGGGTTCTCCCATGAATACATCAACTATATGCTGGGAGGAACTTTCAGATCTTCATATACTCCTCTGAACGATAATATTATTAATGGCCGTATTCGGGGGGTTGCAGGCGTTGTGGGCTGTACCAATCCGCGGATCAAACATGACTGGGTGCACGTGGAATTGGTGAAGGAGCTCATCAGAAACGATGTTCTGGTGCTCCAGACCGGGTGTTCCCAGATTTCACTGGCAAAGGCAGGATTGTGTACGCCGGAGGCTGCCCACCTGGCCGGGGCCGGTCTCCGGGAAGTCTGTGAAACCGTGGGCATGCCGCCGGTGCTGGGACTGGGTGCCTGCGTCGACAACAGCAGAATCCTCATCGCGGCTGCCGAGATGGTAAAAGTGGGGGGCTTAGGTGACAGCATCGCGGATCTCCCTGCTGCCGGGGCGGCACCGGAATGGATGAGTGAGAAGGCCATTTCTATCGGCCAGTATTTCGTGGCCTCCGGTGTGTACACGGTATTCGGCGTCACGTTTCCGATCATCGAGGAGACCAAGTTCCATAAACTGCTTTTTGACGGACTTGAAGAATTGGGTTTCGGAAAGTGGGGCTTTACGATTGATCCCTATGAGATGGCCAGGATGATGATAGAGCATATTGACAAGAAGCGGAAGGCCCTCGGCATTGACAAGGCCAGGGAGCGGGTGCTCTTCGACATGGCGGCACGCCGGGATCTTGAGGCTGCGTAAGAGGACATGGAGACATGATTACAGGTTTACTGGATTTGCAGAAAACAACTGGAGAGGAGGAGAGAAGATAATGGAGAAGTATGTGTGTTCGGTTTGTGGATATGTGTATGATCCTGAGGCAGGTGACCCTGAAAACGGTGTTGATGCTGGTACCGCCTTCGCTGATGTACCCGATGATTGGACGTGCCCAATCTGTGGCGCGACCAAGGATCTTTTTGAACCTGAATAGGAAGAGAGAACCCCGGACCTTTTATCCTGAAGACGTGGTCCGGGGTTTTTTTATCCGCCTTCGCTGAAGACCACGGGCTTGCCCGTGGGGCTCCATTGGGATTCCAGGCTTTTTTTTAAATGGGAGGCATGCATCGTCATGAAACCAATTGAAATTGCAAAAGATGTGTACTGGCTGGGGGTTGTTGACTGGAACGTGAGGGATTTCCACGGGTATTCCACGTACCAGGGAAGTACGTACAACTCCTTCCTTATTGTGGATGAAAAAATTACCTTGATTGACGCGGTAAAAAAGGAGTTCGCTGATGAATTGCTCGAAAGTATCAGCCACATCGTCGATCCGAAAAAAATAGACTTCGTGGTGAGCAATCATACGGAAATGGACCACACAGGTGGACTGCCGAGGGTGATGCACCGGATCGGCGAGGACAAACCCATTTATTGCTCCAAGATGGGGCAGAAAAACCTGTCCAAACATTTTCTCCAGAAATGGAACTATCAGCCGGTGGAAAACGCCGGAGAATTGAGTATCGGCAAAAGGACCCTGACCTTCCTGGAAACCAGGATGGTGCACTGGCCTGACAGCATGTTCACGTATCTGAAAGAGGAGAAGATCCTCTTTTCCAGTGACGGCTTTGGTCAGCACTATGCCGGCCCTGAGCGATTTGATGACCAGGTGGGTGATGCCATCATGGAGCATGCAAAGAAATATTTCGCCAATATTCTGCTCCTTTATGCGCCTTTGATCCTCAAGCTCATTGAGAAGATAACGGAAATGGGGCTGGAAATCGACATGATCTGCCCTGATCATGGGGTGATGTGGCGGCAGGATCCGGCAAAGATTATCAATGCGTATGTTGGATGGTGCGATCAGAAACCCAAGCGGAAAGCCGTTATCGTATATGATACCATGTGGCACAGCACCGAAAAGATGGCCGAGACGATCGCGGAAACATTCATTGAGGAAGGCGTACCTGCAATTCCCATGAAACTCCGGGAGTGTCACCGGAGCGATGTCATCACGGAAATTATTGATGCGGGTGCGGTCATCGTGGGTTCTCCCACGTTGAACAACGGCCTTTTCCCCACGGTCGCTGATTTTCTTACTTACATGAAAGGCCTGAAGCCCCTCAACAAGGTGGCAGCGGCATTCGGTTCATTCGGCTGGAGCGGCGAGGCAGTGAAACTGATCAACCAAGAACTGGAGGTCATGAAGTTTGACGTGGTTGACCCGGGCGTGCGCATCCAATATGTGCCCAATGAGGAAAGCCTTGAGCCTTGCAGGGAACTGGCCCGAAAGATAGCCAAGGTCCTGCCGGACTAGGAGATGATCATGAAAAAGTTTGCGTTGTTTGCATATAACGGTGATTTCATGTGCTTCATCCATGTCCTCCTGAACGCTCTTGACATGAAGGACAGGTGGCATGAGGTCAAGCTGGTTATCGAAGGGTCCGCAACAAAGCTGGTCCCTGAGCTGGCAAAGACAGACAACCCCATGCATCAGCTCTATGAAAAGGTAAAAGCACAGGACCTTATCGACGGGGTCTGCAAGGCGTGCTCCAGTAAAATGGGTTCTTTAGATGGAGTAAAGGCCGAGGGACTCAGGTTCCTTGATGAGATGATGGGCCATCCGAGTATTGCACGGTACTATGCTGAAGGTTTCGAGGTGGTGACCTTTTAACGAAGTTTTGATGAATCCTTTTCCCTTTGTTGGAGGAGTCGGATCGGTTCCACCGACCTGGGGAGTCCCGCCTTTGGCGGGATTCCGTTCCGAGGCTCCGGGCTGGTCTTTTCTGTGCCGTATCTCCGGGAGAGCATTGCCCCCTCCGCATTCCACCCTTCGGGCTGGCTGCGGTTTGTCCGCGCTTCGCTTGGACTCCCACCCTTCGGGCGGGTTCCCGGTTTATCCCCAAAGATACGTCACGAAAAGACGGTGCCCTCTCACCGGTCACTTGCAAAAAGGCTTTCTCCCTCGGCCCTCCACGGGAGGGGGCTGATGTCTACCGCACTGCGGGGGGGAGATTCATTCGCCTGAACCGAATTTTATCAGTTGACAAGCGGGTCAGCTTTTTTATATAGGATATAAAATATCTTATTTATCCAATATGAGAGGCGCCGATGAGACTTACCAGGGCCGGTGAATACGCGGTGAGATGCACCCTGTATCTCTCCTCCAGAAATTCCGGACAGATTATTTCCCGCAAAGAGATTTCCCGTGAAATGGATATCCCGGGACAATTCTTGACCAAAATCGCCCAGCAACTTGCCAAAGCAGGAATCCTGGAGATTGTGCAGGGCGCGAAAGGGGGATACAGGCTTCTCGCACCACCTGAAACGCTGAACCTGCTTGAGGTGATAGAGGTGATTGAAGGGGAACTGTTCCTGAATGATTGCGTCCTGCGGCCCGAATCCTGTTTCAGGAGCCCGACCTGTGCCATCCACCGGGTCTGGGAAAAGGCAAGAGATCAGCTCAGACAGACACTTCGTCATGCGACCATGGATAAGTTGCTTGATGAAGAGAATTGCCTGAGGGGCACAAGCGGCACCCACAGCGGAGAATAATCTGCTGTCTCATATATACTGCTCTAAAAAAATCACTGAAAGGAAAGGAGGCCTCCCGATGAACGTTTTATTTCTTTCACGGCTCCAGTTTGCCGCTGCCACCATGTTTCACTTTTTGTTTGTTCCCCTGACCCTGGGATTATCCATTCTCGTGGCGGTCATGGAGACCAAGTATGCGCGCACGGGCGATGAAGTCTATCTGAAAATGACCAAATTCTGGGGAAAACTCTTCCTCATTAACTTCGCGGTCGGTATTGTTACCGGCATTACCCTCGAATTCCAGTTCGGCACCAACTGGTCGCGCTATTCCTCTTTTGTGGGGGATATCTTTGGGTCGCTTCTGGCCATAGAGGCAACGGCAGCCTTTTTTCTGGAATCCACATTGCTTGGGGTGTGGATATTCGGGTGGAAAAAGCTTTCCCGGAAAGCTCATGCAACAGTCATGTGGTTTATCGCTGGTGCGTCCAACCTCTCCGCCCTCTGGATCCTGATTGCCAACTCCTGGATGCAGCATCCTGTGGGCTATGTGGTCAGGAACGGCAGGGCGGAGTTGAACGACTTTGCAGCAGTCGTGTTTCAGAGATGGGCTCTCTTGGAATTTTTTCATACCACAGGTGCGGCCTTGATTCTGGGGGCATTTTTTGTCATGGGGATCAGTGCCTATCACTTGCTCAAAAAACAGCACATGGAATTCTTTACCAAATCCTTTCGCATTGCCCTGGCTTTCGGCCTTGTGTTCTCTCTGCTTGAGGTGGTCGAGGGACATTTGCATGGCTCAGACCTGGCCGAAAAACAGCCGGCAAAACTGGCAGCCATGGAGTCCCACTGGGAAACAACAACCAATGCGCCCAAGTACCTTTTTGCCCTCCCTGATGAAGAAAATGAAAAAAACGCCATTGAAATCCTTCCTATTCCAGGCATGTTGAGCCTTTTGGCAACACACAGTCCGAGTGGAGAAGTGAAGGGTCTGAAGGCTTTTCCACGCGATGACCGCCCGCCCGTATTTATCAATTACGTGGCATTCAACACCATGGTAGCATTAGGTGATAAAGTCCAGGACATCGATGACCCAAAAGGCTCAAGACATCGGTGACCTTAAGGGTCGAAAAGTCCAAGACATCGATGACCCTACTCAGCATATTTATAATCTGATA
>JAFDGR010000144.1 GCA_019309145.1 Deltaproteobacteria bacterium | reverse complement strand
CGCCTGCCCTTTCGCAAAGCCGCACCATCATGTAGCGCAGAGTTTTTTCGCTTAACTGAAACACCATGGGGGAGGAGGTTGAAGTCCTCACAGCCTACCTGGAAAAAGAAGAAGGGGGGAAGGGGGGACGTTAACTTATAAACTTAACGGCATATTGTCTTGACCTCGAAACTGGATTCATCCGGTTGTTCGTTTTTCCTTAATGCGATGGTTGTACATTCAAGCGTATGCGATCCCGGCTTCTAATTTTGAAAAATGCTATTCTTGCCAGAGACATTCCAAATGCAATTTATGACAGCGTCATATAACAAACCAGCTCCAGATCCTCGGGTGAAAAAGATCTGGTCTCTGGCCCTTCCTCTTCTTTGTCCTCTCCGTTCGCTTCAAATTGCTCACCAAAAGCCTTGAGCGCGCGATCGAGCTCAACATAGTCCATGGTTTCCTTGAAGAGATCTCTCACCGCCTTCAGGTCCTTGACAAAAGCGGATGTCATCGGGAGATTCAGGATCTTGATGACGCCATATGCGGAAGCCTTTGCTACCTTGCGCTTTGACACCCCTTCCCTCAAAATGGCAATGAGATCAGACTGGACCTTGTTCAGTTTCTTTGGGGCCATGGTGGCCGCTCGCTGGGCCTTGGTGTCCTCAGAAATGGCATTCTTGATTTTCTCGATTAGTTGGTAAATGTCCATATCCGCTTCAACCCGGGGCGTGTCGGGTTTGCAATAGATCCGTTTGAAGATATCGAGGCGGTTGTCCAAAATGCGGTTATAGCCTACATCAAAAAAACGCCAGAAATGGTTGTCTTCGGCCCTGAAGTAGAAAAAGACGCCTGCCCCTATGTCTCCCCTGGCTTTCCCGCTGTGTATGCCGAACGGTATGCTGTCAATCTGCGAGGCCGAGTATGCCTTCAGAAATTGGGCCAACTGTTGCTTCATCAGTTCATTGCCGGCAAGTTCGCCAAATGCCTCCAGTTCATCGATAATCGCATGGTCTTCCGCGGCGATACGATCCAGGGTGTTAAAGGTCTTGGGGTCCGCCACTTCCCCCATGACACTGCTGTCCAGGCCGATCGTGTCGTTGATCTGCGTGAGCTTGTGCTGAAGTTTCTTCACCAGCTTCAGCAGTTTCTCAAGCCCCTTTTCCGGGAAAAAGTTATAGATGTTCAGGATATCGAACGGGGTCCCCAAGCGATCGATGCGGCCTGCCCGCTGGATCATTCGTGTGGGGTTCCAGTGTAGATCGTAATTGAGCATGGTGTCGCCATCCTGCAGGTTCTGTCCTTCGCTCAGTACATCCGTACTGACCAGGATGTCAATCTCCTTTTCGGTCCCGGCCAAATCATCCCTTTGATTGGCCCTGGGTGCAAATCTTTCTATCAAGGACCTCCTCTGATCCGCAGGCACATCGCTGTCAATGATCCGAATCGAACGGCCCTCAAGGGACGCCCCTGCATCTTTTGTTTCACGGAGGTAGCGGTAGACGTAGCGGGCCGTATCCTTGAAATATGAAAACACAAGGACCTTTTTCTTGGCCAGGTCGTCTTCAAGGAGGGAGACAAGATGTTGGAGTTTGTCATCTTCGGCCTCCTCGATAGGGGACACCGCAATATGAATCTGCTCCAGCAATTCAAGATCCGAATCAATATCGGTCTCCACACGCTGGATATCGTAATCTGTCATGTCGATTGGGGGAAGCTGGGCTAAAATGGCTTCCAGGTCCTCCTGGTCATCCTCCTCAAAGAGCAGGATTTTTCGATACTCAGCACTGTCCAGGAGCCGCCCCGCGCCCAGTTGTTCCAGAAACGCTTTTTGAAAGCCAAGCTGACGTCCGATGCTGATCCGAAAGGCATGCACACTGCTTTCAAATCGCTTCAGGAAAAGGGTCTTGATTAAGCCGATCAAGGCCTGATTTCGCATATCATCTTCTTCATCCTGCTTGCTTTTCTCGATTTTGTAGCGTTCAAGATTGTACGGCGTCAGATGGAGTTGATCAATGAGATTCACGATATCATCATAGATGTGCTCATAGGTGGCCTCGAGATCGTAGCGGACGGTGTGAAGCGTCCTGTCGGGGAATTTGATGCGTTTGCCGTTGATGGTAGCCTCGGGATAGTTTTCTTTCACATAATGGCGGGTTCGCCGGATCACGACCTCTTCCAACAGATTGAAAAGGTTTGCCAGGCCCTTCTGAGCTTTAACAAAATAGGTTTTCAGATTTCCGATGCCTGCGGGACGAAAATGATAGTCATCTCCGCGGGTAATCAGATTCACTTGGTGGTATAGATCCAGGAGGTTATTGTTGATGGGGGTAGCCGTCATCAGGACCAATTTTTTGCGGGGACCGCCTCCTAAAATCCGCTCCAGGTTCTTGTACCGGGTGGTTATCGTATTGCGGAAGTTGTGGCTTTCATCGATGAGAACCACTTCCACATCCTGATAATGATCAACCGGAAAATCTTTCTGCCCAAGGGCCTCCTGGGACTGCACATTGGCCTGGATATTGGCATCGTACAACTCGGAAACCCACATATCCCTAAGCTGTGCCGGGCAGATCACCATGGCCCGCTTACGCTGATAATAGGCATAATGTTCAAGTATCCTTTTTCCGATATAGGTCTTGCCAAGGCCCACAGAATCCGAAATCATCACCCCACCGTATTTATCCATGATCTTGAGCGCCTTGACATGACCCTCTTCCTGAAATTCCGTCAGCTCCACCTTCGAACTGGTGAAAAGCTCCATTCCTTCGGTGTCAAGATCATCCCTGAAATATTCATACAGGGCCTTGATGTAGACCCAGTAGGGCTCCCAGGGGTAATCCCCGTGTTTCGACTTCCTCAACAGCTCGATGAGGCTTTCCTTGTAATCGTCTGCCTGTTGCCAGAATCGTTCAAACCACTCGCGATAGGCATTCGCGATGATCGTGCTTTTCTGCACCGCATTCAGCTCCGAATTCCGAGTCAGCCCCGCCCTTGTGAAATTGCTGGACCCAACGATCACCGTATCCTGAAATATGTAGGCCTTGCCATGAAAAAACGATTGGGTGTAGAGACGAACCTGAACGCTGTCCCGGCTCAAGAATTCCAGTAAGTCTTCGACAACCGTCTTGTTGGTTTCGGTCAAGTCCTCTGCTGCGAGGTCCTTCTGGATAACCGAGTCGATATCGAGATCGATAAGTTGCGTCGGCCGGCCGGTCCTGGTGGGAAGCCCAGAGGTGGCGGGTTCACGGCCAAGAAGGAGGCGGAATTGGGGTATGCCGTTCAATCTCTCCCGTACAAGGGCATATCCCCCGATGTTAAAAAACCCGCTGGCAAAGTCCGCGGGCAAACCAGCTTCCAGAAGTTCATTCAATACATCAAAAAGCTGAAACTCATCATTGTCAACAATATCCGGGATTGACATATATACACCATTCCTTTTCGACTATCGTAGTCGGCATCTTGATAAAGCGGGTTTAATGAAATGGCTGAGACCACCCCATCCAAAGACCGGGGCATACTCCGTTACACCTGCAATGCTTCTCACAGAGAATTATTTATCTACACATCTGCCCCGGGCAATGTTTCTTTAAGCAATTCCTTCAAATCCATTAAATACGTTTCGTCTTCAACGGTTCCATTAACGCGCAGCCATTCCTTTAGGAGGTTCATCAATATGGATAGCGCATCATCCGACAATTTTATCGGCAACGGATTATAACTTGCCCTGTGAACCGGAAAAACAACCTGAATTCGATCGAGGCGAGCAACGCCTTCAATAGGCGCCATGCCGGAAGGCGTTCTTGGACAATAAAAGAACTGGTTATACATCAAGGCCTTTATCCGTGCCGTCATTATCGGAGGGAAACCAAACGGACGGTCGGGTTTCTCTATGCCGAATATGGGCACGACGAGGATGCTGTCTTGCTGAAGATGCTTTTTTCCCCTCGTTTTGAGGAAGCTGGCAATATCATCAAAAATCGAGTTGGCGGTCGGGAGAACGATGGCTGGCCGTCTCTTGGCCTTCTGGATGATCAGTTCCTCATTTAGCCGAAGTCTAAGACGATAAAGGGGGAGTTCATCTTTCCTGTGAAAATCGGTTTCTCTAATGTTTCTGATCGCAAAACTGGTGATGTTGTGCTCGACTGCATCGGCCCTTCGGATTTCAAGAAGCTGGGGAACAATGTCCGGCTGAGGGGAAGCGACCCAGCATATTTGGCCAGCGGTGGGGCTATCCCTGAATCTCTCACCTGACAGATCTTTATAGAACGGATCTATGAGTTGCGTGATCCCCATCGGTTACTCAAATTCGGTTACAGAATCCTCGATCCGTGCCTCCCCTTGAATGGAAAAATCAAGGGGAGACTCATTTAAATAGTTCACAGCCTCGAAATAGGCCTCGTCGTATATGGGCCGCTCTCGCCCAATCCAAAAAGACTCGGGCTGAAAGCGGGACTGCTTTGCCGTTATTTTAGAGACCAGTTCCTTCCCTCTGGCGATTTTTTCTTTTGATAGTTTTTTCATGGAAATATCCTTGGATGGTCTTGGTTCCCTTGCCTTTGAGAAATCAAGCAGGTCCCCTGGATGGACATCCGTCATGGGTTCGGTCTCAAAATAGACATGGTCCAGCAAAGCGAATGTATCGACTGCCCACTTTCTGACGGCCCCCTGGAGCGGTCCAGTGACATAAAAAGGAACGTCAGGCATCCTTCCCGATTGTTTGTCAACGCTGCACCTATATAACAAATGTTCTTCGTCATCAAACTGGCTCACATAGGGGATTGCCTCAATTAGACCCTCAGCGACAGCCATCTTGATAGCGTCCAACGATTCCCTGCAAAATGGCCCATAATGTACAAATCGCCACGGCCACCCTGTCAAAGTGACACCACCGTTCCTCCTGGCATGGTACAAATCTGCCAGGTAAAGAAATTTGACCAGCCTGATAGGAGACAACACTTCCTCCCGTTCAGTTGCCAGCGACGTAATATATCGTATTAACTTCAGGATATCAGCCTTCATTCTTCCTCCCTACAAGAACTCAGCTTTTGGGCTTTGAACATAGCTCTCTGAATATATTTTCGATTCAAAGGGCTGTAGTTTAGTATGTGTTCGCACGATTCAAACGATTACCAACCATAGAGTTAAGTTCTAAATAAACATCTTCAAGATATTGAGTATCGAGGTCTATGGCCCGGAATATCTGTTCATCAACAGATCGCTTAGGTTGCCTTTTCGTTTCTTGGTTAAGGGATTTGATCGGCTTAACACGGAGGAGCTGAAAGGAATCCACAATCGTATTTTTTTCCTTTTCGGAGATCCCAAAAGGATTAACAATCAACCAATCGTTGACCTCATAAACAGTCAAATCCAAAAGCCCTTCCCCCAACCCAGTCCTTGAACAAATCTCGGCAAAAAAGAAGGTTAACGTGCAGTTCAGCATAGAAGCGAGTAATGGAACATCGTTTGTGTAACACTCGTATAGGCGTTTGTCGACAAATACATGTTGATTTATGAATACCTTGAATATTTCACCGAAGCTCGACGGGATTATTATTTCGGGCTTTCTTCGCTCTCCCACATCCCACCACCTCGGCCTACTCCTCGTGCTCGGCCGTTTGTGAAACCCGCGGGATTCGCCCCATTCGATATAGGCCAGGGCCTGGGTATTTTTCAGCTCATCCCGAGTCTTATGACACATAAACAGCTTGTTGGGAAGGATGTCAGGATCAATAACGATGGTCGTGCACTCGCGGGGGCTTTTGATGACAGGAACCAGAAACTCTTGCTCAATGCCCCATTCCGTCGCTTTCTCATCATCCAGGTAGAAGAATTCATTGCATCCCGTCTTTATTCCAAATCTCACCTCTGCTACATCACCGAGGCGCACCAGCCGGTCTCCGGCCTTTTCCAGGATCCTGAAATAAATGTCCGGGGCTCTCAGGTACTTGCCGCCCCACTTATTTCCCTTGTAGGTCCCCATCAGGGGAGAGGCTTCCTTCGTCCCATCCAGGGCTTTGTCTGTTTCAAGACCTTCTTCAAGCAGTTTCTCCTGCCTGGCCTGATAGAGCCTGAAGTCATCGGTGCTGAGGATTTCCTCGGCCTCCTCTATGGCAAGGAGGGTATCGCTTGAAAGGACCTCTTCAAAGGATTTTCGAAAAGCGGTAAAGCGGGCCGTATGTGAGAGAGGATCGTCTTCAGGCTTTTTAAAGACGCAGATCACGGTATTGACATCCGCGGATTTGAAGGAACGTTTGGCTTGATTGTCGTATATATCAACCACACCCATGTTGCGAAGCAGCCATTCCTGGAGTCCCGCGCCGTAGCCCACATCCAGCCATGAGTTGGATGTGATAAACACAAAGGTCCCCTCCCTGTTGAGGAGGGACATGCCAAGGTAGTAGAAATAGATATACAGATCCGATTTTTTGTCTATCCGCACGTCCCTGCCCAAAAAGGCCTGGACCGATCGTATCAGTTTTTCCTTGTAAGCCTTCCGTTCCTCGCGAGTGGTGGGCCGGTCCACAATGGTGGGCGGCCCGATCTCTTCCTGGCGCACATAGGGCGGATTGCCGATGACGATGTCAAAGCCGCCTTTGCTGATAAATACCTCGGCAAAGTCAATCTCCCAGAGCACATAATCGCGTTCGTTCAACTTTCCGAAATCCCCGGATTCGAGGAGCTGTGCATATTCGGCATGGGTTTTTTCAAGAGCCGCAATCTTTTTTTCGGTTTCCTTTCGGAAAGTCTTTTCAAAGTCAATCTGCAATTGCTCGGCTCTTGTCCCGAAAAGGCCCTGCTGGACGAGGGGCGGGGTCTCGATCTGGCGTTTGAGTGCCCTGATCTCCCCACGAAGGCTTTCCATGCGGTCATTAAGGATACCCCGGAGCAGCTCTTGTTCCAGTTTCGTGTGTTCGGACTTGATGTCGGCCACATCGCCGCTCTTTACTCGGCCATAGAAGATATTCTGTTCGAGTTCGAATATTTTGCGGATCACCTGAGGGATTCGCTTGCTAGTTGCATCAAACGCTCCCCTCAGATGCAGGGGAACCCCGGCAAATTCCTCTGTAAGGCTGTCTCCTTGGCGCAGACGGTAGGAGAGGTTGGGGAGAACCGGATCATTCGGATTGCTTTGGATAAATTCGTCTGGGGCATCCACCACCAGGGAGAGCCACAGGCGAAGTTCGGCGATCCGTACGGCATGTGCCTTGACATCCGCGCCGTACAGGTTCTTAGAGATGATCTCCTTTTTGAGCTTAAAGGCGTCGGTCGGCTGCCCCATCCTTTTTCTGACAAGGGTGCGGAGATCCACAAGGAGATGGAGCATGGCCACCAGAAATGCCCCGGACCCACATGCCACATCACATATTTTGACATCCGAAAGAAGCTGTTCGATGCGCTCCCACGGGAGATCGATGTCGTCAGGAGGGTTGAGGAATTTCATGATCAATCGTATAATGTCTCTTCTTTTTCCGCTCATATGCCGGGCCAGATACTCGATCAAGGCCCGCTGACACATGAAGTTGACCTCGGTCGGCTGGGTGTAGAACAGTCCGGACAGGCCGCGCTCCTCCTCACCGATAATCCGCTGATACACGTTCCCAAGGAGTTCGGGATCGATGGCCAGTTCAACGTCGAGCGGGGTGTCCTCTCGCACGGTAAAATTGTATCTTTCGAACAGACGTTCAAATATCAGGTCAAACGCGCTGTCCGGCACACAGATGCCGGCCGAATCGATGTCGTCTGAGCGAACGAACATGCCGCCATTCAAGTAGGGCACGGTTGTGAAGATCCGCTGTACTGAATCAGGCAGGCTCAGGGACTCCGCTCCGTCTTCCCGGTTGAAGGCACTGAAAAAGAGGGGGGCGAGATAGTCTTCATAAAAGGATGACCTATCGGTTTCACTCTGGCGGTAAGTTTCATGAAAATCTTTGAGAAACTCCGGATTATGGTCAAGCCAACCCCTTTTTTGTACAAAGTAAAGAAGCATCAGGCGGTTCATGAGGACCTGGGTAAAGGCATGGGCCTGGGCACTTGAGCGGGTGTTCTCCAATGCCTGCTTGACATCCTCAAATACCTGTTTGTACACCTTGTAGAATTCCTCGGTGACCCGTTCTTTCTGAAATGCCTCGCAGTGCAGGTCGTAGATATCGAACGGGTTCATGTCCATTGCCGGGAGGGCCAGAGCATTCAATATCTGAAGTTCCGTGTGAAAGGGTTCTCTGAGGGTATTGAGTTTGAGCCGCCGAAGTTCCACGCCACCGGGCCTGCGTAACGGATTAACAAAGACGATGTCGGTGTAATCGACGGTAAATAAAAAGAGGTAATCCCCCTGTTTTTTGGCGAAGCTCTGGCAGACATCCTTGATGGGGGTCAGATTCAGGTTTATGGTCTCGAACAAATAAATCTGAAACAGCCGATCATAGTTGCTGAGAAGATAGATCCTCTTTCCCTCATTTTGGATGAAATCCCTGAGCCTTCCGGGAAGTTCGAGGTCGCCGAAAGGCATTCGGAGGCGGTCTTCCACATCATAGGCCAGCTTCCTGAAAAGCCGGGTGACGCCAACCAGGTCCTTCATCTGGGCAATGTCAGAATCCGTAATGCTGAACAGGGTTTCATTCATGATATTTTCCTCTGATGGGCCTCCTGGGATGCGCGAATCAGCACAGAGGCATGGTTGCTTTCGATACGTTGGGCGTTGAGGGAACAGTCTGCATTTTCAGGTCGACTCAATAGAAAGGTCTTTCTCAAGAACGTCTCATCGCCATTGATCATCTTGAAGAGTTTCCCCTTTGGACGAATGTAGGGGATGAAAAGGACGTCCGATGTCGCAGCCAGAATCTCATTCCGCAGTCGAGTTGCCTCTGTGCCCCTGATTTTGGTGACGTCAGCCGAAAAAGGGGTGATCATGAGACCTCTCGATGCTTTGTTGAACACCCTGAACCGTTGCTTGAACCCGCTCGATTTCAATCCCTTGGCCAGGAAGAACGCCACATTCGCACTGCCTTCGACCAGGGAATCGAGAATCCCCTTTTCTAATGGCGAATGCCAGGCCCCGGCGAGGGTTATTACTTCATCCCGTAGGGCATAAAAAATTTCGTAGCTCTCCCATACTACAGGACCCGGCGCCTTTCCCGAAGCCAGTACTCCGATAACAGGATATTCCTTTAGGATATCGAGATTGCCTTCGTAAAAGACAGGTATCTTCTTTGCATCAAATTGGAATGTTGTTTTCTTGGTTGATTTCATTGGCAGCTCCAACCCTCAGGCGGCGATAACCTTGCGAAAAATCACTTAGGTTAAATTCACACATCTTAAGGATGTACGTGTTCCTGGGTCAGCCATGCCGCATACTCAAGGGCCTGCTGGATATCTTTACGGACTAGATCGGGCTATCCCTCACAAAAAAAACCTTATACCCGACATTCAAAAAGGGTGTTAAAATAATCAGGTGATAATGCAATAAAAACAGTTGGATAGAGATGAAAAAGCCTCTATAAATGAGTAAAAATTTCAGCGAGAAATTTACTTTCATTAAGGAGGCTTTCTCATGCATCATAAGAATATCAAAGCAATAATCAGAAAACAAC
>JAFDGR010000143.1 GCA_019309145.1 Deltaproteobacteria bacterium | reverse complement strand
CCATCTACGACATCCTCCAAAAAGCCCGATAACCGCGGGAAACGAACCCCCTGTCCCTCCCTTGAGGACATCCCCGTCCTCATTGCACCAAGAGACACGCAGGGGTCCTTCATTTGACGAGAACCGCACCAGAAAAAGGGGCACGGGGATCTTTTTGCAGGCACGATATCTTTTCTTTGCTGGGTCTTTGCGAGCCATCGGGGCCAGGGCGTGCCGGCGAAATTGCACGGCTTTTACCATATTCTCCGCTGATAGGAAG
Source organism: Deltaproteobacteria bacterium (assembly GCA_019309145.1). Classification (GTDB taxonomy): domain Bacteria; phylum Desulfobacterota; class DSM-4660; order Desulfatiglandales; family Desulfatiglandaceae; genus B46-G9. The sequence goes on along the minus strand of JAFDGR010000143.1, from coordinate 9,321 downwards.
GAATTGATGAGGCTCCGGCCGCCTTGCTCAGCAGCTCTTTCCGCCGCAAGCGTCAAGCGCCCATCGTGCTCGCAAAAAGATTGCTGTGACCCTTTTCCACGCCCCTTTAAAGCACCATCAAAAATGAGCGAGGGCTACAAGGCGCGCATCCATTCAGGCCGCAGATCAATTTTCCCGCTCAAGGCCCCATCAATGAGATCAAGTGCCTCCTGCTTGCCCTTGGGAAGACGTGCTTTCACCGGGAGATAGTTGGAAGCGTGGTTGGAAAAGAAGAGCCCCCGGCTCAGGTTGGTATGGGCGAGCATCTCCCTGAGTTCCAGGAGAAATCCCCGTTGGTCGGGCAACACAAATCTGCCCTGTTCATATTCCTCGTAAAGGGGCGTCCCGGGGATGAGCATGAGCGTAAGCGCCCCAACATAGTTGGGGTCCATGGCGCTGAGAAGTCGTCCTGTGGCCTTCGCGTGTTCAAGTGACCGTTCTCTTCCGGCAATTCCGAGCAGCACGGTAACAGAGAGCTTGATGCCGGCTTCCCGTACCTTTCGCCCCATGTTGATGAGGTTTTCAGCATTCGTCCCTTTATGGATCTTCTTGAGCGTTTCATCATCGCCGCTTTCCACGCCCAGGTAAAGAATGCCCAGGCCTCTCTCCCGCAACGTATTGAGTTCATCGGGGGACTTCATCTTTATGCTCTTGGCGTTTGCGTACGCCCCAACCCTCCGCACCCAGGGCAGGTGTTCCCTTATTTGATCCAGGATCCACAGGAGACGTTTCTGCGGGATAATCAGGGAGTCGCCATCCATCAGGAAAACCCTGTCCTGCCTTTTCATGTATTGAGCGGCGAAAAGGATGTCGCTCAGGATGATCTTGTCGTCCTTTATCCGGAATCGTTCCCCCTTATAGGTCCCGCAAAACGTGCACTTATTATGGGAGCACCCTACCGTCACCTGCAAAAGGATACTGTACGCCTCGCTCGGCGGCCGAATACAGTTGCCTTCGTAATGCATCCCATCGCTTTCTACAACACAGTCCATAGAGAGTCCTTTCCTCCCTGTTGGTATCAGGCCTTGGTTTCTTTTTTCTTCTTTTTTTTCTGCTGGCGCTTGCTCATTTCCTGTGCTTCCTGCTTTGCCTTCCCCTTCCTGCCCTTCTCTTTCTTGGGGACAGCCACCTTCTCGGCTTTCTTCCTGGCCATTTCCTCGGCCTTTGACTCCAGGGAGGTAATGGTCTTCAACCGTGCTTCCGTCTCCCTGAGACGGGCACGGATCTTTTTTACCGCCGGATCCTTTGCCGCGTTCTTGGGATCAACCCCTTTTTCCGCCAGTGCTCCCAATCGCTGCTCCAGTTTCGTTTCCCAGTACTTTTTCTGTTCAATTCTCACTTCTTTGCTCTTGGACGCCATGTTCTTTTCTTCTCCTCTCAAGATATTCGCGCTGTGCAATATGCCGCATGGTATCGCGTTTTCACTCACCAAACTCCCACGGGAATGGAAATGAGTCAATCCTCCGGTTCTACCCAGACAATATTCACCTTGTTCAAGACCAGCACCTTTCCGGCACCATCCCGGTGCGTCGCGTCAGTTATCACGATAAAAGGCTTATCGGACTTGGTGAACAGGTCGGACACCCTCTCCTGCAACCCCAGGTTAACCCTGCCGCGAATAGTGGATCCGTCCGTGGTCCTCACCGTGATATTCCTGTATTCCTTTTTAAACTGCTTCCCAGGTGTCTCCATGATACCTCCCCTGCTCCACTGTTTTGTTTCACTCTCTTTCATTTAGTGCTTGTCATATCAAAAAATAATAGAATAATACATGAAAACAGCAAAAGAGGCAATGGTCTCGTGATCCCAGAATTGTTCCTCCCCAAAACAGCATGACAATGAAATCGCCCTACCTCTCCCTTGAACCGCTGGTCCGATGGACCGAAGTGGAACGCCCGGTAACGTGGAACCGCTTCTTTCCCGATGCCAGTCGACTCCACGTGGAAATCGGATTCGGTCTTGGTGACTTCCTGGTCAGGCAGGCGAGTGCGCATCCCCACTGGGGCATTATTGGTCTCGAAATGGCGTGGATCTCCATCCGCCGGACCCTCCGCAAGATCGCCCTGGCGGGAATAACGAATGTTCGGCTCGTCCAGGTGGACGCGCGCGAAGCATTTAGCAGGTTATTCGCCGACCGTTCAGTGACGAGTATAGACAGCCTTTTCCCCTGCCCCTGGCCGAAGATGCGGCACCAAAAACACCGGTTGTTTTCCCGTAATTTTTTGCGATCCGTGAACAGCCGGCTTGTCCCCGGAGGTGAAATCCGGATCGTCACGGATCACGAAAGTTATTTTGAATGGATACTTGGGCAGATCGCCCGAACCGGATTCGCCGTCTTTTCAAAAAAAATACGGCCTCAATTTTCTACCAAGTACGAACGCAAGTGGCGGGACCTGGGGCGGGAACGCTTTTTTGAAGTCCGTCTGGTCAAAAAAGAACATATCCCTGTTCCCCTGAAGGAGGAGACAACCTTGAAGACACACCGGGCAGCATATTTCAACCATGAACGCTTTCTCCCGTCCGGATGCCGGGATGATATCGTGGTGGTATTTAAGGACTACCTCTTTGATCCAGTGCGGCAGAAGGGGATGATTCGGTCTGTCGTGCTGGAAGGAGGATTCAAACAGGACTTCTGGATAGAAATTCAAGAGAGGGAACATTACTGGCATATTCATCCCGCAAAGGGCTGCGGTATCATACCAAGCGCGGGGGTTCAGCGGGCGCTTGATCTGGTAAAAAAAGCCGCCGATCAAACATTCGGGGATTCCAGGTAGCGTTTTATGAGTTTGTAATCTTTCTCCGCAATTTCCGAGAACTTAACGCCCATCCCGGATGGCTTCTCAGGGGTACTGGATTCCCGTTTTCTTGACCAGACTACCTCGCACTTGACCTGTATGGCCTTCTCAACACCGGGCAGTTGGAGTTTCAACTGGAACTGCCGCCCGGGGCCCAGCGGGTTTTCCGTCTTGATGAAAAGCCCACCGGCGCTGATATTCCCGGTGTAAGCCCTGATAAATGCATCACGATCCTTGAACGAAAGAGTAAGAGCCTTGGGAATCCTCGCCTCGGTCCTGGAGGTGTATTCGCACGCCCGTTCGAGCATTTTCTTGAATCGATACGTGATGGACACAAGAATCGTCCTGAACTGGGCGGAAAGCTTGTTGAATTCCTTGTCCAGAAATTCGCGGTCAATAATTCCGAGTGTGGTTACTCCCTGGGCCCTTGCCGTTGCGGTCCTCTTGATCCCACCGATAAAGCCGAGTTCTCCGAACACTTCACCTTCTTTCAGGATTTCGATAATGTATTTCTCACCGCCGACCGTCTTGGAAATCTCGACACTCCCGGAAATGATGATATAGACCCAATCTCCCGAGCTTCCCTCCTTGAAGATGATCTGTCCATCATGATAGGTCTCTTCTATCGCAATATTGTACATGCCGCTTCGTTCCATGGGATCCTCCATTCCTGCACTCTCTGCAAAGCCTGAGCTTCACAGCTCAAGAGATTACGGGCACTCACGCACCGTGAAGCGGACCGGTCAGTCGGCCTGCGCCAGGCGGACCACGGTCGCTCCCCAGCCCGATGCCCCCGGATCCAGTCCAAATGCCGCCACCCGTGGATGTTTTTCCAGGATGGCATGGACCTGTCTTCTCAACACACCCTTTCCCTTCCCGTGAATAATTCGAACTTCAAAGATACCCTTCTCCTCGCAGACCCTCAGGTATTCCTGGACCACCGAAGAAACGTCCCTGGGGGAAAAGGTGTGGAGATCAAGAACTCCCTCCACCGGGATGGAAACCGGTTCCTGATCATCATTTCCATTCATAACCGTTCCACGGACACCTGGTCACCAAAATGGGCGGCCAGTTCCTCCTGCAGCTTTTCATATGCTTCTTCCGACTCTACTTCCACCACCAGGTCCCGTTCATCAAGGACCTTCAGCAGTCCAAATTTCTTGACCACCTGGATCACCTGTTTCACGTCCGTCGTCACCCAGCCTTTCATCCTGAGAACCAGTTCCTCACCCTTGAATGCCCGCTCAATGGTGAGGTCAACTTCTCTCCTCTTGGCCTCCCAGCCGATGACCGCAGGCTTCATAATAACAGGAGTCACCGGATCATGCATGGCAGCACACGTGAACCAGAGTTTCGCTCGAATCATGATTCCTATGTCCTTTCATTTCAGTCGGTAAACTTTACTTTGGGTGCTTCCTGCCGCTCCTTCGGTACCTGGAAAAAGGTCGCTTTTTCGAAACAAAACATCCCGGCTATGATGTTGGTGGGAAAAGACCTGATCTTGGTGTTGTAGACCCTGACCGCCTCGTTATATCGACGCCGCTCCACCGCGATCCGGTTTTCCGTCCCGGCAAGTTCATCCTGTAGCCGGATAAAATTGGTATTGGCCTTGAGGTCCGGGTACCGCTCCACGACCACCAGCAACCTTGCCAACGCGGAGGAAAGCTGATTGTTCGCCTGAATTTTTTCATTGAGGCTCTTCGCACTTCCCACGCGTGAGCGCGCTTCTGTTACTTTTACGAAGACCTCTTTTTCGTGCCGCGCGTACCCCTTGACGGTCTCTACATAATTGGGGATGAGGTCATATCTGCGTTGCAGTTGATTTTCCACCTGGGCCCAGGCCGCCTTGACCCCTTCGTCCATGGTTACCAGGCTGTTGTAGGTCCCTTTCAAATAGAGCAATGGGATAAGGATAACAAGGACAAGAATGCCCACCACGATAAGGACTGTTTTCAGCGTTTTGCTCATGCTTCCCTCCTCTTATTTTTCCATACGGTCCACAAGCAGCGCAAGGGTGCGCACGGTGCCAAGGTATTGTTTGAATATCTCCCTCAATGCATTTTCACCAGGCTTGAATTCCCCCTCCCTGATGGCGAGAATCTTGTCAAATACATCGGAGTCCAATCCAAAGGATTTGCAGCCAGCCCTGATCACCTCCCGCTTTGCCACCGGCACTGTTTCGTCCTTCAGATGCAGAAGGCCCTCGAATATGGCCAGAAACGCGGGTATGGAGCGAACCGCCACCTCTTTCAGGGCGCTTCCCCGGCCCTCGCTCTCCAGGTAAGCATGTCTGAGCAGCAGGAGCTTCCCCTTGATTTCCCGTTCACACTGGAGCCGCAGGCATTCCCGGTCAAAATGCAGTTGCTCAAAGATATCCTTCCCGTAAACAACATTATGCCGTCTCTGGAATCCCAGGTACTCTATGGGATAGACGTCAAGGGAGCTATTAAGATACTGTTCCGTCAAAAACAGCGGGACCCCTACTCCCCTTCTCCTCCATTTCCTGACTGCTGGAAAGGCCTTGTCAAGGTCTTCAATGCCCTTTTCACTGAGCACGATCATGAAATTGAGATCAGACTTGCCGGGCCTGTACTCGGTAGTGGCACCGCTCCCGTAAAGGACGATACTCACCAGGCCATTTCCAAAGGCGTCCATGTAATCTTTGGTAAATTCCTCAAAAATTTCTTTTGGATCTTTCGGAGCTTTTCCCATCTTAAAATCCTCCCCCGGCGCCACCTCCGCCGCTCATTCCTCCCCCAAAACCGCCAAAGCCTCCACCAAAACCTCCGAAGCTGTCTCCCATACCGCCGCCACCGTATCCCCGGCCGCCACCGAGAAAAAAGGGCAGGAAGAAGAGCCAGGATCCGCCCCGGCGCCTTGGCAGAAACAGGAATATGACAATAAAAATGAGGAGCGGCAGAAATGAAAATCCGGACCTTTTCTTCTTTATGCGCTGCGGAACCGCGCTTGTCCCGGTCAACTGGATACCCGCGTCCTTGGCGATCACCTGCGCAACTGCCAAGGTACCATTCAGGATCCCCTCGCCAAACCGGTTCTTCCTCAAGTAGGGAATCATGTACCGGTCACGGATCTCCCCCACAAGCCCGTCAGGGAGAATACCCTCTACACCGTAGCCCGTCTCGATACGCATCTTTCTCTCTTTGATGGTCACGAAGATCAGGACCCCTTTGTCCTCGCCTTTTTTCCCGATACCCCAGGCGCTGTAAAGCCGATTCGCATAATCGTTATATTCCGCCCCTCCAATGTCGGGCATGGTCACCACCACGATGGCCGTTCCCGTCTTTTCGAGAACTTCACGCGCAAGAGCACTGATCTTTCGTTCATACTCCGGGGAAATCACGCCCGCGAAATCATTCACAAGACCCTTCGGCTTCGGGAAGGGACGTTCCGCCATGGAGAGGCTGAAGGCAAGAAAAAGCATGACCGCCAGGAAAGCAAGACCAGCGGCTATCCGTGTGCGTCTGCATAAAAAAGACAATGATTCCATAATTTTTTCACCAAATACTTCCGGGGACCGGGTTCAGCCCCCAAACGGTCGTTGAACCCTTCCATTTACTCCACTTCATTATTCGGAAGAAGGGCTCCCTCTTTTTCATCGTTCCCGGCCGGCACCGACCGGATCCTGCAGGGAATTCCTTTGAGATCGGGCGTTCCAAACTCCCGTCCCAATGCCTTGGTTGTGGTCAGCATATTAAAGTTGGATCTTTCCCACCCATAAAGTCCCTGTTCCGGCTCTTCAGGGAACCACCACCCGTAAGCGGCGTAGATCATTCTGGGATGGATCTCCTCCAGAACACGTGCCACCTGGACAATACTGCCGTTTTCCGTCTCGATCTCCACCTTGTCTCCCTCCCTGATGCCGTATTCTGCTGCCGTGTCCGGGTGCATCTGCACGACCGGGCCGCCCTCCCGCTTTCGAAGCCCATCCACCCAGCGATACGAGGAATGAAGATACAAGGGACTCTTGGCGCTTGTCACGACCAGGGGGAAGTCTTTTTCTTCTTTCTCATGCAAAAACTCAGCCACCGGCAACGGGGAAAGCCCGAATTTTTCCGCCGTGCTCAGCGCCAATTCAACCTTCCCGGTAGGGGTCCTGAATCCTTTTTCAAGGTATTTCCTGTACCGCTCCTGCCCTTGCAGATGCCCTTTTTGTACAAATTGGTCGTAGGTTATCCCGGCAGGCGCCAGCACGTCTTCCAGGAATGTCTCATAATCCTCGTACCAGTATTCGGGAGGGGTCATCTCCTTTCCCAGTTCATTGAGGATCTTTATGTCAGGCCAGCACTCCCCGGCGGGATCAACCACTTTGGGGCGAGCCAGGATATATCCATGACCCAGGCCATAATGACCGATGTCGTTGAATTCAAATTGGGTGGCGGCAGGAAGGACCATGTCCGCCAGGGCCGCGGTTGGAGTCATGAAGATATCCGACACCGCCAAAAAGTCCAGCTTCCTGAGTGTCTCATACGTTTTCCGGCTGTCCGCGTAGGTAAGAAGGGGGTTGGTGCATTGCATGTATGCGCCTTTGACCGGATAAGGGATCCCTTCCAACACCGCCTTCTTGAAATAGGCCGGTGGAACAGTCATGAGCCTCGGGATCGTGTGATGATAGGCATGGATCATCTCTTTGCGTTTGTCCGGGATAAGATCTGCACGCACGAATTTCCCAAGGCCGAGAAGGGGTGGCTCATTTGCCTGGATGTTTCCCCCGGGAATGTCCAGATTGCCGCAGACGGCCATCAGCGAAACAACGGCCCGGGCTGTATGGAAGTTGTTCGTATTCTGTTCCAGCGGGTTTCCCCACTGGATGGCCGCCGGGTGTGCCGCAGCATAAGCCCGTGCGGCCTCCCTGATGAGGGAGGCGGGAACCCAGGTAACCTCTGACATACGTTCCGGGGTATACTGCTTGACATGCGCGGCCAACTGCTCAAAACCATGCGTCCATTCCTCCACGAACCCTGCATCGTACAAGTTTTCTGCAAGGATGACATGCAGCATGCCCAAGGCAAGGGCATGATCACTCCCCGGGCGCGGCTGCAGCCAGTACCTCGCTTTTCGGGCAAGCGCGGTTCTCCTTGAATCCACAACCATGAGATCGGTCCCGTTTTTCACCTGTTCCATGGCCAGGGCCCCGATCTCTCCTTCTTCATTGGTCTCGGTTACGTTGCTCGCCCACAGGACCATCAGTTCGCTTTTCTGGTGGAAATCAACCACCGGATAAAAACCGCAGGTATGGACACCGCTCACTTCCCGCGGGGCGTGGCACACGTCCTGCGTGGCGACCACATTGGGAGAGCCGAAGATATTGGCGAGTCTGATCAGGACAAAATGTTCGAGCCCCTTGGGCATGCCCTGGCAGAAAGCAACGGCCCGCGCCCCTTCCTCTTCCCTTATTTTCGTGAATTGGCGGCTAATCTCACCAATTGCCTCGGACCACGATATCCTTTCCCACCTCCCCTCTCCGCGATCGCCCTTCCTTTTGAGGGGATAGCGGAGCCGCTGCGGATGTGTCAGCTTTTCCGCGGACATCCTCCCCTTGGCACAGCAATATCCACGATTCAGGAAACCGTCCGGATCCCCCTTGATCTTTACAATCCGGTTATTCTCCACCTGTACCAGAAGCGAGCACCCACCGTGGTCCATCCGGGCGCAATGGGTCCTGATCCAGCCTTGGTCTTCTTCGGGCATTCATTCCTCCCTGTTCTGCTTCTTCTGTTTGATCATCGTTCCTATGCAGTTCCCAATCATCTTATCCAAGTCATACCGGCTTTGCAACATCAAAGAACCCGGTCAGGCCAGTCCCAATGCAACACTTCAATTCACCGTTGCGCCGACAGGCCCTTTTCATATTTTGATGGCCTTCCCGCTCTTTCTTAAGGTATAATTATCCAAAAATAAATCACACTCAAATGCATGAGAGAAAACTTGGAAGAGGAGGGAGCACCATGACCACACCACAGCACTGTCCGGGGTTTGAGAGTTTCAGGAACCTGAAATCCTTTGTTTGCAAGTGCCCGAACTGCGGCAAGGAAAAAGAGATTTTTTCAGATGAATTCGACAAGAAACACATCTGTTCAGGGTGCGGGCAGCAAATAGACTTCACGAAATGCGAGCTGGAGGCGGGGTAGGCCGCTGAAACCCTCTCAGGCGATCATCCATATTTCGAGGGGGCGAAGGCGCTCGCGCCTGCGCTGCACGTACGCCTATATTTTTATACCCACCTCAAATCCTTCGCGGATGGCCTCGATGGCCTTCCGGGGAGTCTTGGCGTCTCCAATGACATAAACCTCCGGAGCAAGCCCTTCCAGCTCTTTGAGCAGGCCATTTTCAGCACATGATCCCACGGCCAGCACAATAGAATAGGCGGGCAGGAATCCTTTCCCGTCCTCTTTTTCTATCTCCAGGCCGTCTTCCGTTATGGCAACGGCCTTGGTGCCGGTCATAATGGTCACCCCAAGGCGTCTTA
>JAFDGR010000142.1 GCA_019309145.1 Deltaproteobacteria bacterium | reverse complement strand
TATAACGGCTCCGGCCTCCTCCTGGCCCAGTGGAAGGTGGACGGCCAGGTGCTTGGCTATGTGAGCCGGTATCTCTATGCCGGTATCCGGGATGCCACCATAGAAAGCCCGGACGTCCCCGGTCTCCCCACCTATGACACCGGAAGGCACAGCGTGGAACTGGAAATCATTCAACCCACACCCCCCTTCCATGAACCGGTTATCTATTACTACGTCACCCAGGAAACCGGGGGAGGAACCCCGCAGACCCTGCAATTGATCTCGCCGGATGATCATGCGACCGTTTCTCTTTCAATGGCCGGAGGCACCGGGCCGGAATTTCAATGGGAAACCCCTGCGGAAGCGGGCCTCTACCACTTCGAACTGTATCCGGCTTACTCGGTCGCCCCTCACGGTGCCACCCTCCCCTTTGGAGGAGGAACCACATCCGGTTCGCCAACCCCTATTATAAGCGCAGATACCCAGCAAGGGACATATACTCTCTCCCAAGGAGATCTGGACAATCTCCAGCCAGGCGTTGAATACACCTGGCATGTCCAGGCATTTAAGGGGAATGAGCTGGTTGCGGCCAGCGTATTCTGGACAGTGACCTTTGAGGCCGCGCAGGCCCAGGGCGGGGGACTCTATTTCGACTTTCTCCACATAACCCCAGTTTTCCAGGAAAATCAGGGTCCCCAGGACCTTGCTCCTGCCGAACCCCAGAGCCACTGGTTCCATTTCGGACCTCGGAATGCCTATGCCGTTGAAGTGGGACCGGGTGGAGTCCACTTGCCCGATTCAATGGAAATTATTGTCCCGGAGGGTGAGGGGCAATCGAGCACGGTCATGCATGTTACCGAAGGACAGGAAGTGATGATCGTGGCCGGGCTCAAGAATCCCGGCATCCAGGAAAGGCATAATATCCAAGTGCAATTTCTGGTGGATGGGCTGGCCGTTGATGTCTCATTTATTTCGGTCCTGGCACCGGGTCAGCTGGTCACGGTGCAGACGACCTACGAGGTTCCTGACGCCTATTCCCACACCGTGGAGGTAAAGGCCACGGAAGGGGAAGGTGCGGAAGCAGTGACCCTTGCCAGCATCAATGGCTACCTGGAAAATGAGGAGGGAGAGCAGACCCAGATTCCCACGGAGCCACCGGCACAGGGGTACTGGATCGGAGCATTCAATCTCAAACCCACAAACGTCACGAACGGGGATCTCAACGATTACACGGGAAGCGGCACCATCGATATACCCTTCATGAGTGAATATCCGGTTGAGTTTTCAGGGCTGCAAATCAATGAAGCAGAAAAGCGGGTGACGGTCGGCCAAGTCCGGTTGGACCTGGGAGGACTTGACGTGAAGATAGGGTCTGTAACCGTGCACCTTGACGCCATTGTGTTCATGCCGGACAAAGCGACTTGCGAGGGTCATGCTGAGATACAACTGGTCTCTTCCTCGAACATCCTTGAGCTGGGCCTTGCAGACATCATTGTTCTTCCTGAGGGTCTCTCTGGCAAACTGAACCCCACCGGGCAGATCAATATATCGCTGGTAGAGCCAATGGGATTCGGTTTGACAGTTGATCCCAGTTCCTCTATCCGCATTTCCAGAAACCAGCTCATTGGTTCGTCCGTTGATGGAAACCTCCAGGTGCCCAGTGAGTTTCTGGACCTCCTGAGCGGAGCCGCGGGTATTCAGTTCAGCGGGTTCACCATCACGAGCGACGGGGGATTCTACGGCCAGGCAACGCTCTCCGACACCCACATCGGCAGCACGAATATCGGGATATCAGGCACCGTTATCCTCGACTTAACCAATACAACATCGCCAACAGGGCTCACTGCCGGGTTCAAGGGCGTGTATCTCCAGAGCGGAAAGCTCACATTCCCGTCTGAGATCTCCCTGCCGGACCTGAATATCAGCGGTTTTTATGTTGACGGGACCGGGGTGAACGGTCAAGTTTCCCTCTCCCATCTCGGACTGGACCTTGACGTGGGAGGATTTTCAGGGGGGCTCAAATCCATCACCCTGGAATTCGTCCACAATGCCCTGACCGAAGGCTCCCTGGCAGGAGACATCCACGTCCCCTTCATTGAGACGGACTTTGATTTCAGCCTCATAATCACCGCCAATGGGGTCGAGGCGCTTAATCTCACCCTTGCCCACGATAAAACGGTTTCGATCGATGCCCTGTATCTGAACCTTACTGTCGCCAGGGGAAGCAGTATAGGTGTTGAACATGGAGTAGGCAAGGCCCGCCTGAACGGGTCTATCGGCACGTTGCAGGGCGCGCCGATTCCCATCAGCGGAACGGACTTCCAGGGCCTCATCATCGACGCGCTGGGGGATGTTGATCTCTCTGGCGGATGGATCAATCTTGGGAACCTGCATACCGACTTCCACGGTTTTCCCTTCACCCTCACTGCCGTGGGGTTGGGCAAGGAGGATTCCAAATACTTCTTCGGATTAGAGGGCGGCCTCGATATCTGCCCCGGGAAGTTCGCCTTGGCTGGAGAAACCAGGATCAAAATCCTGGCTGAAAAAAGCGGCAATTTTCTATCCTATGACAGCACCCAGGTGGACAGGATCTCCGTTGCACTGGGTGTTCCCCATGCCTTCAGCTTTTCCGGCGAGGTAGAATGGTATGAAAACGATCCCGATTACGGCCACGGCTTCAAGGGCGCAATGGCACTCTCGGCAGCAGACCTGATCCACGCCGATGCCACGCTCATGGTGGGGAATACCGGCAGCTATTTCTATTTTTTCATCCATGGCGATGTGGCTTTTCCGGGCGGGGGTATGCCCCTCACCCCCCTCCCCCTCTCCATCTACGGTTTCAATGGCGGCGCCTACTATAACGTGGCCCCTCCCGATCCGGATATCGGGGAGACCAGGTATATTCCGGCAGAAGGGCAATACGGCCTCATGGCCGGGATCGACGTGGGCACCTACGACGGTGGTTATACCTTCAATGCCAGGCTCGGGCTCCAGATCCAGGTAAACCCGTTTTCCCTTGCCATGACGGGCGACGGCTGGATCATGACGAATATCACCGACCGGCCACCCTCAGGTGCTATAGAAACCCGGCTTGAACTGGCATTTGATCCGTTTGTCCTCACGGCCAGTCTGGGGGTACGGATGGACTACACGGGGATCGTACGGATCCCGGCAACCGGGCCTGGAACAGCAGAGGCCGACCTCAAATTCTCTGAGGACGAGTGGTACATCAATTTCGGCACCAAGGAATCTCCCATCAGCCTCAAGGCCCTCCATATCTTTACCTGTTCAGGGTATTTTGACATCGGCAACCACGGGATCGCCATGGGTTTTGCCCAGTATCTCCACGCGGGGGGGCGCTGGTGGATCTTCTACGGCTATCTTGACACGGGCCTCCGGGCAGATGTGGCGGTGGGCTACAATCCCTTCTTTATCTACGGCGAGGTCGCGGCCTGGTTTGATGTCCGGGCCGGCATCCACGTGGATATCTGGTTCTGGGAAGGGGATATCGACATCATCAATGCAGGAGTAAGCGCGAACCTCGGAGTGCGTGCCCCCAATCCCACAAGGCTCTGGGGAAGCCTGTCGGCCCATTTCAGTGTCCTGGGCGGCATTATACACGGCAGCTTCAGCATGTCCTTTTCCTGGTCAACCGGCTCCGAGGGAGAGGTCGGCGGCGCAGGAGGGGAAGAACTCCAGCTCCCGCCCGCCATCGTCTATACCTATCCCCAGGAAGGTTCCACCGGCATCCCCCTCGCCGCGAAATTCTTCGCGAAATTCCCCTTTTCAGAGGGGGAAATCCGTACTGCGCCTACAAGTGATGGTGACATGGACTATCGTGTCCGTTTCGGGAGTATTCAACTGCTTTATACCTCCGCTGGCGGAGGAACGCTGGCGGTCCAAGCCCGGGATAGCGGTGTGAGCGATGACGGCATGGAATGCTTCTTCTATCCCAAATACCTGCTGGTGCCCAACCGGGCTTACCGCCTCAGGATAGAAGCGTTTATGGAAAAAAGTCCGCATAACGCGAATCAATGGCAATCTGATGGGAGCTATGTGTTCTGGTCCCATTTTACCGCAGGGGCCTTGGCTGCCAGGTGGAATCAGTATGTGGAGTCCACCTATCCCCGTCCTGGACAAAAGTGGGTTTACACCAATTCGGATGTCGATATAAACTTCCTTGTGGCCATGCCTACCGGCTACCGGGCGAAAACCTACAAGAAATCCGGTGGCGGATGGGAGGAAGGGAATTGGTATGATCTGGACTGGATAAACAATCGTCGAACCATCCATTGCGAAAAATTTGGGCCCAGAACTCCTGAAAAATGGCTTCCGAACACCGAGTACGAGATTAGGGTCATCAAAATCCCTTCAGGCGAAGTGGTCTACAAGCTCCCATTCAAGACCTCGGCATATGAGAATTTCGCCCAGATGATGGCTGCAGGGCCCTTTCATCACAATGCGAGGGTCGGGTGGGGCATGGACGATGTGCCTCCCTACCTCTTTCATATCATTGCCTTTGACACGGTGGAACCCATCAACTGGAAAGATGTCGAACAGGTGGTGGTGCGTCCTACCCAGCACTGGACCGGCACCCCCGAGGTTGAACACAGGATCGGGTATTCCGAAATAACGGTGAACAGACCCGTGCAAATTCTCGCACATTCCGCCGGGAGCACGTGTTCACTGCCTTTGACAGCCCCGGTAAAAATCAGCTCCATCATCAATATAGACGGGGCGCATTACAAGAGCTGGGATACCCTGCATACCATCAGGTACTACATCGACTACACGAACCTGTTTTTTACCCCCAACTTGCAGGTCATACGAGCCATGTTAATAGCAGCACAATTACTTCCCCCATATTATATCGTGGATGCAGCCTATGTTCTCAACAATACGCTGACCCGTGAGGAAAAGCAGGCATTGTGGAACGGTCTCCAGGTAGCTGTGCCGACCTCGTATCAGGTGAAACTAGTGTACCGTTCCATTGATCACACACCCGATCCCCTCTCCTGGAGGGAGAGTATTCTGCAATTAGACATTCCCGAAGACAAGCTTAACCGCTGGTAAACATCGAGGAGAAAACCATGAAAACGGCCATGAAATTTCTTCTACTGCTCATGCTCCTTATGCCTTCTAATGCACTGGCAGGAGAAGAACCTTATCCCTTTATCGCAGGGGCTGACAAGGCGAGCATCATCCTTCGGTGGGCACCGTCCGACATAGGATTCCCACCCGGTGGTTTCAACGTCTACCGCAGGGGCCAAAAAGGGACGACCTGGGAAAAACTCAACTCCACGCCCCTCAAGAAAATCAATGATCAAAAAATTCTGAGGAAGAGATTGGGAGACACCCTGTTTAAGGCAGTGAGCGCACTCATCTCCCCTCGGCCTCTCAAAATGAAGGGCAAGAGGAGCCGGAAACTGCAGGAGGAAAATCGGCGTTCTCTCTTGCTCCTTTACGCCGACTTCAGCCCCAAGGTTGCCGATGTCCTTGGACTTCGCTGGGAAGACCGGGAGGTCAGGAAAGGAGAGCGATATGTCTATCGCCTTGCCATGACGAGTCCCGAGGGCGAGGAGAAAATCCTTGCCAGCTTGCCCCAACCCATCGGGTTGGAAGACTACAAGCCGGTCTCCAATCCTCTGGCCTTTTCCGCCAAGGCAAGGGACAGCGAAATCTCCTTTTCCTGGCTCAAAGAGTCCAGGTTCTCGGCTTATAACCTCTATCGAAGTGACGAGGAAAACGGACGATACAAGAAGATAAACACCGCACCGATCATTATCCTCACCACAACGGACAAGACCGGAAAGGAGAAGATATCCGATACCCTGTTCAAGGACTCCAAGGTCATAAATGGGAAGACCTACTGGTACTATTTAGAAGGGGTGGACGCCTTCGGCCGCAAGAGCGTTCCGACCAAGAAGCTCAGCGCAACGCCTGTGGACCTTACCCCACCCCTGGCGCCAAGAGGTTTCAAGACCGAGGTAAAAGGGACCACAATAGAACTTTCGTGGGAAAAAAGTCCGGAACAGGATGCGTTCGGCTACCATGTCTACCGCGGCCAGCAATACAAGGGACCCTTTGTCCGATTGACCAAAAAGGCCATCCCCAGCTACTATCCAAAGTTCAAAGACAAAGGTCTGCCCCCGGGCGCCACCTTCTGGTACTATGTCACCGCAGTAGACACCTCCGGGAATGAGAGCGGTCCCTCCTATACTGCCCTCGCCAATGTGGTGGACCGGATTCCCCCGGCCCCCCCTCAGGAACTCAAAGGGAAGGCGGAACCCGGGAAAATCCTCCTTTCCTGGATTCCCAACAAGGAAGAGGACCTTGCGGGATACCGGGTCTTCAGGTCCATGGAAAAAGGATCAAAGCATTACCAGCTTCTCAACCAGGAGCCCTCCAAACAAGCGGCTTTTGTGCATGAGCCCCCCAAGACCGCCAGTGACAACCCCTTTTTTTTCAAGATAAAGGCCGTTGACACATCCGGAAACGAAAGCGGGTTTTCCAACGTGGTGGAAGTAAAACTACCGGATGTCACCCCCCCCGTGGCGCCTGTCTTCAAAGCATTCCAGGTAAAAGAGGGAGCCGTTGAGCTTTCGTGGTATCCCAATACCGAATCGGACATCGCAGGGTACAACCTTTACCGCACAAAGGCCGGGGCCGGTCCCGCTGAAAGGAGACCGCTGAACAAAAAATTGATCCCCAAAGATGAGCGCTCCTTTTTGGACGACAACCTCGTCGCCGGTCAAAAATATGCTTATGAGCTTCAAGCCGTTGATACGAGCCAAAATTCCTCACCCCTCTCACGTCCTCTTGCGGCCTCAACCTTTGACAAGACCCCGCCACCTGCCCCTGCTGGGCTCCATGCGTCAGCTCTCAAGGACGGGAAAGGCGTGTACCTCACGTGGAAAATGCCGAAAGCAGAGGATCTTAAAGGAGTCGTCCTCTACCGGGCGAGAAAAAGAGTAGGGCCCTATTACCCCATTACTCCGCTGACCTTCGGGAGCCGCTTCCTGGACGCCAAAGTGCATACGGAAAGGACCTACTTTTACCGGATCGCGGCCTTTGATCGAGCCAACAATCGTTCCCCATACACCGAACCCGTGGAGGTCACACTCAAGAAAATGGAGGAATAGACTGGAAAAAGCTCCGAAAGGGCTTGAAAAGAAAATACAAACTGTGCTATAAAAATTTTTTACGGTGGGTGTAGCTCAATTGGTAGAGCACTGGGTTGTGGCCCCAGAGGTCGTGGGTTCGAGCCCCATCACTCACCCCAACACAGCATCAAGGGGTTAGGTTCATTCCTAACCCCTTTTTTTATGCAAAAAATGGCGCAGCAGGCATGGTATGCTGCGACAGTTGCTCAGGGATTTCCGGATTGAATTTCTTTGAGGGTTTTCCGGTAGGTTGCTGAAAGTGGGCCGCCGAGGGCGACCGCTTTCCGTGCTGCAGCCAGGGCTGCTTCCTGCCGCCCTTCTTCCCAGAGCACCTGCGCCAGGTTGTTGAAGGCAGCGCCCGAGGTTGGATGAAGGCGGGCCGCATCCTGAAAGACCTTTTCCGCACGGGCAAGTTCTCTCAGGGCATACAAGCTGTTTCCAAGACCCATGAGCGCGGGCAGGCTCCCTGGCCACTGTTGCAGCGCTGTCTGGTATCCTTCCACCGCCTCGTGCCATCGATGTGCCTTTTCAAGGCCCAGCACGGCCGCAAGATAGGATGTTTCCTCGGCTGTGACGGGAAGATCGCCGGGCTGGAGGACCAGCAGTCCCCAACGTCGACTTCGCGCCCAGGTGTTTTCAAACACCCGGAAAGGGAGATATTCAGGCTCAGTTTTTCCTGAATGCAATACAATAAACCCTTCGGCAAGATCATATCCCGTGACCACCGCATAATGCCATTTCGGGTACCATGAAAGTCCGAGATTCAGAAGCACAATGACCGGATGTCCGGCAGCGACTTCCCTGAGCAGTGCTTCTGTTCCAGAGAGGGGATATGCTACCCTGCCGGACCGCCGGGCCGCTCCGACAATCGCGGTTTGAAGGCTCCCTTTCAGTGCAGGAGTGTAGACCCGGGGGACAAGGGCCTCGGGCGTTGTGGGAATCCCGCTCCAACTGAGGGCCATGGCAAGGGCGGCCGGTCCACACTGCTGTGCCTCCTGAGTATACAAGGGGACATCCTGAAGTTCGACCCGGGAAGGGAGCCGAATCATCTGCTCCCGGATTTCCGCCAGTTGCGGGCCTCCACACCCCGCAAGAAAAAAAAAGATCAAGACGGGCAGGAACGATGCACCGGAAAGACGCATCGCCCTGAAATTATTTGGAATGATACACGAACGGAAAGACATGGGTAAAGCCGAGGATGTCCGTGATCAACAGGACAATAAAAATCAGCACCCCGGCGCCGATCAGTGCGCCCACCGCACTGCCACCTGCGGGGAGTTGGTCCACAGTGGCAGCCAGGTCAGCTACCTCATTGTCCGAAAGGCAAGCGATACGTGCCCTTGCTTCCTCGGGACTTATCCCCCGGGCTTCCAGAATCGCCTGGACCTTTGGCTGATCCAAAAACGCATTCAGGCGAGCGCGATTGGTCTGTTGAACCTTGGCATTAAGCACTGTTTCCGTGCCAACCATGGCTGCCTGTGCCCTGCCCAAGGCAAAACCTGTGCATAACAGAGAGACAATCAAGAGAAAACTCATTGGCTTGGCAATCGTGCGAATCATGGTACACCTCCTTTTTGAACGGTCTATCGGCATCTTCATGTGGGAAGCAGAGTATAATGAACAGGCTCATGTATGTCAAGGAGGCAGCTCTATCCGTACAGGTACGAACAGATGGCCACGGCAGCCATGATGCCCACCAGGTCTGCGGTGAGCGCGGCAGCCAGGGTGTGCCGAATCCGCCGGATCTGAACCGCACCGAAGTAGACTGCCAGGACGTAAAAGGTCGTTTCTGTTGATCCCTGCAGTGTTGAAACAAGGTACCCCACATAGCTGTCCGGTCCGATGGCAGGATCGTTGATGAGCGACGCCAGGACCCCGTATGCCCCTGATCCGGAAAGCGGCCTTATGAGGGCCATGGGAAGGGCTTCGGGCGGCAGGCCGATTTTTGCCGTCCACGTGCCCAGGGCATGGACCATTGCCTCCATGGCACCGCTGGCACGAAACATGCCCACCGCCACCAGGATGGCGACAAGATACGGGATGATCTTGACCGCTACCTGGAACCCTTCTTTTGCCCCTTCCACGAACACCTCGTAGACATGGACGCGCCGGGCAAACCCAAAACCCAGGAACCCTATCATGAGCCCCGGGATGACCCAGGGAGAAACAGCTTTCCCCCACAGGACGGCCAAGGGGATGCAGGCAACGAGGAATGCGATTGCCAGGAAGCTCACCCACGCGGGATAGGCCCCTGTGGAATCATCCAGAGATGTGCCACTTGTTTCTCCGGCAACATTCGCGCGTGCGCCCGGCTTCTCTTCGGGTCGATCCTTTTTGAAGAAGCGTTTATAGACAACGGCCGCACAAATGGCCGCCAGCGTGGAACAGACCGTGGCAAAGAGCGTGGTCGAAAGGATGCCGGCAGGGTCCCTGGAGCCGGCGGCGGCACGGAGTGCGATCACGCCGGTGGGCAG
>JAFDGR010000141.1 GCA_019309145.1 Deltaproteobacteria bacterium | reverse complement strand
ATTTCTGATATGATCAAAAAACCATTCTTCACTCCAGTTTGCATTGGTGATAGTGGCAAAAAGTCCCTGGGCCACAAAAAGCCCTGCCTTCCTGTCTACGATTCCCAGCTGGTTCAACTTCTCTCCGTAAATGGAGATCCCTTTCAGGGCATAAATCAACAGATCCTGCAGATCCGCCAGTTCTTCCGGCTTTCCACAAACGCCCTTCACGGTACACCCTGTGTTCTTGGCCGTCTCCTGACATTGAAAACAAAACATGATAACTCCTCCTTGTACTAGATTTTTGTTTTTTGTTGAGAGATTCGGACTTCAATCTCCTGCCTCTATTTTGATCTCATCATACCTGGTGCATCGACTCCGGACATTGACATAAGTCAAGAGTTTCTCTTTTTTTCGTTTTCTTCGAAAAACACGCCCATTCCCAGCCGTTCCAGGACGACTCCCAGGCGTTCTCCACCTCTGCTGTGCTCCTGGTAGCGGTCAAGGCAGCGTTCAATGATGCCCACCACCTGGTCAGGGCTCTGGATGCCCGGGATTTCCTGTCCCAGCCGGGGATGCCGGCCCAGCTTGCCGCCAAGGAGCACCCGGTAGCCGCTTGAAGCTTCCACAAGAGTTCCGGTCGGACACGCACGAATGCAGGCACCGCAACCCAGGCACTGCTGAGCGGAAATAACCGGTCCCTCTTCGCAAAGCGATACGGCCGATTCCCTGCACACTTCCACGCACGCACCGCACCGGCTGCAGGGTGATTCGCCTGTTTTCGGGGTCAGGGCCCCGATAATACCCACATCCGCGATCTGCGGACGGGAACAACCATTCGGGCAATCGGAGATGGATACACGAAACTCGTGGTGGAACTTGAGTGGCCCTCCCACTTTCTCTTCCAGGAAGCTTTTCAGATCCCGCCGGGCGAGCATCCGCTCAATCTCTTTCGTCAGCCCTTCTGAAATCACCGCACGATTTGGACACCCGCCCGGCCCGAAGCAGGTCTCCACCTGGTATCCCTTGACCTCCTCTTCCATCCGGTTGAGAAAACGCTTCCGGCACGTTTCCACGTGCTCCAAGGTCACCAGGTGATCGCCGCGCCGCGCGGCTTCTTCTTCCACCCTGGTCTTCACCCTTTTTCTCACAAAAAAAGGGACCCGTTTAACCGCTTCCGCTGCTTCCGCGTGCCATTGCATTTCCGGTTTTTCCCCTTTCTACCGCGATTCTTGTGTCCGTTCATGCTTCTCGTGTGACAAAAATCAGCAACAGGATATAGTCTTGTCTTTCAGTATAAGCATTCCCGGCAACATTTGCTTTGACCTGGATCAAGAAAAAATGGTATCAACACCATAAATAACACTTTTTTCAAAATATGGGAACCATGGCAAAAACAAACCAGGACATCATCTCGAATACGATCCTCTTTCAAGGCCTCGGTGAAAAGGAAAAAAACAGGATCGGGAAAATCGCGGTAGAAAAGAATTTCAACAAGGGAGATTCTGTGTTCCTTGAAGGAGAGGATAGTAATGGTTTTTACATCATCGGCGAGGGTCTTGTAAAGATCTATAAGCTTTCGACAGACGGAAAGGAACAGATCCTCCACATCCTGGGCCCGGGCGAACCATTCGGAGAAGTTCCCGTATTCTCTGGCCAGCGATTCCCCGCAAACGCTGAAACCATCACCAAATCCCATGTACTCTTTTTCCCGCGCCCCGCTTTTATAGACCTTATCACCGAGCATCCCTCCCTGGCCTTGAACATGTTGGCGGTCCTCTCAGTTCGGCTCCGGCAATTCACGACCCAAATCGAAAATCTCTCGCTGAAGGAAGTGCCCGCGAGACTGGCGGGCTATCTGATTTACCTGTCGGAAGAACAAGGCGAAGAAGATCGTGTGACCCTGAATATCTCCAAGGGACAACTGGCGAGTCTTCTCGGGACGGTCCCGGAAACCCTTTCCCGCGTCTTCGCCAGGATGAACACCCAGAACCTCATAGAAGTGGATGACCGCCGTATCAAACTGCTCGACCGCGACAGGCTGCAAGACCTGGCAGAAGCAGGGAAACACGACAAATAACCACCCCGGGAAGGACCTGTTATTCCCTTCTCGAGGAACAATCCCCTGCTCAATGAAAAATCCCGGACGTTCCTCTCTTGCGGTAGATGCTTGGTTTCATATATTGAAACCTGTGCCGGAGGCTGCTGAGGCTCTCGGCGCCGCCGATGATAAGATATCCGTTTCCTTTGAGAAGCCCATAAAGCCTGTTGATGACCCGCTCTTTTACCCGGCTGTCAAAATAGATGAGGACGTTCCTGCAGAAAATGACATCGAATTTCCGGGATGGCAGGGGGCCTGACACCAGGTTGAATCTCCCAAAAGTGACCATTTTACGCACCCCTGCCTTTACCCGAATGAAATCTTCCCATTGTCCCTGCCCCTTTTGAAAATACTTCCGGAGGAGGTGCGTGGGCATCATGCGGGTCTTTTCCCTGGGATAGACTCCTCGCCGTGCCATATCAAGCACATTGGTAGAGATATCGGTGGCGAGGATGGAGGGCCTGAACCCCTTCTCCAGGCAATCAATCGCCACCGAATAGGGTTCCTCACCACTGGAGCAGGCGGCACACCAGATATTCCGGTGCGAGGAATGAAGAACCTGGAAGTGCTGGCTTTCCCTGAAAAAAAGGGTATGGTTCGTGGAGACTGCATCAAGAAAATGAATCAATTCCTCCTGATCCTTCTCTAAAACATCGAGATATTCCTGAACGCTCTTGATACCCGTTCTGCGGAGTCGCTTGGAAAGCCGGGCCTGCAGTAACTGGCGCTTGCCATTGTGCAGATTGATCCCGCACTCATGGTACACAAGTTCCCTGAGTTCCTTGAATTGTCGCTCACTCAGGCCCATATCTGCTGTTTGGCACCGGTGCGTCTCCATTGCTTTTATTGCATCGGTTGATCTGCACAATATCTTGAGGCCGAAAAGGATGATCTGATCGCCAAAAAAAATGACTTCATCTGTCAAAATCATGACCCCTTTGCCGCTCCCGAAGAGCGAAGGCGCTCTTTTTACTGATTTCACGGCATGTTGCCATTGGTACATATCTTGCTTTAGAGCAAACTGATGCGGTGGAAACGCGAGACAAGATGCGCTCCTGCACGGAAACGGACGGGTGAAGGAACGAACCGGCATTGAAGCGCACATGATACCCTGAGGAGGGATGAAATGTCCTTTGACACCAGCATAAAAGTAATGGTTGTAGATGACTTCGCCACCATGAGAAGGATTGTAAAGGGCGTTTTAAAGCAGCTTGGCTTTCGTCAAATCAGGGAAGCCGAAAACGGGAGTGCGGCACTCGAAGAATTGAAAAAGGAGCCGGTCGGGCTGATTGTGTCGGACTGGAATATGCCGAAGATGACGGGACTGGCTCTTCTGAAAGCGGTCAAGGCTGATGATGCACTCAGGAAAATTCCTTTTATCATGGTCACCGCTGAGGGACAGAAGGAAAATGTTATCGAGGCGGTAAAGGCGGGGGTGAGTAATTATATTGTGAAGCCGTTTACGCCGGAGATCTTCAGCGAAAAACTGGAAAAGGTGCTCGGGAGCTAAAAAGAACTTCCCGCTGTTTTTTTGCCACAGGGGAGAACAGGGGCATGCCACGGGATTTTGAAGAAGTGGAAAAACACATAGAGGATATGGCCCTCGAAGTGGTCACTCTTGAAGAGGAAGACCTGCTGACACTGGGCAGAATGATGAATTCCCTGGAGGCCGTGGGAAATTGCTCCGACCGGGTGGAGGAACCCCTGTTTCACGCCCTCATCAAGGCCATTCGAAACTACCTGGAACGTCTCATACTGGCAGAGGAAAAGGACATCTCTCCGCTGGAAGCGGGCGTTTTGCATCTCCAGGGTGTGTTTCGATCTATGTCCCGAGGCGAGCCCTTTGAGCAAGATATCACGCCCCTTCTTGAAAAGCTGGGCTCTTCCGCTCCCGGGAAAAGCGGCAAAAACGAAAGCACGGCCGCCGAGGGGACCGGAAAAAGTCCTGAAAACGACACGGGAGAACAGGCGCGGGAACTCACCGACGAGGACCGTGAGATTCTGCATGATTTTGTGTCTGAATCCCTCGAAAATCTCGCTTCCATTGAAGTCAGCCTCATTGACCTCGAAGATAATCCTGAAAATCTCGATACCATGAATGCCATTTTCAGGCCCTTCCATACCATCAAAGGGGTTTCAGGATTCCTGAACCTGGGAAAAATTAACAAACTTGCCCATAGCGCGGAAAACCTGCTCAACAAGGCCCGAGACGGCGAAATCACCGTGGAGGGAGATGTGGTGGATCTCGTGCTCGAATCGGTGGATGTTTTGAAGCAGATGATCAAGGGTGTTCAGGAGGGTCTCGAAAGCAACTCCTTGCTCGATAACGGTATTGATATCAATCCTCTCCTCAAAAAAATCGACGCATTCCAATCCAACAGCGAAAAAATTGCAGGGAAGCCTCTGGGGCAAATCCTGATTGAGGACGGTGTTCTTGACAAAGAAAAGCTGGAAAAGGGGCTGCAAGAGCAGGGACAGAAGCCGGGAAAGAAATTGGGGCGGATTCTTGTTGAAGAGGGAGCTGCTGCTCCCAGGAAGGTAGTCGGAGCCTTACGCAGGCAGAAAAAATTTGGCGGGAAAAAGGGCATTGGGCTCCAGGTGAAGGTAGATACCAGAAAACTGGACACCCTTGTAGATCTGACCGGAGAACTGGTGATAGCCCAGGCCATGTTGCGGCAGAATGACAGAATGTTTTCCCATGGAAATCAGGATCTTTACAAAATCCTCAGCCAGTTCAACCAGATCACCTCGACACTCCAGAAAACAGCCATGTCCCTCCGAATGGTCTCCATAAGAAGCACTTTTCAAAAGATGGTGCGGTTGGTGAGAGACCTCTCGAAACACTCCGGGAAACAGGTGACCCTCACCATGGAGGGCGAGGAGACTGAAATAGACCGGAACGTGGTAGAAGAGCTCTATGAACCCATGGTCCATATGATTCGGAATGCAGTTGATCATGGCATAGAAGATCCTGAAACAAGGGAGGCGAACGGAAAACCTGCCGGGGGCGTGGTGCATCTGCGGGCCTATCACCGGGGCGGAAATATCGTTATTGAAATAGCAGATGACGGGAGAGGACTGGACAGGGACGCGATTCTTCATAAGGCCAGGGCAAGCGGTTTGATCGGAGACGATGCCATTCCCGGCGATGCCGATGTCTACCATATGATATTCCAGCCCGGCTTTTCCACTGCGAAGGAAGTAACCGAGATATCGGGCCGGGGCGTGGGCATGGATGTTGTAAAAAAGGCTATTGAAAAACTGAAAGGGCGGGTGGAAATTACCAGCAGCCCGGGCAAGGGCTGCCTGTTCACCATTCATCTGCCCTTGACCCTCGCCATCATTGAGGGAATGGTTGTGAAGGTGGGAAAGGAGCGATACATTATCCCCGCCCTTGCAATCCTGGAATCATTCAGACCGGAGAAAGCGCTGTATTCCACCGTTGAGGGCAAAGGGGAGATGGTCCTGGTGCGAGGACGGCTGCTCCCTCTCATCAGGCTTGACCGGATCGTCGGGGCCGAAGGGAAAAACCAGAATCCCTGGGAAGCTCTCGCTGTTGCCGTGGAACATGAAGGACAGCAGATGTGCCTCCTGGTCGATGATCTCCTGGGAAAAGAGGAAGTCGTTATCAAAAGCCTGGGAGAAAGTCTCAAACATGTCGAGGGGATCGCGGGTGGTGCCATTATGGGAGACGGCAGGGTTGGGCTCATCCTGGATATGGCTGGCTTATTCCATATCGCCCGCGAAGAGTATATCATGGGGCCTGTACGAAAACCGGAACCCGGCGCTTTTGGGCCTGTCTCCACGTTCTCCAAAGGAGCAACAACTCCACCCTCAAACGGTACGTTGATGCATCAAGCGGTTACGGAAGCAGGCGGTTTTCATTAAAATGATGAATTGTATCAGAAAGGTACGTGCGTGAATATCATCGTCGGGGTATCAGACATGAAGGTGAGTAATGATCCGGATTCCGTCCTGATCACCTATTCATTGGGGTCCTGCATTGGAATCTCGATCTACGATTCAGTGGCAAGAGTTGGCGGTTTGCTCCACTTCATGTTGCCTGAATCCAAGCTTGATGAAGGAAAAGCGCAGAGGAATCCCTTTATGTTCGCCGATACAGGCATCCCGGCCCTATTCAAGGCCGCTTACAAACTGGGCGCGATCAAACAGAGGATGAAGGTGGTTGTGGTGGGAGGCGCCCAGGTTCTTGACCAGAAAGGCTTTTTCAATATCGGGAAGAGAAATCACATGGCCGTGAGAAAAATATTCTGGAAAAACAAGGTAATGACCGATTATGAAGAGGTGGGAGGAAACGTAAACAGGACAATCAAGCTCTTAATCAGAGATGGAGAAGTGTGGCTGAAAACTTCAGGACAGGAATTCAAAAAAATATGACCGATATAGCCGCCATAATAAAGGGAATCGACAAGCTGAAGCCCATTCCACAGGTTACCCACAAAGTGATGGCCATTGCTGGAAATACCGTGAGTTCAGCTGCAGATCTCGCAGATGTTATCCAGTATGATCCTGCATTGACCGCGAACGTCCTGAAGCTCTGCAATTCCGCCTTTTTCGGTCTCGCGAGAAAAATAGACTCCATTCACCAGGCAGTGGCCTACCTGGGAATGGACCAGGTGGTTGATATGGTCATGATGAACCTGGGGAGCGAAAACCTGAAACGGGCTCAAAAAGGATATGACCTCAGGGAAGGAGAACTCTGGAAGTATTCGGTTCTTTCTGCATTTATGGCAAAGGATATAGCGGAGAGCAAGGGACTGAAGGATAAACACCTTGTATTTACGTCCGCCCTCTTGAAGGATATTGGAAAGGCCGTGTTAAGCAAACACGTGGAAAACTATTTTGATGAAATTGAAAAAGCAGTAAAAGACAAGAACATCACCTTTCGAGATGCTGAAAAGCTCATTATCGGTATTGACCATGCCGAACTGGGAGCGATTATAGCGGAAAAATGGAATTTCAGTGCCAGAATGGTCGAGATCATTCGCAATCACCATCTCGGGACCGGCTGGAGAGAAGATGATCTGGAGTTGGCCGCGGTCTATGTTGCTGACACGCTTTGCATGATCATGGGTATTGGGGTGGGATCCGATGGACTGGCGTACCGTTTTCACCCGAAGGTCATGAAAAGGTTGCAGTTCAGTGACACCGATATCCAGATAATGATGGCGTCATTCGGTGAGCGGTTGCATGAAATTGAAGGTCTCCTGGCGGAGACCTGACCCGGATGAACCGGAAAACCAAATGACTCAACGTATCACTTTTAAACGAGGGCGACGTTCACAACATAATTCAAGCTGTTCTTCGATCCAGTCATTGGGCATTGATTTGACATTGGGATTTCCAAATTTGGCATTGAATACGATCACACGAATGATTTTTTAAAAAACAGGGAAGGTGAAACAAAATGGCTTTCAATGTGCTCATCGTTGATGATTCCTCCCCCATGCGTGCCGTTATGCGGAAGACGGTTACCATATCCGGTTTTGATATCGGAGAATGCTATGAAGCTTCCAATGGCCGTGAGGCGCTCGAGGTCCTCGGAAAACAATGGGTGGACCTGATCATAACCGATTACAACATGCCCGAGATGAACGGTATGGAATTGATCGCGTCCATGAAAAAAGAGGAATTGCTCTCTGCGATCCCGGTCGTGGTTGTCTCCACGGAAGGAAGTCAACAAATAATCAACACATTTATGGAACAAGGTGCCGCACGCTATATCCAGAAACCGTTTACCCCGGAAGAGATACGACAAAAACTAAACAATATACTAGGAGATCCGGATGGACAGGGAAGCGCTGAAGGAGGCGATGAAGACCTCGATTTCTGAGGTCCTGGAAACCATGTTTTTCTTGCCGCTGGAGGTCTCTGAGACTGAAACAGACGGCCCTCTGTTTCGAATTCCACCCGAGAAGTTGACGTCCGCGAGGCTACAATTTCAAGGGAGGTTTCAGGGCGAGGCCATGTTCCTGGTCCCTTACACCCTCGCCACTTCATTGACCGCCGATTTCATGGGCCAGGAACCCGGGAAAATAGGCCCGGATGATGTTCAGGGAACCCTGAAAGAGCTGCTCAATATGATCTGCGGGAAGGCATTGAGTCTTTTTGATCCAAAAGAAAGCTTCAATCTGGGAATCCCGGAAATGATCGATTCCGGAAAGGCCCTGGGCGGCTTCTGCTCCAAAGAAGAAAATGACATCACCCTGGTTTTCAACGCCATAGAAAACCAACTGGCCGTCAGGATGGCCTTTCATCGGTAACTCCTCCGGTGGAGAGGCTCTTGCGTCAACACGCGGACCCGCATTCCCTTGAATCACTTGAGAGATGCGGGTTCATTTTTTCGGACAGGCATCACAACGCGACATGCATACGGGAAAAAACATACGGGTACTGGTGGTTGATGATTCAGCGGTAGTCAGGAAGGTGTTTGCCGAAGCATTGTCCCGGGAAAAGGGAATAGAAGTAGTGGGCACAGCCCCTGATCCCTATGTTGCCAGAGACAAAATAGTGCGGTTGAAACCGGATGTGGTCACTCTTGACCTGGAAATGCCGCGCATGGACGGCATTACTTTTCTCAAGAGGTTGATGCGGTATTATCCATTGCCGGTCATCATTGTCAGCTCTCTCACGGCAAAAGGCAGTAAACTGGCATTGGAAGCCCTTTCATCCGGGGCCGTGGAGGTCATTTCCAAGCCGACCAGCTCTTATTCCGTGGGTGATATGAGGCTCCAACTGGCTGACAAGATCAGGGCGGTGGCCGGGATCAACGTAGCAGGAAAGCCCCCGGAAAGGGGTATTGACGGCGAGACTAAAACAACACCGGCACCAAGGACACTCACCACCACGACCAGCAAGGTTATCGCGATAGGTGCTTCAACCGGCGGGACCGAGGCCCTCAAGATTGTGTTGGCGCGAATGCCTCCCAACGGGCCGGGAATTGTTGTAGTCCAGCACATGCCCGCGCAGTTTACCACCTCTTTTTCGGAAAGGCTTGACCGCCTCTGTTCCATGCAGGTGAAAGAAGCGCAAGATGGGGATAATGTGATCAACGGGAGAGTCCTGATTGCCCCGGGAAACTACCACATGCTCCTCAAAAGGAGCGGGGCCCGCTACTATGTGCGGGTCAAGCAGGGTCCTCTGGTGCATCACCAAAGGCCTTCTGTTGACGTACTCTTCAAGTCGGTTGCTGAATGTGCGGGCAGGAACAGCCTCGGGATCATCCTTACGGGCATGGGAAATGACGGGGCCGAAGGCCTCCTCATGATGAGGAAAGCCGGAGCGTCCACCCTGGCGCAGGACCAACAAACGTCTGTGGTCTTCGGTATGCCGAAGGAGGCAATCAGACGGGGTGCAGTGGAAAAGTGCATCAAAAAAAGCGTACAAATAACAATGGGTGAGCATAATCTGCCCACCCATCATGTGCGTGGAGGCGGCAACCGGATTCGAACCGGTGAATAACGGTTTTGCAGACCGCTTTTCGAAGTTTATATATCATTGTTTTTATGGTTAATTCAGGTTGAACTGAAAAGACGTGTTGTGAATTCTGATGGGATTTGGATCCGATTTTTCTTTTTCTTGGCAATGGGAATTTCGGTTGAGCGCCCCATGGTTCGCTCGCTTTCAGAAATAGCCGCAAAACAATTTTGGAGGTCTCTGAGCACGAAGGTTTCTATTTACATTGCTTCAGGAGTTTGAAGTAAGTATCTCGGGACATACCTGCTGTTCGCATATTTGATCGGATAATTTCGACATCGACTTCCCGGTAAGTTGGGATAACAACCGGCCTGGATACGCCCTGTTTCACATAAGATCTGTGGTCTCCTTGGTGACGCTCGAAAGTGAAACCATATTTCTTGAAAATACATTCCAGCGTCTTCCAGCTCACTGGCGTTATGCGCGGCATTCTTTCCGAGTGGTGTTCACGAGAAACGGGATAGGCACGTTGATGAAATCTTCAGCTTCGGCCTGAGAAAATCTGGGCGGAACTAAGGGGGGTTTCACTGCCTGGAATCCGCACCCTTTTAGGACAGCGTCAAGGGTCCCCCGTTCAAAGCATGAAATAAAAAAGAGGGAAAGGGCTTCACTGAGGTTTTGTTTGGCCTTTTCCTCGGTATCGCCCTGGGAGTGAATATCAAGAATAGGGCATGACGCAAGAAACCATTTCTTGCGTCTGGTTATTTTCACAGGAAGGCTGGCATTAAACTGCAGATTTATGCGCATGTTTTCTTCCTCCTTCCATATGTTATTATATCGGTATTCCTGCAAGGATCTCAAGGTATATTTATCCAATCCTCAAATTTCCTGACAGCTATAAACACCGTATTCTTCATCATACCT
>JAFDGR010000140.1 GCA_019309145.1 Deltaproteobacteria bacterium | reverse complement strand
CTCAACAACAAAATCCACTTCCTCTTCCGTGTTGTAGATACTGAGGCTGAAGCGTATGGATCCGTGCGCCATGGTAAAGGGGACTCCCATGGCACGAAGCACGTGGGACGGCTGCAGGGACCCGGACGTACAGGCTGACCCGGATGATGCGCAGATGCCAAATTCATCCATGAGAAGGAGGATGGCTTCCCCTTCTACGGATTCAAAGCTGATATTGCTCGTGTTGGGGAGACGTTCTGCTCCGCCACCGTTTACCCGGCTCTTGGGTACCTTCGCCACAATTCCCTGTTCCAGCTTATCCCTGAGGGCCTTGACCCGGGTATTTTCGTCTTCCATGTGTTTCCCGGCCAGTTCACACGCCTTGCCAAGGGCGATGATACCGGCCGTGTTTTCCGTTCCCCCGCGACGGCCCCGCTCCTGGTGTCCCCCGATGAGAAAGGGGGCATATTTGGTCCCCTTGCGCACATAGAGCACACCGACTCCTTTAGGTGCGTGAAGCTTGTGGCCGGAGACGGAGAGCATATCAATGGCACTGTTCTTAAGATCAATGGGGATCTTCCCTACCGCCTGGACCGCATCCGTATGAAACAGGATGCCACGAGACTTGGCCATCCGGGCAGCCTCTTCCACTGGAAAAACAACGCCTGTTTCATTGTTCGCCCACATGAGACTGACGATAGCGGTATCCTGCGTCAGA
Source organism: Deltaproteobacteria bacterium (assembly GCA_019309145.1). Classification (GTDB taxonomy): domain Bacteria; phylum Desulfobacterota; class DSM-4660; order Desulfatiglandales; family Desulfatiglandaceae; genus B46-G9. The sequence continues at coordinate 9,016 of JAFDGR010000140.1, read as the reverse complement.
TTCTCTTTGTACTGATCCATGTCCAGCCGTCCCTCCCGGTCCACCGGAATCTCGGTTATCCGGTAACCGTTTTTTGCCAGGTGGTTGCAAAGCACCTTGACGGCCGGATGTTCCACGCGGCTGGTGACAATGTGGTTCTTGCCTTCCTGGGTCTGCAGGGCGGACAGGATGGCGGTGTTGTCACTTTCGGAACCGCAACTGGTGAAAATGATCTCGTCCGGCAGGGCGCCGAGGAGTCCGGCGACCTTTCCCCGGGCTTCACGGATCTTGTGGCCCACCTGGCCGCCAAAGGTGTGAGCGCTGCTGGGATTCCCGTAAAGCTCATGAAAATAGGGCAGCATGGCCTCCAGGACTTCCGGTGCCACCTGGGTCGTGGCGTTGTTATCCATGTACACGATTGTCATTCTTTCACCTCCTCTACAACCAGCTCCGGGGATACAAACTCATGCAGTTTCGCCTCCACGAGACTCTTCAGCGTTATTTCCGCGGCCTTGCAAATGGCGCAGGCTCCTCTCGTGGCTACCAGAACGCGATTTCCGATTACGTCAATGAGTTCGATATCTCCCCCGTCCTGCTGCAAAGAAGGCCTGATCTCGCTTTCAATCGTCTCTTCAATCATCTTTATCTTTTTTATGTTAGACAGCTTCGGGCGGGCAGGCGGTCTTTCCTCATCCCGGACCTTGGCAATAATCTCCCGGATGGTATCATGACAGCTTTCACACCCACCCCCGGCCTTGGTATAATCGGTGACCTCCTCCACAGTCATGAGGTTGTTCTCCCGCACCGCCCGCTCGATCTCCAGGTCGGTGACCCCAAAGCATTCACAGACGATCTCACCTTCCTGTTCTTTGACCTTCTCTCCCTTAAAATCGGCAAGAGCGGCCTCCAGGGCCTGCCGTCCGAGGACGGAACAGTGCATCTTCTCTTTTGGCAGTCCCCCGAGATAATCGGCAATCTCCTGATTGGTGATTTTTTCGGCCTCCTCAACGCTCTTTCCCTTGATCATTTCAGTCAGGGCCGAGGCCGAAGCAATGGCGCTCGCGCAACCGAAGGTCTGAAATTTTGCATCTTCAATTTTCCCGTTTTCATCCACTTTCAGGGTCAGCTTCAGGGCGTCACCACAGGCCATGGAACCGACTTCTCCTACTGCATTGGCATCTTCCACTTCGCCGGCATTCTTGGGCTTGAGAAAATGCTCTTTGACTTTATCTGTATAATCCCACATACTCATTCCCCCTTTCTTCGGGAACAAGAGACAGCAAACCGCTCCCATTCTTCATTCTCAAAAGGTAAGCCTGTCCGCCATCAGTGTCAAGGGTGATATGAGTGCCCTATCTTGCCGACATACGAATGGCCGCGTCAAGCCTGATAGTGGTCCCGTTCAGCATGGGGTTTTCCACAATATGCCGCGCGAGCATGGCAAATTCACCCGGCCGCCCGAACCTGGAGGGAAAAGGCACCATGCGGGCAAGGGATTCCTTCACCTTGTCCGGGAGACCCCGGAGCATGGGCGTGTCAAAGAGCCCCGGCGCAATGGTCATTACCCTGATCCCGTACTCTGCAAATTCACGGGCAACCGGCAGTGTAATACCGGTGATGGCGGCCTTGGAAGCACTGTAGGATGTCTGCCCTACCTGTCCTTCCCACGCAGCTATTGATGAGGTGTTGATCACCACACCCCGTTCGCCTTCTTCATTTGGAGTGTTGTGCTTCATCGCAAATCCGGCAAGGCGGATGATGTTCATGGTTCCCATGAGGTTCACCTTCATGACCCGGTCGAAGTCATCCATGGCCAGGGGGCCCTCTTTTCCCAGAACCTTGGCGGGGATCCCGATCCCCGCACAATTCACCGCGATCTGGAGAGCACCGAACACCTTGACGGTTTCCTCCACGGCATCCTTGACCGTTCCTTCATCAGTCACGTTCGTCTTGATAAACAGGACATCGTCCCCGATCTCGGCAGCGAGCGCTTCACCTCGATCCTCGGCAAGATCAAGGATGGACACCTTTGCCCCCTGCTCCGCAAAAAGGCGAACGCAGGCCTCCCCAAGGCCCGATGCCCCGCCCGTCACAACAGCAACACACTTTTTCAGATCCATGCAAAACCTCCTTCTCGCGTTTTAGACAGGAATCCCAGGATTGACCGGATTATTGCCTGCTCACCGGAGGCAAATAATCTCGTCACATGAAAATTCGAATATCGAAATCCGAAACTCGAAACAATACCTAATAATAAAAATTCAAATGACCAAAACATATCGGAAAACAACTTGCTTTAGAAATCTAACGAGCTCTCTCGTTTGGAATATTGAAACATTAGAATTTCGAATTTGTTTCGAATTTCGATATTCGGATTTCGAATTTATTCCTTTCAATTTATGATATGCCTTGAACGGAAGAATTTTTTCAATTCTCATCCCGACGCCGGGATGGATTAGTTGTGATTTAGCTGCCCAGGCACTGCCGGGAAATACTGGTGCGGCCGCTTGATATATCCGGTTCCAGCCCCATCTGGGAACGAATGCGGATAATGTCCTCCCGGTCCGGCGGAAACGGATAATTCCGCATATCAGGGCCGGGCCGGGAATTGGCATAGGGCCGGTTGCACGCCACCTGTCCGTCATAACCCTCGCACCCGCTGGTGCGGAAGGGTTCGCCGGAATCCATGACCTCATCAAGTTCCGAACCAGTCATCCCGAAATCCAGGATACGTCCGCCCTCTCCAAAAGTAAACCGTCCGGTGTCTCCCAGCCTGTTATCAATCAGGTACCGGGCAACCTGGACGCGTCGATACTGATCCAGCGGAGGAGGAAGTACATTGTCCATGGCGGAATCGGGCTCAGGATAGAACGAGAAGAGGTGGGTCCTGCCGCCCATATCCCTGGCCCGTTGTATGGCTTCACACATCTCTTTTTCCGTCTCCCCCATGCCCACCATGAAGTGAGGACCCGCATTCCCTTGGCCGAATACTTCAAGGGATTCTCTCAAGCATTCCCAGTATCTCTCCCACTTGTGGGGCCCTCCTACCCCCGTTCCCCGGTATTGATCAAAAAGCGCGGGCGTTGCAAGATCAATGGCCACACCGATCTTGTCCGCTCCCGCCTCCTTGTATTCCACAAGATGCTCGCGGGTGAGAATTGTCGGAGAGATGAGGAGGGATACCGGCACATCAAATGATGCCCGGAGCCTGGCGCAGATATCCCTCGTGTCCCTGATGGCCCGCTTGTGGGTAATCATGGAAATGCAGATCCTTTTCACCCTGTCTTGCCGTTGTGCGATGCGACCGATGATTTCCTCCAGCGGAAGGGTGGGCCACGTGACCCGTATGAAGCTCTTACGGTCATATTTCCCAGGCCGCCGGTTCGAGAGCCCGCAGTAGGCACACCTGGCCGCGCACCCGGCCCGGTAGGTCAAGAGCAGGTTGATGCAATAAAGCTTCGCGTTGCGGTAGAAAAGCCCCCGCCTGAACCCGAGGGTCATTGCGGCAGCAAGGCTCATCCGGAGAAACTCCGGGCTTTCCAGCACCTGATTGTTCAATGTATCCATTTTATTTTCTTTTACCATTCCCCTCCTGAAAAATCCGCCGATACCGAGCAACAGGTCCTCTGGTACCGGATCTCAAGTCCATACTCCCTTGCAAGGACAAGGGCCTCTTCGGAAGGAATCACCATCCGGTTTACCCCCGCCTCAAGAGCAAGGGTGTCTATGAGGGCGTTTCCCCGCTCCCGCGCGCACCCCAGGCTGACGCGGCTGTCAGCCATCCTGAGCCGTGCCTCTGCGATAATTTCGGCGATCTCCGTCGGGCGAGGCCCGGGCAGTTTCGCCATGGGTGTTCCCGGGATCCCCATGAGGGAGACGATGACCACCTGTTCCGGGTGAAACCGGGCAATCATGTCCAGGGCCCGCATCTCTCCCTCTATCTTCCCGTAATAAAGACCGCAGACCACATGGGGGATCATGGCCAGACCGGCCCGGTGAAGGGCTTCGAGGGTCGACGCGATGCGCGATACTCCAAAATCAACATGGTACACCTCCCTGTACGTCCGGTCATCACCAATGACGTCGAGCAGGGCCTGATCAACACCCGCCTTTTTCAATTGAAAAGCGGTTTTATCATCCAGAAGGCCGCAGTGAACGGAAACATAGAGTCCTGTTTCTTTCTTGATTTTGGAAATAGCGGGGAGAAAATCATCCCACGGCAGTCTGCCCTCTCGGTCGCATCCTCCGCTCAGGAGAACACCGAGTGTGCCTTTTTTTTTCAGCCGCCGGCACGTCTCCACCAGTTGCCCGGGATCCGACGTGGAAATCATGGTTTCAAGCAGTTTACCGGCGCAGTGGTCGCAGTGAAGCGCGCATTGTTCACCCGTGATGCTGAGCGCGGGATACTTTCCCTTGATCCCATTGTAGGCAAACATCCCCGGCACGTAGAAGGTAATCTTCTTTCCGAACCGCTCCCAGGAAAGCTCCCTTGCCTGTCGCAGTTTTTTCTCAAGGTTCCGCATAATATTCCCTGAAACCTACCCAGCAGGAAGGAAGGATTTCCTCGAGTCGATCCCATTCCTTTTCCAGTTTTTGCCTCTTGCGAAAGGCCCTTTGCAGCTGTTCACCAAGGTCATCCTGCCACTCCCTGTCATATCCCTTGAGAAGCGCAATATCATTCGCCTGGACCGCCCTGGCAGCCCATTTCCCTGCCATCCTGCCGCACAGGACCGCATGCGCAATGCCGGCCCCGGTGAGAGGGTGCGTCTGCCCCGCGGCGTCCCCCGCAAGGAGCATCGCGCCCCTTGAGACGTCCCTGACCGGTTCAGCCGGGACCCAACCCGCCGTCATCCTCCAGGAGGTCTCCCTGATCAGGCCATCTTTCTCCAGCCGGTGAACAAATCGCGCCAGGGTTGTCTTCAACGGTTGCGACCAGATGCTTCCCCGACTTATGCCAAGCCCGACATTTGCTTCTTTTCCTTTTGGAAAAAGCCACCCATATCCTCCGTAGATGTGGGAATCAAAATAGACGTGTGTCCATTCCATGGACCGGGCAAGTGTCGCACTCACCTGGATGGCCGGGATGAGGTGGCGGTTTCTGCGGCCCATCCATTTTCCCACCAGGGAAAAAGGGCCGTCCGCACCGATAATAACTTTTGGTTTTACCCTTCGAACGCGCTTATCCGTCCCCTTGAGGAAAACAGTCCCTTCTTTCCTGCCGATCACCCTCGTGCCTGTCAATACGTTCGACCCTGAGCATGCGGCCTTTTGCGCAAGCGCCTGATCGAACCTTTGCCGATTGATCATGAGCCCCGGTGCAAGGATCTCTTTGACCCTTCCTGTCGGCAGAAAAGTCCTCATTCCCCGGGTAGACTGAACCACAAAATCCCGGTCCGTCTCCAGTTGCCCGAGGAGCTGCCGCGGGATGTATTCGGCACAGCGGACCGGTACGCCAAGAACATCCTTCCGTTCCGCCACGAGCACATGGACGCCATCCCCGGCGGCTGCCGCAGCCGCAGAGCTTCCCGCCGGACCCGCACCAACCACCAGGATGTCACACTGAAGAACCATCAGGCCACCCTGGTATTCATGACCGCATTGAGCAGATCCAGGTTCACCTGGGTCTGGCTGGAAAACCGCCCCGCGTAGGCCTCTTTTGCCTGGTCCAGCTCATAGCAGGTGGTATCATCGATGTCCAGCAGGATACCCGGAATACCGGCCCGCTCGAAATCGTCCACATGCTTGGTAAAAAAAGGCTGGCAACAGCATCCGATATAAGCGGACACCCCGGCGGCCTTCATCTTCTCCAGTTCTTCCATAAGGTCTTCGAAGCTCACGATACAGACAACCTTCATCTTTTTCGTCCGCCCCATGGTCCAGGCAGGCCCGATGGAGCAATCTCCACAGGCCCTGCATCCCTTTTTATGCCTGAGATCGCACCGAAGGTCCTTGGAGCAATAGGGGAGAAGAAGCACAGACGGTTCCCGTTTCAGCACTTCTTCAAATGTGCCGTTCGTGACGGAAATCAGATTGCAGTACTCAAGGGGAATGGAGTATTTCGCGATCTCCACCTTTCGAAGAATCTGGTCCAGGGGTTTCAAAAAATCATCACGTGTCATTCCCGGTATCCGGATCAGGCCGTTTTCAAAGAAATCGCCGACGATCCGGTGAACCGACTCCTTTTCCAGGGGGGTGGACCGCAATCTCGATTCCAGGTCAAACAGGGCCCTGGTGGGGAAGGAGAGGAAGTCCCCGGTAATGTACAAATCCTTGATTCGCTTCTTCGGGAGATCAACAGTCACGGTAAAGCGCACCAGACCTTCTTCATTCTTGTAGGCCGACTGCACCACCTCGTGCCTGTTGAAAACAGGGTGGACCATATCAATCCACTCGGAAGAACGGTAATACCCGACTTTTTCGTGGAAAAGCCGTTCCTCGGCAGGAGTCAATCCACCTGGTTCCAGCCTGACACCCAGATGTTTCTCGAAACCCGTCTGAATCGCTTTTTTTATCTCCCCGAGAGGGGGGGTATAGCCAAGCTCCCACTTCAGGCACGTGACGCGTTCCTTCACCGAATCAATTTCCTTGGCCTTCAGTTTTTCAACGGGGATCCGGAGACTCCGAAGCATGGTATCCACGTCAAAATCCGTCAGCATGGTGCCTTGAAACAGAAACGCGCCATCCGATTCGGTCCCTCCCGTTCCCGAGATTTTCCGGCCGTCAACCTCAATGTCATTTCTGGGCCTGAAACTGGATTTGACGCCAAGGAGATCAAGGGCTGTTATCACCGGATCGCACAGGGCCCGGAAGAGTTTCTGGGTGGGGACCCGCACGTTGAAAAATTCCTTGTCGCAGATCACCTCCCATCCAAGCTGGCTCTCGTCAAAAAATATGGCCCCCCCGCCCGTCACCCTGCGGTTGATCTCTATCCCGTGGGATGCACAGTAGTCCATCCGTATCTCTTCCTGGATGGACTGATGAAAACCCACCAGGACCGCCCGCGGAGAAAACTGGAGGAAATGGATGGTGTTGGGGGTAAGGCCCTCGCCTTTCAGCTCCACCAGGGTCTCATCAAGGGCCATATTTTCGGCCGCCGTCATGGGAGGAGTGTCAAGAAGCCTCCAGGAATCCATGCAAACACTCCTTTTCTTACCTTTTCAGGGCCCTTTGGATAAGCTGGGTGATATCCAGAACTTCCAGGGAAATCTTGTTGCGCCGGACGTAAGTGATCATGGTGCGCACGCACTGCTGGCAGGAAGTGATGACCGCTTGGGCCCCGGTGGAAAGGATCTCGTCGATCTTTGCCTTGGCGATTTCGGCCGAGAGTTTCGCGTCCACCATCTCCAGGTTCCCGCCTCCGCCGCAACAACGGCACTCCTCGCGGTTGTGGGGAAGCTCCACGAAGGTAATGCCCGGGATGGCACGGATCACTTCACGGGGTTCGTCATAGACATGGGCGCCCCTCCCCAGGTCGCAGGGATCGTGGTATGTAACGGTGATATCCAGTTCTTTCAACGGGACCCTTCCCTGTTTCACGAGATCAATCAAAAACTGGGATGCATGGTGAATTTCAATCCCTTCCGGCCGGTAATATTCACGCCACATCTGATAGCAGGACGGGCAGGCGAAAACGATTTTTTTGGCCCTCTTTTCCTTCACGGCCCGGATGTTATGATTCCGAAACTCCTGGAACAGGTCCATGAGCCCCGCCCCCAGCATGGGAAAACCACAACACCACTCTTCCTCGCCGAGGAGGGTAAAATCCACACCGCCGGCGTCCATGACCTCTGCCAGGGCAATGGGAATCTTCTGGGCAATCGGAAAATAGGCGGCCGTGCACCCCGTAAAATAGACGACTTCCGCTTTGTCCCTGATGTAGCCGTCTTCAGGCTCCTCCCGCATGTCCTCAACCCATTCAGCGCGTTCCTCATTGTCCTCGCCGAAGACATTGTAACTCTCTTCCAGGTTTTCTTTGATCATGTTGATCTTCTTGGGATACACACTCGAATGGACCAGGTCCTGGCGCAGGGAAAGCCACAGCTCCTTAAGATGAATGCCTACCGGGCACACTTCCTGGCAACTACCACACAGCGTGCAGCGAAAAGCGGTATCGCTGAAATGCTTCCATGTTTCCTCTGAAGGCCCCTTTTTCTTGAAGATCTTGCGAAGCAGGCTGCTCCTGCCCTTCACGATCTCCTTGAGACCTTTCATACGGAAAAGGGCTGACAGCTCCCCATCCCCGGCCGCACACACAGCCGGACAGATATCCGCGCAGGCCTGGCAATTGGTACAGGCCTCCAGTTCCATCAATTGTCTGACGCTGTAATCCCGGTTTGCCATCTTGCTATCAGTGGACTCCAATCATCGCGACCAGGAGGTCGCCCCTACCTCATGTTGAGGAAATCACTCCTCTGCATATTTTTCGATCTCGGCCAGGAGCCATTTTTCCACCGCCTCGGCCCCATGGATCAGCTCCTGGAGTTCCCCCATATCGGACGGCTTGATCTTGTACATCCAACCCTTTCCATAGCAGTCGTCATTGATCAGTTCCGGGCTTGTCTCCAGTTCTTCATTGACCGCCACCAGCTCGCCGTTCACCGGCGCGTACACCTTCCCGAGCCACTTCCCCGATTCCACCTTGGCAAATTTCTTGCCTTTCTTGAGCTTCTTCCCTTCATCAGGGAGCTGCACGTAGACGATCTCCCCGGCCATGGTCTGGGCAAAATCATCCATGCCCATCACCAGGACGTCACCCTCTTCCCGCACCCAGAAATGGTTTTCCTCGTAATAGAGCTCATCCGGCATGTTGTATTGTTCGATCTGCATTGACTTCCCTCCTTTTCTGCTTTTTTGACACGACTACCAGGATGGACATGATTTCCGTTCTTAAGCTATCCCTGTTTATCCTGTTCATCCTGTCGAAGGATTATTCTGCCTCGTCCATCAACTCATTGATGAATTGGGTGGTGTTATACACTTTGAACTTCTGTCTCCTGAGCTTGGCGTTTGACAGGTTGTGCACACAGGAATTGCATTC
>JAFDGR010000139.1 GCA_019309145.1 Deltaproteobacteria bacterium | reverse complement strand
CCTTGCGTAACCACATGATAAAAACCTATGATTTGCTGCCATTCCATTAACTATTAGTATTTCTTATTATAAACATTAATAATATTAATTTGATTTATACTATAAAAGTTGACATTAAATAAACAGAGGTTCTTGAAATTTGTATTCCCGGCGGGGAAAGCCCTCTTTCAGGAAGAAAAACGTTTATTGAGGCTTTTGAACACCTCGCTGGTTGCGGCGGGGAGATTCATTTAATGAAGGTATGGATTCGCTCAAAACAGCGAGCGAAGAAAGGAGACCATCATGAAAAAGATCTATGCTATCATTGTCATCGCGGCAGGGCTTCTGGCGGCGGGTTCAGCATCCGTCTTGGCAGGACCACAAATAGCGTCAAGTGAGGTGCCGTTACCCCCTTCAATAGCAAATCTTCCGGCTATAAAGGCGGAGCCTTGGGTACAGGTGGATCCCGGCCCGAAAGTCTTCCTCGAAGGTCCGGCCTTTGACCGGCAGGGGAACCTCTTTGTCTCCTCGATTTTTGACAGCCGCATCCTCAAGATCACCCCTGAGAAGAAGATAACCACCATATTCACCCAGAAAGGACTACTGCCTGACGGTATCGCCATTCACAAGGACGGGAGATTGTTCATCGTCTGCCTTTCCGGGAAAATAATCACTATCAATCCGGATGGGAGCAATCTGACCTATATAGCGGCCCGTCACGAAGGAAGGCCCAAAGTCGGCAATGATCTGGTTTTTGACTCAAAGGGAAATTTCTATGTGACGGATTGGACAGGGAATATTGCCGATCCGACAGGCGGGGTATACCGCTTTTCAGCGGATCATAAAACCGTTGTTCCCGTGATCCGGAACCTTGCGACACCCAATGGCATAGCCCTTTCCCCTGAAGGAAATGCGCTCTGGGTAAGTGAGACTTCCAGAAATCGGATACTGCGGCTTGGTCTGTTGAAGGACGGCATCGGCCTTCACCCCATTGAGGGGACAAAGATCCCCTTTCGTTTCACGGGGGTACCGGGTGGGGCCGACTCAAATGCCGTAGACGTCGAGGGGAACGTATACCAATGTATTATTTTCCAGGGCAGGGCCTTAATACTGAGTAAACGCGGCATTCCGATAGCCAATGTGTTGGTCCCGGGCAGGGATGAAGGAAAACATCTGCGTTCAACAAATGTCGCATTTAAACCGGGCACTGATGAGGTGTTTCTCACCACATCGGGAGACGGCGGGGCCTGGATTTACAAGTTTCGAGGGCTGGCGAAAGGCCTGAAACTCTTTTCGCACCAATAAACAAGGACTAATAACACAGCCCTTTTAATGTGGCCTCAAAATCCTGGCCCTCTGGGCCAGGTCAGAGGCATTAGGCTCTGCCTGAAAAGTATTTTTGAAATCGCGGTGGCGAAGCCATGAATCGGGCGTAAAGCCGGGTCCTCTGGGCCCGGATAGTCCGATTCAAGCGAACTACCCCACCGCAGAGCAGCGAGGTATCTGAACGGCATGGTAACGCCGCAAGCGGCGGAGAATGAATCCTTGTCCGCCTCCGGCTGATTCACCGGATCTTTACTTACAAAAACAACGCAAAAACAGGCGAGGTAAAAACATGAAAATGATAACTGCACGAATGGATGAAATGAATTGGTTCGAGGTGGAGCAGGCCATTAAGGACGCCAGAGGCATAGCGCTCATACCGGTAGGCTGCTTGGAGCAGTGGGCCCACCTTCCTGTCGGGTGTGACAATTTCCAGGCTGAGGGCCATGCAAAGAAGGTCATCGAATTGGCTCAGGAGGACCCCGAGATCAAGCAGCTCTTAGTGCTGCCCACACTGACCATGGGCTGCCAGCCCTATATGGCCGATTTCCCGGGCACCATAACCATCAGGCATTCTGTATTGCGCGAATATTACAAGGATGTCGCGGAAAGCCTTATTAAACACGGCGTATCCAAGTTTATCTGGATGATCGGCCACTCCGGGAACATGCCCCCGCTCATCGATATGGGCCGGGAACTGAAGGACAAATACGGTGTTTTAACCGTCCTTGACCGGTGCTGGATCTCCGCCTGGGAGTATATGGGGCCTCGCACGCCCGAAGAGCTTGCACGCAGCGGCCATGCCAGCGGCCACATCGCCCTGCCCGAGCTTTCCGAGGAGACCCTGAAGCGCGTAGAGCCCTATAAAAGGGTGTGGCTGAACAAGGACAGGCCGATATATGGGTGGAAAGGCGCCGACGACTTTATCGAGCCTCGCTTCGACGATTCCTTTGGTGTCCTCACCGCCAAGTTGAAAACGAGCCGGACCCGCCAGGGCAACCTCATGACCGTTTACATGGTCGGCAGTTTCCAGGAGGCGACGCCCCGCGGAGGGGTGGGTGACCCGACCAACCAAAACGTGGAAGAGGGCCTCCGCGCGCAGGAAGCCGCCGCCAGGCATACGATTGCCATCATCAAGGCGATCGACAAGATCGAAGTCCCCATCAGATCCTATCCGGATAAGGATGTCGAATAGCTGACGTGGGGATGCCGGTTCGGGGTCCTGTTACTTACTCGATCAGCGGTGGCAGTGCGGCCCCACAAGGGGATATCTCCTAAAACAAATTAGAGGAGTGATATGATGTCGCTAATACCCGAAGACAGGGTTATTATTACGGTGGCAACAACCGGGGGTACAGCGGGCACCAGGGAAAAGAACCCGAATGTGCCGGAACAGCCTGATGAGATCGCCAAAGCGGTATATGACTGCTGGAAGGAGGGGGCCGCGATCCTGCACATCCATGCCCGGGACAAAGAGGGGATACCGACGGGAGACCCTGATGTCTACAGCGATATTCACCGCAGGATCAGGGATCTCGGCTGCGATATCATTATCCAGGACACGACCGGCACAGGGCCTCAGGTTGCGGTAGAGGACAGGGTCCTCTGTCTGAACGCAGATCCAAAACCCGAGATGGCCTCCCTGGATATGGGAACCATGGTGAGAAACCGCGGTGCTTATGAGGGGACCTATACCATAAGGTACGGGAAGACCCTGGAGGAGTGGGCTCAAAAGATGAAAGATGCCGGGGTCAAACCCGCCATGGAGGTATTCAGTCTTTCGAATCTTCGCGAGGTCAAAAACCTCATCACAAAGGGACTTGTTGAAAAGCCCTACTATGTGGAATTTGTCCTCGGGCATCCCTACCATGGCGGCATAGACGCTTCACCAAAACATTTGATGTGGTTCATCGAGGACCTGCCCGAACCCCGGGACACCGTGTGGAGCGTCCTGACGACGGGAAAAGACCAGCTCCCCCTGACAACTATGGGAATGATTCTCGGGGGGGCCATTCGGACAGGATTTGAGGACAACCTCTATTACCGCAGGGGAGAAGTGGCCGAGAGCAATGCCCAGCTCGTGGCACGCTCGGTGAGGATTGCCAGGGAATTGGGCAAGGAACCGGCCTCTCCTGAAGAGGCCAGAAAAATTTTAGGCATCAGGCCCCTTCAGGGTGCAGCCTGATGTCATCAAGGGATTTCAAGGAGGATCAATCATGGGTGATATGTTTCGTTTGGATGGTAAAAAAGCCGTTGTAATCGGGGGAGCGGGAAGCATCGGCGGCGCCGTGGCCCTCGGACTGGCGCAGCAGGGTGCGGCGGTGGCCATCGCGAGTCGGGATTTGCAGAAACTGCAGGACAAGGCCCGTGCGATGGAGGAGGAGACCGGCTCGGAGATTGCTGCATTTTCCGTTGACGTCAACGATGAAAAAAATGTCATAGAACTCGCCGAGCAGGTCATATCCCGTTTCGGCACCGTCGATATCCTAGTCAACGCCCACGGCGCCAACACCAAAAGACCTGCCGTGGAATTCGAGGCGGATGCGTGGGACGCCCTTTTTGATCTCAATGTGAGGGGCACCATGTTTTCCTGCAGGGAGTTTGGAAAGATCATGGTGAAGAACAAAAGCGGGAAGATTATCAATCTCTCGTCGGTGAGGGGATCGCGTGCCACCCTCTGGGGCGGTAACCTGGGATATTGCGCCACCAAAAGCGCCGTTGACATGCTGACGAGGGCCCTGGCCTCGGAATGGGCCCAGTATAATATTAACGTGAATGCGGTGGCGCCCTCTCTGGTGGCCAAACCCGAGACCTGGGCGACGCGGACCCCGGAGCAGATTGAAAAGTACCTGGCCAATATCCCGCTGAAAAGGGTTGCCGAACCAAGGGAGACGGCGGGAATCTTTGTCTTCCTGTCCTCACCGGCGTCGGATTTTATCACGGGTCAGGTGATTTACCTCGACGGCGGGCTGACGGCGGTGGCTTAAACTTGATAAACAACAAACAGGGGGAATTGAAAGTGAAACTGATCAAGAAGGGAGAGGGCCAGGAACCAAAACAGGCCAAACGCCACTTCGCTCAGAGTGGCATCACCAAGGTGAGCGCGGCGGAGGGCAGCCAACGGCTGCATGTGAGCGTTTCTCATTTCCTTCCCAATGGCGGGGCGGAGATGTATGCCTCCCCGACGGAGCGTGTCTATTACGGCCTGTCCGGGGTTTTGATGGTCAAGGGGAAGCAGGGGGATGAATATCTTCTGGAGCCTGGAGACACGCTTTACCTCCCGCCGGGTGAGGAGAGAAGTATTGAAACGGTGGGGACCGAACCGGCTACCATGCTCGTCGTCATCGTCAACCTTGACTAGTCTGCAGAGGATCGTGATATGGCAGTGGAGAACACGAAGGTTGTTGTGATAGGGGCCGGGGTGATGGGCCACGGCATTGCACAGGCCTTTGCCCAGGGGGGGTGCCAGGTCTCTCTGGTGGATGTTTCAGAAGACATTCTGGAGAAGGCGTCGAAACTCATTACATCGAGCCTGGAAACCATGGTCGCGGAGAGGTTCCTGGATCGAACGGTCAAAGAGGTGATGGACTCTCTCAGCTTCACCACATCTCTCGAAGAAGCGGCACCGAACGCGGACTTTGCGATAGAGGTCATCAATGAAAATGTGGAGTCCAAAAAAGAGATTTTTTCTCAGCTGGATGCCCTCTGCCCCCCCAAGACGATCCTGGCGAGCAATACGTCCTACCTGAATATCTTTGATTTTGAGGAGACCTCCCGGCCGGATAAAATGATCATCACCCATTATTACGCCCCTCCGCAACTGATTCCCCTGGTGGACGTTGTCGGGGGTCCAAAGACCAGCAAGGCAACGCTCGATGCCATGGTCGGTTTGTTGAGGCAAATCGGCAAGAGACCGCTTCTTTTGAAAAAATATATTCCAGGATACGCGGTCAACCGGATGCAGCGTGCCATGCATCGCGAGGTCCACTATCTTATTGATAATGACTATTTGACCCCCGAGCAACTGGATGAAGCCGTGCAGGTCGGGCTTGCCTTTCGCATGATGGTGGTGGGGGTGTTCGGCCGCTACGATTTCGCCGGGATCAGCACCAGGACCCGTCACCCCCCCGGATTTGAGGAAGTGCCGGTGGACTACCATTACAGAAAGCACGGGGAGCTGATCAAAAAAGGGCACCTGGGCGTCAAAGCGGGCCGGGGATTCTATGACTATGCCGGGAAAACCGAAGAAGAGGTCTATCGTGAGAGGGATGTTCGGTTAATCGAAATGGCAAGAACCCTCAAGAAACTGCAGCAAAGAGGGCCTTTGGGGAAGGTGTATAAGTGACATTGAACCATTTTCCAGGATGGATTTCCGGGCCAGGAATTGAACGTGACAATCCATTCATAAATAAAGGAGGTAAATCATGAAAGAGAATCGACTGTTGATGGTATTGCAGGGAATGTCTGTGGTAATGGTTATTCTGTTTCTCATCACTCTCTGGCCGACCGGGGCCCTGGCAGAGAAACCGATCAGGCTGAAATACGCCACCCATTTCACCGATCGGCACCGCCAGTACAAGAACGGTGTTCTCGTCTGGTTGAAAAATATTGAGGACGCCACAGGCGGCAGAGTCAAGATCACTCCTTATCCCAGCCAGACCTTATGCAAGGGCAAAGATACCTGGGAGGCCGTGAAAGGGGGCATCGCCGATATAGGCACCGCGTTTGTCGGCTTTTTTCCGGGCCGTTTTCCCGTCACCGAGGTTACATTTCTCCCCTGCATGAGCATGGGAGCGCCCAACACCGCGGAGAGTGCGACCCGCGTCATCATGGAAGCCTATGAAAGGTTCCCGGAAATGCAGAAGGAATATTCCGATGTCAAGTTTATGTTCCTGCATTCGATAGAACCGGCCTTTGTTGCCACCAGAAAGAAACCAGTGAGTACATTAGAGGACCTGAACGGCCTGAAACTGAGAATCGCTGGTGTTTACACAACGGCGTTTATGAAGGCCCAGGGAGCGATTCCCATGTTGATGCCGCCAAGCGCCATGTATGAAAACATGCAAAAAAGGGTGATCGACGGCTATGCCTATAGCTGGGACGGGTTCATGTCAAGAAAGATGTACGAGGTGACGGAGTATGTACTCGATGCCAAATGGTACGTGGGCGGTTTTTTTACGGTAATGAACCTCAAGGCATGGAACAAACTGCCGCCCGATATTCAGAAGGCGATAGATAGTGTGACCGGTGTGGAATCGGCCGTTATGATCGGCAAACAGATGGACTATGATACCGGACCTGCCCTTAAAAAATGTAGTGAACGGGGCATTAAAGTGAACAAACTGTCACTGGCAGAGCAGAAAAAGTGGAAGCAGGCGGCCAAGCCCATATGGGATATGTGGGCAAAAGATGCAGAGGGCAAGGGCATATCCGCTGCGCGCGCCCAGGAAATCATTGCCGAGACCATAAAGATTTACGATAAGCATGCGGTTCGATAATATGTTAGCGTTATGAAATAAATGAACGATGGTGTTGGTCACGGGATCTCTTTTCAAGCCCGTCACTATTACTTAGGAGTTTCTGCAACGGCACCTAAACTCTGCCGACTATGGTGGTAGCTCCTGAGCAAGTTAATTCTTGATTACGTGGTCCACTGTGCCTCTTTGGGGTGTCTTGAAATAAGGTGTCAGGGTTGTCGGCCCGCCAGAATGACGGCGGATAAAAAAGGCCGGTGTCTTGTGAGTGACAGACTTGAAAAGAGATCCCCATGACCAATCTTTTAATCTTTTCAGTGAGCTAGAATTATACAATAGAATTAAACTGAGCAAACTTTTTCCCATCTAACCATAAACAATGCCACAAAGTACTCATGGGATTGAAAGGATCATCCGCCTGGCCAGTCGAGGATCGGGTAGTGTAGGGGCAGCCGCGATCGTTGTAATGATGTTTCTCACTGTGGGGGATGTGCTCCTGCGCTATCTTTTCGATCGGCCCATCGCAGGTGCTTTTGAACTCACCGAGTACCTCATGGCCGTTTGCGTTTCCATGACCCTGGCTTACTGTGCCATCCATAAGGGACACGTCAGGGTCGATATCCTGCTCTCTGTATTTCCCGCAAGGGCTCAAGCCGTTGTTCGCAGTATCGTGACCCTGCTGGGCGTCCTTTTTTTTTCCACAATCACATGGCAAAGCGCTATTCAGGCCGAGATTATCCGGCACAGCGGTTCCTACTCCACCGCGCTCCGGTTGCCGGTTTTTCCCTTTGTGTGGGTGTTGTTCGCCGGCAGCGCCCTGATCTCCCTGGTGCTGTTGCGAGACCTTCGGGAGTCTGTTTCCCGGGCGGTTGAAGAGACTCGCTGGAATTGGATCTGGTTATGCGCTGGGGGCGTCATCGTGTTGGCGGGAAGCGCGGCCCTGTTCTGGGGCGAGGAATGGCCGTGGGATTTGTCCCCTTCCACCTTTGGAATATACGGGATATGCATCCTGGTTCTCCTCCTGTTTTCAGGATTTCAAATCGGTCTGGGCATCGGTTTGACTGGCTTTCTGGGTATGGCTTACCTGTCCGGCAGTGATGCCGCCTTGACCCTCCTGGCAACGGTCCCCTACAGTACGATAGCCTCCTATGGCATGAGCATCATCCCGCTTTTTATACTCATGGGCACCTTCGCATTCTATGCCGGGCTGAGCAGGGACATCTACTGGACGATGTATAAATGGCTGGGGCGCCTGCCCGGGGGACTTGCGATGGCTACGGTGGGGGCCTGTGCCGGTTTTGCGGCCATAAGCGGCTCCAGCCTGGCCACCTCGGCCACCATGGGCACGGTGGCCATGCATGAGATGAAAAGGTATAAATACGACGCCAGGCTGGCTACCGGGTGTATCGCCGCAGGGGGCACCATAGGCATCCTGATACCGCCCAGCGTGATTCTCGTCATTTACGGCATCATTACCGAACAATCCATAGGCAGACTTTTCCTCGCCGGCTTTTTCCCGGGAGTGCTCGAGGCCTGCTTCTATATAGTGACCATCTATATTCTGTGTAAACGCAATCCCCTATTCGGTCCTGCGGGTCCCAGGACCACCTTCAGCGAAAAAGTGGTTTCCCTCAAGGACAGCTGGGGATTGTTTGTCCTGTTCGGATTGGTGATGGGCGGTATCTACAGCGGCATCTGCAGTCCGACCGAAGCCGCAGGGGTCGGCGCCTTCGGGGCCTTCCTGTTTGCCCTGGGCAAAGGGAAACTTTCCTGGGAAAACTTCACCGCCAGTATCATGGGATCAGGAAAGACAACGGCCATGATTTTTCTGATCATGATCGGCACCCACTTCTTCGGGTACTTCCTGGCGGTGACCCGGCTTCCCTTTGAATTGGCCGATATGGTGATCGCGCTGGAAGTGAACCGCTATATTATTCTCGGGATTATCATCACTGTCTATATATTCCTCGGCGCGATCATGGACGCCATTGCCATGATCCTGATCACGGTACCCATATTTTTCCCTGTCGTGACAGCCCTCGGGTTCGACCCAATATGGTTCGGGATCATCATTGTGAGAGTGGCCGAAATCGGGGGGATTACACCGCCGGTGGGAATGAATGTTTTCATCATCAAAGGGGTGGCTCAAGATGTTCCCCTCAAGGAGATATATAAAGGCATTTTTCCTTTCCTTATCGCCGATATCTGTCATTTGGGTTTGTTGATCGCCGTGCCGCAGGTGGCATTGTTTTTACCGGGTCTGATGAAATAGCGTCGTCTCTACCGTTGTATGAATTACTGTTAACTGGCATTGCCGATACGCTGAAATTGGTTGCTCTTTCTGGGCAGATACTGGATGCGGGAGGGAACAAATAGGGGTTATTAAATGAAATCTGAATTGGAAGGCAGCGAGAAGAAAATACCTGTCGAGGAGGGGTTGTGGACGGTGCCATCCTCTCCCGGTGAGGAGATACAATTGATCGGCAGCAGGTGCCTTTCCTGCGGTGAGCTTTATTTTCCCCGTAAAAAAAAGGGGTTATGTATTCACTGCCAGGAGAGAAATATGGAGGATGTCACGCTGGAAGGGAAAGGAAAGATCGCCAGCTTCGCCGTTGTGGAGCAGGCGCCTGCGGGCGGTTTCTACAGGGGACCGGTCCCCTATGCCTACGGCACCGTTCACCTTTCCGATGGTGTGGGGTTGCAGACCCTGTTTGCTGGTGACCTTGACAACCTCAGGGTGGGTATGGATGTAAAGTTGGTTATCGAGAAATTGTTCGACGATGAGGAGGGAAATGAAATCGTAACTTACAAATTCACACCGGTGTAATATTTTTCAAAAAAAGGTGTTGGTCATGGGGATCTCTTTTCAAGTCCGTCACTATCACTTGGGACTTTCTGCAACGGCACCAAAGCCTAACAGGTCATCTCAGCGCCGCCGGGCCAGGATGTTGTTTGTCGGCATGGTCCTCTGTGCCTTTCCTGGGGTGTCTGGAAATGGGCTATCACGGAGGTCAGAAAATCAGGTGTCTTGTGAGTGACAAACTTGAAAAGAGATCCCCATGACCAATTTTTTTCTCACAGACACAGAGCGGAATCGATAGCTTACAGCCAAATATACGCTGAGAAAAGGTATGGTCAATGAAACCGTTAAATGAGATGCGAGAAGTTGTGGTCGCCGGCATCGGGCTTGTACCGTGGCGGCGTTATGAAGACCAGGAGATTTATGACTTCGGGTCCGAGGCCGTACTGAATGCCCTGAAGGATGCCGACATGGAATGGCGCGACATACAGGCGGCATTCTGCGGCAGCGTTTACCAGGGGACCTGTTCGGGGCATCAGGTCCTGAAGGAAATCGGCCTGAGCGGTATACCTATTGTCAATGTGGAGAATGCCTGCTCCAGCGGCGCGTCGGCAGTCAGGTTGGCGTACCAGTCGGTCGCTGCGGAAATTCATGATGTCGCCCTTGCGGTCGGTTTTGAAAAGATGCCCCGGGGCCCGATACCCAGCACGGCTTTTCGACCCTATGAACTGAAGATGGGATTCAATTTTCAGCCCGCGAATTATGCCAATGAAGCCGTAGAATACATGACGGAGACCGGCGCGACCGTGGAAGATTTCAGCCTGGTCACCGTAAAAAACCGCAAGAACGGCGCGTTGAATCCAAACGCGAGCTTCCGGAAGCCCGTTACACTTGAGGAGGTCATGAATTCTCGAATGGTGGCCCGGCCCCTTCGCCTGCTTCACTGCTGCCCCCTGTCCGATGGGGCGGCGGCGGCCGTCCTTTGCAGCAGGGATCGACTCAAATCCGCAAAAAGGGCCGTTACCGTGGCCGCCTCGGTCCTGGTGAGCGGCGTTTATGGGGGGGCAAATCCAGTGAAAAGTCTCAAGTTTCCCGCCCCATTGGACATGGTGGAACTATCAGGCCAACAGGCGTATGAACTTTCGGGTTACGGGCCGGAAGAGATGGATGTGGTCCAGGCCTATGATACCATGGCCCCGTCGGAACTCTGGAATCTGGAGAAACTGGGATTTTGCAAAAAGGGGAAAGCCCCCGAATTGCTCCGGGAAGGGGTTTTTGAAATCAATGGAAGGCTTCCTGTAAACACGGACGGGGGGCTGATATCCAGAGGGCATCCTCTGGGAGCCACTTCTATCGCCCAGATTGGTGAAATTGTGCTGCAGTTAAGGGGAGAGGCCGGACCCAGGCAGGTTGCCGGGGCCAGGATCGGTCTGGCCCATTCAAGGGGTGCGGGCCCCAACAGCGCCGTCACGATATTAAAAAGATAGTAACACTTTAGCCTTTTGAAATGCCTCCTCAGATAGGGAGAACGGGTGATGATGCCTTTTCTGGAGTGACTGGCGGCTTCCGGCTTGGAGAGCCTCCAGCTCGGAAAGGAGGG
>JAFDGR010000012.1 GCA_019309145.1 Deltaproteobacteria bacterium | reverse complement strand
TTTGCCCTGGATATAACCGACCCCCAATCCCCACAGTTCTTGTGGAGGATCAACCGGGTTAACGACGCCCCTCTCTTCGGTCTTCCCGCCGGCGCCGCGCCTGACCATGTCATTCCCGTGTTGGGCCAGACCTGGTCGGAGCCGGCCTTTGCCTTGGTCAGGACTTCGGATGGGGATGAAACAGGAACACCTGTGTTTTTCATCGGCGCCGGCTATACCCCAGACAACTCCGCCGGGAAAGCGATCCTGGCGATCAAGGTCTCTGACGGCAGTGTGCTGCGGGTATGGCGGAACGGCGTGAGCGGGATCAGTGACATGGACTATGCCATTCCCGGCGGTGTAACAGTGGTGGATGAAGACGACAATGGTTTTGCAGATAAGCTGTATGTGGGCGATATCGGGGGGCAGTTGTGGCGCATAGGAAAATTTACCGATGATGAAGGTGAGCCTTTGCCATTTCCCGGGGCGGATGAAAACAGCATGAACTGGGAGGCCCATATCTTCTTTTTTGCCGGGATCCCGGGAGAAGCCCGGTCGTCCAGGAAATTTTTCTTTCCCCCCAGTGTGACCCTTGAAAAGGGCTATGATTTGCTCTTCATAGGAACGGGAGATGTGGAAGACCCCTGCAATCCAACCAGTTCTGACAGGATCTATGCCATCAAGGATGCAAACGGGCCTGGAACATTGACAGAGTTGGACCTGGTGAATATTACTACACTGCCACACCGGGTGCCGGATCTCGACGTGGATCAGGGCTGGTACCTGCCCCTGCCTCCAGGCGAAAAGGTCTTGGCCAAGGGTCTCGTTTTCAATCGAGTCTATTATGTGACCAGTTTTGCGCCGAATATCTCCGGGGAGACGGCTACACTCTATGGCCTGAACTACAAGACCGGTGAACCCGCTCTTTTCGGGGAAACGTTTCCCCATACCCCGAAGCGGAGCATGGAGATAGGGACCAGCATCCCTTCAGGTCCCGTTGCGGTCATCACCAAAGCGGGACAGAAAATCGTTGTGTCGAAAACCCTGCGAACCCCCCCGTCTGAACGGGCATCCCGGGGCGCCCTGGAGGCCGGCATCCTCGCTATCAATCCCACCTTTCCCCCGGTCAATTTCTTCTATCTCTGGTGGATGCAGCACTGAAAGAACGGGCGATACCAGCGCTCCTTCTAAGCAAGCCTACATTTGTTTCATTTTGTTACGGTGAGCTCCAGAAGAAGGGGCGCGGGGATCTTTTTGCAGGTACGATATCTTTTCTTTGCTGTGCCCCTTCAAAAAGCGTCCCAACAAAGAGGTGACTCGGAATTCATGAGGTTCGCTGCTCAGGTGGCTATGGGGAAGGATTACGGTTCTTTGAGGGTGTCTCTGAGGGCTGCAGCAACACGGATCAAGTTCCGTGCCCAGTCTTCTGCCAATGGATCCGCGGAGATAATGCGTGCATCAATTGCCCGGGCAATGATCAGGGCGCTTTTCCGCGAGAACTGGGGCTGGATGAATATGGCCCGCACCTTGTTTTTCCGGGCAAAACCGATCAATTCCTCCAGGTGCCTCGGCCCGGGAGCCTTCCCTTCCTTTTCAATGGCGACCTGCCGCAAGCCATAGGCCCGGGCAAAATACCCCCAGGAAGGGTGAAACACCAGGAAGCTCCTTCCGCGGGACCGGGGAAGCAGGGTTTTTCGTATTCGCAGGTCCAGGTTGACCAATTCATGGATAAACTGCCGGTAATTGGCTTCGTAATCACTCCTGTGGGAGGGATCAATCCGGGAAAGCCCCTCCATGATTGTTCGAGCCTGGAGCATGACCAGGGGCGGAGACGTCCATATATGTGGATCCAAGCCGTCAAGCCTTGTGCTGTCCGATATTTTTTCGCCTTTTGGCCGGGCATGCCAGAGGGGGTCTTTCGCAATCCCCTCATCCGTTCGTATGACCGGGAGTTGTTTATAGAGTCCCATGATTCTCGGCAGCCAGGTTTTTTCAAAAGGGACCCCGATTGAAAAATAGGCTTTTGCCGTTGAAAGCGCCACCATCTGCCCTGGTTTCGGTTCATAGGTAGCAGGATTTGCCCCCGGGGAAACCATCACCAGGACATGGACATGCTCCCCTCCTACTTTTTTCAGAAAGTATTTCTGGGGCAGGATGCTGGCAAAAACATTAAAGGGAGCTGCGGAAACATTCGCTGAAAGGCCTGTTATGAAAAACAGCAGAAGGAGCGGAAATAGTCGTTTCATGCGTGTCCTTCCTCTCTGGATGAGGATGCGTTCTGTCTATCATGTTTCCTAAAACTAAACCTTAACCGAGGGGTGTCAAGATAAAAGAGCCTGAATACTTGCGTTTTGATTTCTCAATGCCTATTATTGGCCATGATGTCGTCTCCGCATCAGGGGGCTAGATGAAAGATCCGAGGTTCGTGGAGGCACAAAGGAGCGATGAAGCGAATAGGTTTTGTATCTACTCGAATTGCCGGTACGGACGGGGTTTCCCTGGAAACCTTTAAATGGTGCCAGGTCCTGGAAAGGAACGGGTATAAGTGCTTTTTTTTCGCGGGAGAACTTGATACCCCGGCGGAGCGATCTTTGGTCGAACCGCTGGCCCATTTCGAACATCCCGATGTGGCGGGAATAGGCAGGGAGGTCTTTGGATCGAGAAAACGGGATCTGAAAACCACCGCGAGGATACACGAATTATCCGATCATCTCAAAGAGCAACTGTATGGTTTCTGCAGGCAATTTCAAGTGGATCTCCTGATCCCGGAAAACGCCCTGGCTATTCCCATGAATATCCCTCTCGCCATGGCGATCACTGAATTGGTTGCGGAAACCGGGATGCCGACCATTGCCCACCATCACGATTTCAGCTGGGAGCGAAAACGGTTTCTGATCAACGCGGTCCAGGATTTCATACAGTATGCCTTTCCTCCTAATCTCCCGACCATGAGGCACGTGGTGATCAATTCTGAGGCTTCCCGCCAACTCAGTTTTCGTCGCGGCATCAGTAACGTCATCATTCCCAACGTATTCGACTTTGCGTCCCCTCCCCCTGCTTCAAACGCGGAGGCGAAACATCTGCGGAGAGAACTTGGCTTTCAACGGGATGATTGTATGGTGCTTCAACCCACAAGGGTAGTGCCCCGGAAATGGATCGAACGTGCCGTGGAACTGGTGAGTCTCATGGATCAAAGGAAACCCAGGCTCGTGGTTTCTCATGGATCAGGAGATGAAGGAGACAAGTATGCTGAGCGGGTCCTTGAATATGCCAGGCGGCTGGGGGTGGAGGTGCTTTATGTGGGAGACCGTATCGGCTCTATCAGGTGTTTTCAAGAGCATGGTGACGGGGTGTATACCATGGATGATGTCTACCAGGCAGCGGACCTGATTACCTATCCCTCCGGGTATGAGGGATTTGGAAATGCGTTTCTTGAAGCGATCTATTTCAGGAAGCCGATTGTGGTAAACCGCTATTCCATTTTTGTTGAAGACATTGAGCCCTGCGGGTTTGATGTTATTTCCTTTGAATCCTTCGTGACCCGCCAGATCGTTGATCGCATCAAATGGTTTCTGGAACCGGAACACCTGGCTATTTCCACCAGGAAGAATTATGAACTGGGAAAGAAATTTTTTTCGTACGAGGTACTGGAGACAAGGCTCCTGCCGTTGATTGAGTCGTTCTGAAGATCATCGAGGGAAAACAATGGGTGATTCACTCAGAATAGGGATTCTTCATTATACCTGCCCTCCGGTGGTGGGAGGCGTGGAAGAGATTGTGAATCAGCATGCGTCCATTCTTCACCGGTTGAACCAACAGGTAACGGTATTGGCGGGCAAAGGGGGAACCGGGAATGAACCATACGAGGTGAACGTCGAACCTCTTTTCGGGTCTAAACACCAGTCTGTCCTGAAGGCACACGAAGAGGTTCGCAAAGGAAATCACCTGGATATCGAAAAACTGACCTCGAGGATCCTGGAACGGCTCAGGAGGGCGTGTGGTGACCTCGATGTTCTCATTGTGCATAATGTGCTCCAGATGCCCTTCAACCTCCCGCTGACTTTGGCAATCCGGCGCCTGGCGGAATCCGAAACCGGTGTAAAAGTGGTGAGTTGGGCCCATGATTCCCCTTATCTTCAACCGAATCCCCCGGAATTCTTAAACAGCGATCCATGGACCGTGCTCAGGATGCCGCATCCTCTTATTCATTACGTGACCATATCCGAATCCCGGAGAGAGCTTTTCCTGGAACAGGATGACCGGACTGATTGGACGGTGATCAATAATGGGATAGACCCGGTTGCTTTTTATTACCTTGATCCGAGATCGATCAAGCTGGCATCGGAGTTGCGCCTCTTTGATCGGGACCTGGTCCTGGTACAGCCTTCCAGGATTACCCCCCGGAAGAACCTGGAACTTTCCATTCATATCGTTCGGGGGATAAAATCCCTGGGATATGATGTCCTTTTTGTGATGACGGGTGCCTACGATCCGCATGAAAGACGGGCCACTGCGTATTATCGCAGGCTCCGGTACTGGATCCAGGAACTGGGGCTCAAGGAACATATCGCTATCCTCGCCGAGTATCGTTTCAAAGACAGGACCAGGCTTGTTCCTGACCGCATCTTCATCCGGGACCTTTATCTTATGGCGGATCTTCTCCTGATGACCAGCAAGGACGAAGGTTTCGGTTTGCCATTACTGGAGGCTGGGATGATCAAGCTGCCCATAGCCTGCACCTCGATTCCGCCTTTCCTGGAAGTGGGAAAGGAGGTGTGTTTTTTCGGCAAGGATGATCCCCCGCTCTTTATTGCGGGTCGGATTGTCGAGTATCTTTCAAGAAGCAATACCCACCAGATGTACCGCCATGTGATGAGAAATTATGTCATGGAACGGGTGTGTAGAGACCAGCTTCTCCCGTATTTGCGGAGAATAACTGGATCCCAGGACAAAAGGAGCACAGACGATGAATGACGAACGGAAGGGAAGCCCGGAACCAATGGAGGGGAGGATGGAAGCCTTGCGTGAATTGCCGGGAGAGGTCCTGAGGACGCTGAGCAAGGAAGAGATTAATGCCTTCCTTTTTGATGAAGTGTGGCCGGACAGCCTCAAGGAAAAACTCAAGGACTACATCGTAGAAGGGGATTAACCGGGGATCAAGGGCTTTCTTCCTTTCGGGAGTCGGCTGTCCTGAGTGAGATTTTCTTCGCTTCTGCATCCACGGTGATGGTGAATCCCCGCAGAAAATCCATACCCAAAATACCCTCGAATGAATCTTTCACCGGGTGCATGGCGCAAACAGCTACCGGGAAGTTTTCCCTGGTATGGGGGCCGAGTTGCAATTGAGGGACCCTTGCAAGAGGGACACGGACCTTTTTTGTGAGGGTTTTGAGAAGGATGGTTCCGGCCCCCTCCAGAGCCAGGTTGAGTTTTTCTGCCAGATTGGTGGAAAGAACCGTGATGCCGGCGCCGGTGTCAAGGAGCATCCTTGCCGTGATATCCCTGTTCAGCCGGACCGGCACAATGATATGATCACCCAAGGATCTGAAGGGAATGGCGGCCTGCATTTCCTTGGCATGCTCCGCTTTGCTTTCGCTGTTTCCTCCTTGATTTTGAGAAGTTGTCTTCTCCTGATCGAGGGGTTGTTTTTTCGAGGCAACCGTGGAGTCGGATGGACCTTCTTCCGTGCCAAGATTTTCGACCTCCGTCGGAGAATAGAAAACATAGATGTCGTACATACCTTTTTGCTCATCGGTTGCGAATTTCAAGAAGCGTGCGAAGGCCTGGTCGGCCCGTTCATATTCGGCATTGCGGAAATAAATGGCACCAAGACGATAGTAGGCTGGCGCAAAAGCCGGGTCCAGTTCCAAGGCCTTCCGGTAGCAGGCAATCTCTGCAGTGGAATCATCGTTCAGGGCTGTTCCCCGGTCAAACCACTGTGGCGCAGACAGGGTGCTCTCCTTTTCTTTTGCTGTTTGGTCTTCTCCCTCTTTGTTGGAAGGGGTCTCTGCCACAGGCGATTGAGGGCTTGCTGGTACTCGGGGTTCAGGTGTGGCAACAGGCGCCTTCCCTTTTTGCCCTGGGTGCCTGGCTGGCGACGGTCTTTTCGGGGGCGAAGAGGTTCGCTTCGGTTTGATCACAGGGAAGGGCTTTTCAAGTGAAGTAACTGTAGAAGGCGGGGCCTGCACAATTGCCACCCTCGCTCCTCTTTCCCGGTAAACTCTGCCGGTAAAGAGCGCCGCGCCGCCAATGATGATCAGTACGGATACCAGGATGATGAGCGTTTTCTTTTTCTGTTTTTGACGATATTTCTTGACATGGACGCCGCACCGAGCGCAATAGATATCTTCAGGCTGATTGAATCCGCATTTCGGGCAGATCATCGGGAAAAATTCCCCCTGAGCTGATGAACCGTAGAGACTTTCCTGCCTATTAGGCAATATTAGGTCCCGAGTGTCAATATTTGTTTTGGATTTTCCGGTGACAGGCCATACCCTGCATCCTTGTGCATCATTGTCCGCAGTGCGTTTTGGTGGGGTGAAGGTTTGTTTTCCATCGGCATGAGGTGAAAGGAGCGATTGTATGCCGGGAACAGGCACAACCGTGAAAATGACAAAAGGCTATAAGGGCCTTCGGGGAGAGATCCTGGAGAAGACCGGTTCTTCCTACGACCTCTATGTGATAAAACTCGAAAACGGGATCCACCTGGTCGCCGGCCCCAGCGCATTTGTGCCCAGGGAAGGCGAGAAGGAGGAATCCTAGGTATCTTCGAGGAACCTGGACCGTATTTTGTGTCAGGCAATGCCCATCTTGCGCTTCCGGACCCTGTCTTTTATCCGGTTTATGTGGCCCCGCCCCAGGCCTTTTACTTCGCATCCCAGCTCAAAGTAGCGCTCTATTCTTTCATCGTCCAGGATACCGAAGCAGTCCACCACCGCAAGAGGAGCTCCTGCCATCTGGACCACTTCTTCAGGATCAAGGTTGAGGTAGGGTTTGTGCCGCACGGCAAAGACCACTGCGTCAGATCCCTGTAACGCAGCTTTGAGGTCGGGCATCATGCGGAAATCCTGCAAGTGGTCCTGGTTTCTGAAAAACCGTGCCCAGCTTTTTCCCGCTGCCGGATACGTGTCTTGTTTTTCCAGCTCCCACCAGTGCTGGACATACGGGTCATGTGCGTGCACTTCAGCGCCCATTTCGGTGAGCTTTCGAATAATGATTTCAGAGCCGCTGTAACGGGTATCTCCCACGTCCTCCCGGTAAGAGGCGCCGAGCAGGGTAACTTGGGATGCGGCCACGATTTTGCCCATGTTTCTCATGGCGTCCCTGACGAGCTGAGCCGCACGCAAGGCCCGGGTGTCGTTGATGTTGATGGCTTGGGGCGTGATCCGGAAGATGCTGTCTTCGAACCCCATCAGGTGCCGGTAGGCCCAAAGGCCCAGGCCGCCGTCCTTGGGCAGGCAGTAACCGCCGATTCCGGGTCCGGGGAAGATGATATTGTTGTGGGTGGGACGCACCTTTATGGCCTGGATGACCTTGATCAGGTCAACCCCATTTGTTTCCGCAAAGCGGCTCCACTCATCCAGGAAGGCAAGGATAGTCGCCCGGTAACTGTTTTCAACAATCTTGCAGGTCTCGCTTTCAATGGGTTTGTCGAGCACGGTAAGAGGAAATTCCTCCACGTTGAGAATCCCGGACAGAAAATTGACTACTTTCTCGCGGCTTTCCTTGTTTATGCCGCTGCACACGCGCCAGAAATCCCTGATGGATTTGACATATTCTTTTCCCGGCATGACCCGCTCAAAGCTGTGAGCAAGCAGGGGATCGGAATCAATGCCGCGTTTCCTGAAGGCCTTCTTGATATGGGGATAGGCAATGTATTCGGTGGTTCCGGGGGGAACAGTGGTTTCTATGAGTACCAGGCAGCCGGGCGGAATTTTTTCGCCAATGATTTTGAAACTGTCCTCAAGGGCGCTAATATCAGCATATCCGCTGCTGAGATTGCCCAGCTCCTCCTTGATAAAGTCGCATTGGACATCAACAACGAGCACGTCAGCGAAGGTAAGGGCATCGTAAGTGAAGGTGGCGATAAGCGTCTTCTTTTCCGTCACGCAGCGTTCGATCAGGGGGGCCACCTCAGGGTCTTCAGCCTTGATGGGACACGTACCACGGTTGAATACCGGGATTTTCCAGAAACTCCGGGTGCTGGGCCGCTGCATGCCGATGACAAACTTGCCAGGTTTTCCGGTCTCCTTGTCCACCGAGTCCGCGACCACTCCGGCCATGACCGCCCCCACAAACCCAAGGCCCATGACCACCACGATTTCAAGGCCTTCGGCCCTCTTCTCCTGTACCAGTTTTTCAAGACGTTCATATTCGGCCTTGTAGTCGTCCTCTTCCGGGATCTTGAATTTTTCGCCGTCCGGGCTGATGGAATATTCCATAATAAAAATGATGCTCCTTTCTTTTTTGAGGGAATCGAAAAAAGGCTCTCATCCTGTCGTTGCAAGCGAAACTCTTTCATTGGCTGCAAGAGCCGTGCCTTGTCACGGAAAAAACCATGAATCATGCTCAAATAATGGATATTCCAGAATGTGTCAAGAAAAATGGCCCGCTCTTCCTGAGGAGACAACACCGGTTGAATATTTTCGCTCAATCACCTAGAATCATTTCTGAACGGGAGAAAGGAGACGATGAACCCTGAAATCCTCATGGAAGAGGCGATGCGGTTTGGCGCCAGCGATGCCCGGGTGATCAGGGCGGCAGATATCCCTGTTGAAGATGCGATTGTGGAGATGTGTGGGCCCCCGGGCTGCGACGGCTACGGCAAGAGCGCCAACTGCCCTCCCTTTGCCATGACGCCTGAAGAGGCGAGAATCTGGATCTCCCGGTTTGACAGGGCCGTTTTTTTCAAGATCGATGTGGAACCGGAACTCCTGTTTTCACCTGCACAATTCAAACCCTTTGAGGACATCTTCGGTATTGTGTCGCGACTTGAGCATCGGGCTATGGAATGGGGATGGAAGGATGTGACCGGTCTGGGCGCGGGCTCGTGCAAGCCGGTCTTCTGCCCTGATGCACCTTGCGCAGCGTTGGCTGATGGGGGGAAATGTCGGTTCCCCGACCTTGCCCGTCCCTCCATGGAGGCCATAGGGATCAACGTGTTTAAGCTGGCGGAAAGCGTTGGCTGGCCGATTTATCACATAACCAGGGACACCGACCCGATGGAAATTTCTTCCGCCTTGCTCGCGGGAATTGTGATTGTTGGCGCCAGGCCTCCAAGAGCAGAAGGTATTCGTTAACATTGATGGCCCTGTAAAAAGTCCCAAAATCTCCATGCCGGACGTGATCCGCTGCCACAGCATTTTGAATTCACTGGATTCCCGTTTTTGCGGAAATGACGAAAATGCGGGCTTTTTGATTTTTTTACGAGCTTGTCAAAAATGATTATTGATTTTTTAGATGGTTACTGCTAATTATATAAAAAATCTGCTAGTCCAATTATGGAAATTTATAATGCAAGCCTTCTAGGAATCTAATGATCCCCAATCCTCTATCGTATGAAGCAAAAAGTAATTGTGACGTCACCAGGCCATAAAACCGATGATTCGGCTTTCATGAGGCGATGTACCCATGTGCCTTCTATTGATCACTGAAAAATCATATAGAAAGGAGGGATTACACGGCATTTCCTTGTATTCGGGAACAGGTGAAACCACCTGTTTTTATTTTGAAATTCAATGCGTCAAAAGAGGAGGATTATGATGAAAAAACTGCTTATTTTTAGTATTGCATTGCTGTTTGGAATCGCGCTTTTTGCGGGTGTTACTTCTAGCACGGCCCAGGCCAAAACCACCTTTGTGACCATTGGTACCGGCGGTATTACCGGTGTTTACTATCCCACCGGCGGCGCCATTGCCAAGATGGTGAACAAGAAACGCAAAATTTATCATATCCGCGCAACGGTGGAGTCCACCGGCGGCTCGGTGTTCAACATCAAGGCAATCATGGCCGGCGATATGGATTTCGGCGTGGCCCAGTCCGATCGGCAGTACCAGGCATGGAATGGCATTGCTGACTGGAAAGATCTGGGGCCGCAAAAGGACCTTCGCGCGGTTTTTTCCATCCACCCTGAAACTGTTGATTTGATTGCCGCTGTTGACGCCAACATCAACAGCATGCAGGACCTCAGAGGAAAACGCGTCAACATCGGAAACATCGGTTCCGGGTACCGGAAAAACGCCATAGATGCCCTGGTAGCGAACGGGCTGGATTACAAAAAGGATTTTCACGCTGAAAGCTTGAAGGCTGCAGAGGCCCCCGGACTGATCCAGGATGGCAGACTTGATGCTGCCTTCTACACTGTTGGACACCCCAGTGGCTATTACAAGGAAGCCACTGCCGGCAGACGAAAAGTAAAGTTCATCCCGATCACAAATATCGAGAGTCTCCTCAAGAAATATCCCTATTACGCAAAGGCCGTGACCCGTGTGACGAAATTTTACCCTGGCGCGGCAAACGACAAGGATGTTCCTACCTTCGGAGTAAAAGCCACATTTGTGACCTCTGCCAAGACGCCCGACAATGTAGTATACGCGATCGTAAAAGAAGTCTTTGATAATTTTGAGGCCTTTAAGAAACTTCACCCGGCCTATGCCTATCTGACCAAAAAGAACATGCTGGAAGGCCTGAGCGCACCGATTCATCCGGGTGCAATGAAATATTATAAAGAGGTTGGCCTGAAATAGCCTGCCGAGGAATACAGGGGCAGCAGCGCTGCTGCCCCTGTATTCCATACCAGTACGCGAGTTTCGGGACTGAGACGAATTGGAAAGAGAGAATCTGTAGATCCGAGAAGGGGTACTGATATGAATCTCCTTGAAGCCGAAAGAGTAGACGAGGGCCTGGAAGAAGCGCGCCGCCTGGCAGAAGAAGAAGCCGGTATTTCAAGAAAACCTAAAGGACCCTCAAAGTATGTGATTCCCGCCATCGGGGTTATCTGGTGTTTTTTTCAGCTTTCTATCGCCAGTTGGCTCATTCTTGATACCGTCTTTATCAGGGCTATCCATCTGGGCTTTGCATTTCTGATGGTATTTCTCAATTATCCCCTTTTCAAGAAGACCCGATGGGGTCTCAAGTTCCTCTCTGCCAAGGACAAAATACCTCTTCTGGATTATGTTGTCGCCATAGTGGCCTGTTTTTCAGCGGTTTATGTGGCCGTAGACTATGCAGGCGTCACCTCCCGTTATGGGGCTCCTATCCTCCGGGATATCGTAATCGGGATGGTCCTGCTGGTCCTCCTCCTGGAGGCATCCCGCAGGGTCATCGGTCCAGCACTTTCCATTATTGCCATATTCTTTTGTGCGTATGCGTTTCTGGGTCCATACATGCCCGATGTGATTTCCTTCAAGGGCGTTTCTCTGAACAGGTTTGTCGGTCAGATAACCATGTCCACCGAGGGGATTTACGGGATCCCGCTGGATGTGTCAGCCACTATTGTTTTTCTGTTTGTCCTCTTCGGGTCCATGCTGGAAAAGGCCGGGGCAGGAGAATACTTCATTAAACTTGCCCTTAGTCTCCTGGGCGGGTTTAAGGGTGGGCCTGCGAAGGCCGCGGTCCTGGGAAGCGGGCTCACAGGCATGGTCAATGGATCAAGCATCGCGAATATCGTCACAACCGGGACTTTTACTATCCCGCTGATGAAAAAGGTGGGCTATCCTCCCAAAAAGGCCGCGGCCGTGGAAGTGGCCGCCAGCACGGACGGCCAGATCGCCCCGCCCATCATGGGCGCTGCAGCCTTCATCATTGCGGAATATGTCAATGTCCCCTATATTGAGGTCATCAAGGCAGCTGCCGTTCCGGCCTTTGCTTCGTATGCCGCGTTGCTCTATATTACCCATATCGAGGCCTCGAAGCTGGGCCTGAAAGGAATTCCCCGCAGCGAACTACCGCCGTTTTTTAACACATTGCTGCGAGGTCTCCATTACCTTATTCCGCTGTTCGTGCTCCTCTTTGAATTGATTGTTCTGCGGCATTCACCGGAATTGTCAGCCTTTCACGCGGTGTGGATCCTGGCCCTGGTCATGCTTTTCCAGCACCCGGTTAGGGCATATCTTAGAAAAGATCCCATAATACCAGCCATCAAGAAGAGCATCACGGATATCTTTACCGGCATGGCAAACGGGGCTCGCAATATGTGCACCGTGGCGCTGGCTACTGCCGCCGCCGGGATCATCGTAGGGGTAGTGGCCATGGGATTGGGCCAGCTCATCACCGAGATCGTTGGGGCGCTCTCCGGTGACAATGTCTATCTCCTGCTTGTTATTACGGCCTTTGCCAGCCTGATCATCGGGATGGGGCTTCCCACGACCGCCACCTACATCGTTATGGCCTCATTGACCGCCCCTGTGATTGTGCAAGTGGGGGGAGACATGGGTTTTGTGGTGCCGATCATGGCCGCCCATCTCTTCTGCTTCTTCTTCGGGATCCTGGCGGATGACACCCCGCCTGTGGGGCTGGCCGCATACGCGGCCGCGGCCATTGCAAAGTCCCCGCCCATCCCCACCGGGATCCAGGGCTTCATGTATGATATCCGGACGGCCATCTTGCCCTTCATGTTTATCTTTAATGCGGACCTGATCCTCTACAAGATCAATAGCTGGACCCAGGCGTTCCTGATATTTGCCATGGCCTGTATCGGGAACTTTGCGTTTGCCTCGGCCACCCAGAATTGGTTTGTGGCGAAGAACAGGTTCTACGAAATTCCTCTTTTGCTGGCAGTGACAATTGTCCTGATGCGCCCAGGTGCCGTGGCAGGGTGGTTCGGGGTTCCACACGGGGAACGCTACTGGATGTATCCCATCGGACTTGCTCTATTCGGCCTGGTCTATCTCCTCCAGCGGCCGAGGATTCCAAAGATTCCTGCCCCGGCAAAGGCTGAAGCCTGATCGGGAAGGAGGGAAAAATGCACAGAAAGACAGTCTTCATCCTGTTTCTCATTGGCATGGGACTCCTGCTCATCCTTCCCGATGGCAAGGCAGGGGAGCGGTTCATCGATAACGGTGATGGTACGGTAACGGATCGTGTCCTGAATGTGATGTGGAGTAAGACGGATAACCAGGGGGATATTGACTGGAAGGGGGCTGAGCGCTGGGTCAAGTATACGTTTCCTTACAGCGTGCCTGCTGAAAAGAGAGAGGGGTGGAGACTGCCTACTCTAAAGGAACTCAAGAGCCTTCATGTTCCGGAAAAGGACTATCAAGGATATGAATCTGACTGCGGCCAGCGGGTAAAGATTGTCCCTGAGATCAGGTTGAGCTGCGGATGGATATGGTCTTCCGAGAAGAGGAGTATCACGGCAAGAGTGTTTAATTTTGAGCATGGTTATTCCTATACGGACCGCATGGTGAAGAAGAAGGCATACCGGGCCCTGGCCGTGCGGCTCCTCGAAGCAGGGAAGTGAGGGAGAGATTATCGTGAAAGACATAAAAAGGATTCTCGCGGCCATCGGGTTTTCAAAATACTCCCGTGGCATCCTGGAGTACGCCGCGCTACTGGCTACCCGCCTTGATTCTCAGCTCATCATAGCAAATGTGATCAATATCCGGGATATGCAGGCAGTGAGCGGCATTCAATCAATGGGATATGAGGTAGATCCTCAGGAGTATAAAGAGGGAATCATTAAAGAACGTAAAGCGGAACTGGAAAAATTGATGGAAGGGCTCCCGGTTGACCGGAAAAGTCTCAAGACCATCTTCCGGGTGGGGCACCCCCTGGATATTCTGCTGAAGATCGTCGAGGAGGAAAAGATAGACCTGGTGGTGATGGGGCCAAAAGGGCGAACCGATCTCCAGCACGTTTTGGTGGGTTCAGTGGCCGAAAAGATGTTCCGGTATTGCCCGGTCCCTCTTGTCTCCTATCGCATGAGATAGGTCATCCGGTTTCAGCACTGTACAGAGCTGCCCCCGGTCCCCGGGGCCAGCTCATTTTTTTAGGTATTGCCGGCGGGAGTTCCCGAGACGTGAGGCTTGAGGGGTAAGGCATAGGACAAAATGATCTGGAAACATACTTTGGGAGGACGGTGATGAATTTTGCGTGTATAATATATGAAAAAGAGAGCAGTATAGCCACCATAAAACTGAACAGGCCCCAGGTATTGAACGCCATGAACAAACAGTTGTGGCTGGATTTCCAGGAGGCTCTGGGAGACGCCAGGACCGACCCCGGTATCAAGGTAGTAATCATCACCGGAGAAGGCCGGGCCTTTTCCACGGGTGCGGATCTCAAGGAGTCAAAGACCCGGACCATTGAGGCCTACCGGGATTACCTGGCGGAGCTCCAGGAGGCATCAAGAAAGATCATCCGCTTTGAAAAACCCACCATCGCCGCCATAAACGGGTATGCCCTGGGGTCGGGATACGAACTGGCCCTGGCCTGTGATATTCGGATTGCCGCGGAGGAAGCACAGATCGGTTCCCCTGAGGCAAAGGTGACCTCATCCGTGACCGGAGGTGCCATGCGGCTGGTGCAGGACCTGATTGGCCCGGCAAAGGCACGGGAGCTTCTCTTTACCGCCGAATACATCGATGGGAAGGAGGCGGAGAGGATCGGGCTTGTCAACAAGGCGGTCCCCCTTGAGCGCCTGATGGAGGAAGCCAGAGCAATGGCGGTGAAAATCGCGGAGAATTCCGCCTTTTCGCTCAAAATGATTAAACGGGGTCTGCTTATGGCCAGAGGAGAGGTGAGCCTGGAGGCCTTGATGGATTATGAAGTGGAGGCATGCCTGGCATGCGTTTCAACAAAAGAGCGGCAGGAATCGCTGAAAAGTTTTGAGCAAAGAAAGAAAAAGGATGAAGCATAAGGAGCAAGAGGGGAAAATGGACCTGAAACATGTTTTGGACGCAGAATCCGTCGCCATTGTCGGGGCATCAAAGAACGAGACAAAGAGGGGTTTCCAGGCAATCAGGACCCTTATTGATGAGCACTACGGCGGCAGGATTTATCCGGTAAACCCCAAGGAGTCAAGCATCCTGGGATTGAAATGCTACAAGAAGGTTTCAGACATAGAAGATCCGGTGGATATTGCCCTGATAACCACCCCGGCCAGGACTATTCCCGCCATACTGGAAGATTGTGGAAAAAAGGGAGTTCATGGCGCGGTCATCATCGCGGGGGGATTCGGAGAGACGGGGGCGGCCGGAAAAGCACTTGAGCGGGAAATGGTTGAAGTGGCTCGGAAAAATCATATCCGCCTGATCGGTCCCAACACTTCGGGCATGATAAATCTGAAAGACAGTCTGAATCTGGTGGGGCTTCGTGACGCACCTAAAGGAAATATCGCCCTTCTCACTCAGAGCGGAAATATGGCCCTGACCCTCATAACCGAGGCGAGGGTGAAGAGCCAGAAGGGGTTTTCCTATTACGTGGGAGTAGGAAATGAGGCGGATATCAAATTCCATGAATACTTGGCCTTTTTCCGGGACGATCCGGATACCAAGGCGATTCTCATGTACGTGGAGGGTATGAGTGAAGGGCGAAAGTTCCTGCAAGAGGCCTACAGGACGACTCTTTACAAGCCCATTGTTTTGCTGAAAAGCGGACGGTCTTCAACAGGTCAGAGATCTGCCGGATCGCATACCGGGTCCCTTGCCGGCATGTCGGAAGTGGCAAAAACCGCCTTTGAGCGAGCGGGAATTATTGTGACGGAAAACCCGGATGATCTCTTTCCCATGGCGGAGACCCTCTCCAGTCTCCCCCCCATAAGGAACAATAGTATTGCGATCCTGGCGGATGGTGGGGGTCATGCCACTATTGCGTCCGATATCCTCACGGACCTGGGGGTTAAAATGCCCTTACTCAGCGAAAAGACACAGGCAAGGCTGCGGGAGATCCTTCCCGATGCTGCATCGGTGCCCAATCCGGTTGATGTGGCGGGCGGCACGGATGCAGACCCCTCCCTTTTCGCTGATTGTGCCAGGATTATCCTGCAGGACAATAACATCGGCGGGCTCCTGATTGTGGGCCTTTTTGGTGGATACGGGATCCGGTTTGCTGAGAGCCTTGCCCTTAAAGAAGAAGACGCGGCCCACCAGATGGGGAAGATGGTCAGAAAGCGCAATAAGCCCATCGTTGTCCACAGCCTGTATAGTTACGAGCGGCCCCATTCCCTGGAACTCCTGCGCTATTACAATATTCCCGTCTATGATTCCCTGGAAGTAGCCTGCAGATGTGTGAGCGCGCTGGCCACCTATGGAAAGTATCTGAAGCAGTACCACTCAAAGGCCAATTTTGTTTTGAAATGGGGCGAAAAGGCAAAAGAGGAAGGGAAGAAGATTATCGCAGGCGCCAGGAAAAACGGACGCAATGCGCTCCTCGAATTTGAGGCGAAGAGGCTCTTACAGTTACACGGTGCCCCGATCCTTTCCGAGCGGATGGCCAAAACAGCCGATGAGGCAGTCGAGATATTTCGGGACATCGGCCAGGATGTGGCATTGAAGATCGTCTCCCCCGATATCCTGCACAAGAGCGACGCCGGGGGGGTGAGGACCAATCTTACCACAGAAGACGCGGTGCGAGCCGCGTTTGACGAGATTGTGTCAAATGCAAAGGCATATTACGCAGAGGCGGATATTCGGGGCGTATTGGTATCACCCATGGCCGAGCAAGGAGTTGAGGTGATCATAGGGACCAAGATAGATGATCAATTCGGCCCGGTCATTCTGTTCGGCCTCGGCGGCGTCCTGGTGGAGATTCTGAAAGATGTCTCCTTCAGGGTTTTGCCCATTTCTCCGCCTTCAGCAAAAAAGATGATCGATGAGATCAAGGCTTCGGTCATTCTTAATGGCTACCGTGGACGGCCGCCTGCGGACAAAAAGGCCCTGAGAAGACTGCTGCTCACCTGCTCTGAAGTAGTCGAGGCATATCCGGAGATCAGGGAAATGGACCTGAATCCGGTCATTGTGTACGAAAATGGTGTGGCGGTCGTGGACGCCAGAATTATTCTGACATCATAAACTCCTTGACAAAGACATCGTTTCTGCTCCAAACTAGAAAAAGTTTCGGCATGAAGTCGGGCTCTGGTTTCGTTTGAGCGGAAGCCACGAAGGACCTTCTCCGTTTGAGAGATGCGCCTGCGTGGTTTTTTTATGAGGAGGATATGATTCATGGAAGAGAGCTTCAGCCAGGGTGATTCCCTTGTTCATCATATGGATCCCAGGCTTAAGCTGTTTACCGGGGCCCTGTTTTCAGCGATTGTCGCTGTTTCATCCCGGTGGTCTGCCTATATTCCCGGTGCCTTTTTGGCTCTCGGCCTCCTTTTTCTGGCAAGGCTTCCCCTGAGAAAGGTCTTCATCAGATTGCTCATGGTAAATGGCCTGATCCTGTTTCTGTGGCTCCTTCTTCCATTCACCGTGGGCGGGGAGGCCTTATGGACGCTTGGCCCCTTTGCCGCAACACGGGAAGGCATTGCCCTGGCCGCCCATATCACCATACGGTCCAATATCATTGTGCTTGCCTTCCTGGCACTGGTGTCCACAACCCCGGTGTTTGCTTTGGGGCATGCCATGGCCAGGCTGGGTATTCCCGATAAGATGGTTCAGCTCTTTTTCTTTACCTATCGTTATATACATGTTATTTATGAAGAATATCAACGCTTGGCGAGGGCCTTGAAAATCAGGGGATTCCGGGCAAGAAGCAACATCCACACCTATCGTACCTACGCTTACCTGGTGGGAATGCTCCTGGTCAAGAGTTACGAACGGGCGGAAAGGGTAAGAGAGGCCATGCTCTGCAGGGGCTTCAAGGGCCGATTTTATACCCTGTATGAATTTTCTCTGGGCGGGCGCGATATTCTATTGACCGTGATTCTGCTTTCCGGGGTGGTTGTTATGGCCATACTGGAATGGGCATAACCGGAATCCGGAAACGTGCTTTCTGTGCGTTTCCCTTTTCTCGTGAGCAAACAGCAAATGGAAAAAAATTCTTTCTTGATCAATATTGAAAACCTCTCCTTTTCTTACAACGGGCGTGCACCTGCCCTCGATCATGTCTCGTTTCAACTTTCCGCCAAGGAAAAGCTGGGCCTGGTTGGGCCGAACGGCAGTGGCAAGACCACCCTTTTTCTCCTGACCATGGGACTTCTTCGTCCCTCGTCCGGGAAGATCGAGCTCTTTGGGAAAGAAATGGAACAGGAAGAGGATTTCAGAGAAGTACGGCAGAAAATAGGACTTCTTTTTCAGGATGCCGATGACCAGCTTTTTTGCCCGACAGTGCTGGAAGATGTTGCGTTCGGGCCATTGAACCAAGGGCGATCCAACAGGGAGGCACGGGAGATTGCTACCCAGACGCTCAGGTCTCTCGGGCTCGAGGGTTTTGAAGATCGGGTGACCCACAAGCTTTCCGGAGGGGAAAAGCGTTTGGTGTCTCTTGCCACGGTCCTGGCCATGAAACCGGAAATACTGCTTTTGGATGAGCCCACCACAGGGCTTGACGCAGAGACCACGCAGAGACTCATTTCTATCCTCCATTCCCTGGATCTTTCCTACATCCTGATCTCTCATGATATGGATTTTATCGTGAAGACCACCGACAAGGTTTACGCGATGGTGAATGGACAGCTCACCACAGAAGAAGAGGTTGTCCCTCATACGCATGTCCATGCCCATGGCTATGGGCGGCTTCCCCATGTGCACACGTCCACAGAAGAGGTCAATCCTTGACGGAAGTTTTCGGGTAGATAAGCTGAAAGCTTTTAGCCTGAAAATACCTTCATGTCTGGAGAGCCAGCAGCGAAAAAAGAAAGTTGCATACCCTATGTTGACGCATTATTGTCTATGAGACACGTGAAAAATGGATCCGGTCTGTGGCTGAGTGGAAAGGAGGGAAAAAGCCGGGATGAAAAAGGTTATCAGGATGCGGGAGATGCAGGATAATCAAGCAGGTATTATCCGAAAGGTTTTTGCCACGGGTGAGATGGGCCGCAGGATCAGAGAGATGGGCCTTGTGCCGGACACACCGATTCAGATCCAGGGGAGAGCCCCCCTGAAGGACCCGGTGGCTATAAAGATCAGGGATTACACATTAACGCTGCGAAACAACGAGGCCAGTTACATCATGGTTGAAGTGGAGATGCCCGATGGCCAGCAGAAAAAAAACGCGGGAAAAAAACTCATCATAGCCCTCTCAGGAAATCCCAATTCTGGAAAGACCACTGTCTTCAATGCCATGACGGGCGCCAGGCAGCACATTGCCAATTACCCGGGCGTAACAGTGGAAAAGAAAGTTGGCCGTGTTTTTCATAAGGGATACGAGATTGAAGTGGTGGACCTGCCCGGGACGTATTCTCTCACCGCTTACTCCCTGGAGGAAATCGTGGCCCGGGATTTTGTGGTGAACGAACGGCCGGACCTGGTGGTTGATGTGGTGGACGCATCCAACCTGGATCGGAACCTGTACCTGGCCGTCCAGTTCAAGGAACTCGGAGTCCCGCTGATGATCGCCCTCAATATGATGGATCTGGCCGAATCGAGGGGGATCAGTATTGATCCGGAAGAGCTTTCCCGGTTGATGGGTGTTCCGGTTATACCCATGGTGGCACGATCCAGCAAAGGGATAAAAAAACTCCTGGACAAAATCGTTGAATTTGGAACCCAATCAAAAGAATGGGAACCGACGGTCATTACCTATGGGAGGGATATTGACCAGAGCCTCGCGGAGATAGAGGATATCGTCCAATCGAGCCAGGTGGCCGATGGCAAATACCCCTCTCGGTGGCTGGCGATCAAGTGCCTTGAAGGAGACAGCCAGATCCTCGGGTTTTTGGAAAACGAGCCGGAACCCGGGCCAAAAATTGAAAAAATTTGTAGCCGGACGACGAAACATTTGATGGCCACCCTCGAAGAGGAACCGGAAGGCATCATCGCTGATTACCGTTACGGTTACATAGCCGGGGTCACCAAGAAATGTCTCAGGAGAAAAATTGAATCGCGTCTCAACCTCTCGGACCATATTGACCGGATCCTGACAAACCGTATCCTCGGACCGGTCATCATGATTCTTGTCCTTTACGGCATTTACAGTATCACCTTTTATGTCAGTGAAGCACCGGTGAACTGGCTTGGAAGCCTCTTTGATTTGCTGAAACAGGGGATAGCTCTGGTGATTCCCGCCGGGAACCTTCAGTCGCTTATTGTTTCTGGGGTTATTGACGGCATGGGGGGCGTTTTGGGCTTTGTACCGTTGATCATGTTCATGTTTCTGGCCATTGCCGTTATGGAGGACTCGGGATATATGGCCAGAGTCGCTTATATGCTCGACCGGGTGTTGCGGTGGTTCGGGCTCCACGGGAATTCCGTTATGGCCCTGATCGTGAGCGGCGGGATTTCAGGCGGCTGTGCCGTGCCCGGGGTCATGGCCACCAGGACGCTGAGGGATCCGAAAGAAAGGATCGCCACCTTGCTGGTCGTGCCATTTATGAATTGCGGGGCGAAATTGCCCGTGTATGCGGTCCTCATCGCGGCCTTTTTTCCCCATAACCGGGCGCAGATGCTTTTTATCCTTACCTTGCTGTCGTGGGGTTTTGCCCTGTTTGCGGCCAAGGTTATTCGGGCGACGGTCCTGAAGGGACCCAAGACACCGTTTGTCATGGAGCTGCCCCCGTATCGAGCTCCGACCATAAAGGGGTTGTTGATTCACACCTGGGAACGGACCTGGCAGTACATCAAGAAGGCCGGCACCGTTATCCTGGGGATATCCATAGTGCTCTGGGCCATGATGACATTTCCGGGACTCTCAAAGGAGCAGATCAGGACATTTTCCGACCGTACATCGGGCCTGAGAAAGGCTTTTCTCACCGCCCCCCACGTGAAGAATTTTGTAAAGAGCCCGCGGGAACTGGAAAGCCTGAACAGTCTCTACTTTCAGTACCGCCGGGCCCGGCAGCCAATGAAAACAAAAACTCGGACGGTTCTTGAAAGGAATCCTCTTTTTCCCCTGGTGCAGACAGCCACCATGATAGAAAAAGCCCGTTCCTGGCCCGAAATGCCGCAAAAGGAATTGGTTGCGGTTGCCAGGCGCTACCTTCAATTACAGAAAGGCCTGAAGG
Organism: Deltaproteobacteria bacterium; assembly: GCA_019309145.1. Classification (GTDB taxonomy): domain Bacteria; phylum Desulfobacterota; class DSM-4660; order Desulfatiglandales; family Desulfatiglandaceae; genus B46-G9. The sequence goes on along the minus strand of JAFDGR010000012.1, from coordinate 19,128 downwards.
GAATTGCAGTCCAGAAACAGGAGGCCACGCTGAATCGTACTGTGGCAGGGTGGATCGGTCGTGGCCTGGAATGGGTAACCAGGCCCCTGGGATTTGACTACCGGGTCAATATCGCCCTGGTGGGAGGCTTTGCCGCCAAGGAAATTGTGATCTCCACGTTAGGCACGGCCTATTCACTTGGAGAGACCGACCCCGAAGCAGCAGGTTCCCTGTCAGACAGGCTGAAGAGCGATCCCCGCTGGGATCCCTTGCTGGCCTTTACCTTCCTTGTTTTTACCATGCTTTACGTACCCTGCTTTGCGACGGTCATCATCATGAGCAAAGAGAGTTCCTGGCGGTGGGCCGCCTTTTCAATAGGTTTTAACCTGGTTGTTGCTTATATGATTGCCCTTGTCATTGCACAGGGAGGGAGGCTGCTGGGACTCGGGGGCTGAGGACACCAAGGAAAAAAATCAGTTTTTGCGGTGGAAAAGGAGAGAAAAGAGTGTTATAAGTCGTGAAAGCCTATGATTCGCCGGATGGCGACATGGGCAACATTTTTTTGATGAGAGGACAGTCGTAAAATGGAAAGAATTCCAATCACGAAAGAGGGTCTTGCAAGGTTGAGAGAAGAGCTTGCGCACTTAATGAATGTGGAACGACCCAAGAATATTAGAGCGATTGAAGAGGCCAGGAGCCACGGGGACATCAGTGAAAATGCCGAATACCATGCCGCCAAGGAACGTCAATCCTTTTTGGAAGGAAGAATCAATGAGTTGAAAACAGCGATCGGCAATGCGGAAGTGATTGAGCCGGACAACGGTCCGGTGGACCGGGTCGTCTTTGGCAGGACCGTCACGGTATATAACCTCGATACAGAGGAAGAGACAGCCTACCAACTGGTTGGTCCCTATGAATCCAATCCCGAGCAGGGAAAAATATCCGTTACCTCTCCCATAGGGCAGGCCCTTATTGGCAGAGAAGAGGGAGACGAAATTAAGGTGAGAACGCCCGGAGGTCTCCAGGAATATGAAATCGTAGAGATTCGATGAGGAAGAATATGCAAGACATTACCACGGATACGGTCGTCAGAATGAAGTTTGTCATGCAGACCCACCTGCCGGATGGAACCGTAAAAGAACGTCCTGAAGAAACCATCGAGTTCATATTTGGTGTGGAGAGACAACCCGCCTCCCTGGAGAAGGCCCTTGAGCATGCGCGACCCGGAGACAGGATACAGGTACACATCCCCCCTGCTGAAATCTATGGGGATTACGATCCCGTCCTGGTGCATGAGATTCCCAAGGAAGGATTAATCAAAAACCGTATCAAAAAAGGGGAATTTTATCGCCAGATGAAGAAGGGATCACTGGTCTCTTTCAAGGTGCTGGAGGTACGCCCTGACACGGTGGTGGTGGACTTCAACAAGCCCATGGCAGGAATTGCGGCCTCCATGGACCTGGAGGTCCTCAGCGTGAGGGAAGCCAGCAAAAAGGAAATAGACGCCGCCATCGATGCCCAGAACAAGCGCAGTATCGGATGCGGCTAGGAGACTGATGACCAGAATTTTTCTTCACGGTCTGGAGAGCAGCAACCAGGGAACGAAGGCCCGGTTTTTCCGGGAAAAATACCCGGACATGATCATTCCCAACTTTGAAGGGCCGCTGCAAAAGAGGCTCGAAAAACTGGAAAAGGTCCTTTCCGGGCAGTCCGCCATAACGCTGATAGGCTCCAGTTTTGGAGGGCTCATGGCCACCATTTTTGCCATGGATCACCCCGCCCCGGTGAAAAAGCTCATCCTTCTTGCCCCGGCCCTTCCCATGCTGGAGGCCCTCCCTGAAAAGAGGGAGAAGACGGTTTCCATCCCGGTCTGGCTCTACCATGGCACGGCGGATACCCTGCTTCCACCGGACACGGTCATTCCAGTTGCCCGCAGCATTTTTCGCGACCTGCATCTCCATGAAGTGGAGGACGACCACATGCTGCACAAAGTCTTCCGTGATATTCCCTGGGATCAACTCCTGAGTAATAGCTGAATAGACTGAAGCCTCTCAGTTCAATAATGCACTATCCCTGTTCGCGGTAGCCGTTGGCAACAGGGACCCCATCAACGTAGACCCGGTTTTGCTCATCAAGGGCGAACCGACCCCGTGCGATCATTTCAATGGTGCGGGGAAATATCTTCCAGTCGCCGATTTCCTTGAGCCGTTGCTGGTGTTCGTCCACCACCTGCTGGAAACGCTCACGGTCTTTCAGCAGATCTTTGAGAGGCAGGGGGATCTTGACCGGAAGCGGTTCTGAGACCATGAGCAGGGGGCCGGTGTCCACGCCAGCGTCCGTCCACAGGGTTGATGCCCGGAGGAGTTGTTCTCCTGCCGCAATAGCGTCTCGGACCGCGTGATCCCCCACGTATTTTCGGCGACCTTCGGGTGTCAGGATGGACAAATCGGCCGGGTGCACATTCACGCATCCGGGTAATGTGATGTAACTCATGTAGCCCCCAAGGGCTATGACATCGATTTCAAAGCTTTTCACCAGGCGCCCCGCAAGGCGGTCGTATTCCCTCCTCGCAGCCAACCCTTCGGGAGTGGCAACGGTCCGCTTGAGGGAACGCAGGCGGTGAAATGTCCGGATATCGTAACTGAAGTACGGCAGGCCGTGTTCAAGAGCGATTTTTTCCCCCGCGCAACCACCATCAGAACGATCGCTGAAGAGAAAGACCACCTCAAAGGGGGAAGCACCCTCGTCGCGGTTCAATCGGCGTTGAAGCTCAAGGAGCTTGCGCACATTGGTTCCTGATCCGGACAGAAATGCTGCCACGCGCATGGGACGTTCTTTCGCGGCCCGGTCAAAGAAAGGTTTGATCGTCACGATTTTTCCCTTCAGACTTGTACCTCACGCGGCGCAAGCGCCTGCGCTGCACGTCGGTCTATCCACCTGAATAGTTCCCATCCATCAATACTTCCACCGGCTTCAGGCCATAGGGGCTGCCCTGTTCAAGGGCCGCGAGGACACTGCCTCCGCCGGTAAAATAGTAGGTATCAGGAGCATCAAGTCCCTGGAGATAGATACCCGGGCACAGCGTTTTCAGGGCCTCCAGGGTGTCCCCGCCGCCGAAGAGCTTCAGGGCGGAGCGGTTTGCAGCAATGGCTTCATAAAGAGCGCGGGAACCCTCAAAAAAGTCCGGCATGAATCCCATCACCGCATTAGTGAAGATGGTCCTGGCGGATTTGATGGCTTCATGAACGGCCTGGTTTTCAAGGGATCGGGGCGCCACATCCAGGATATAGCCGGCACTTCCTTTTTCTTTCAGCTTTTCCAGGGAACGTGTCCGATAGCTTTTTTTCACCTTCCCTTGCATGGTATCGGCCTCAACGAGGTAAGGCAAATCAAGGACTTTTCCCATCTCTTTGTCGAGCTCGACCAGTTCAGCAGCCAGGTTGCGGTCTTCTTCTGAAACGCCGCTGATCTCCAGGTCATACTTGGCAGAGAGAAAGGTATTGTACATGAGACCACCCAGGATGAGATGATCTACGCGGTCATAAAGCGCCTTGACCGGACCAATCTTGGTATCATATTTTGCTCCCGCGATAATGGCGAGGAAAGGCCTTTGCGGCTCCAGAGCCCGGTAAAGGTTCTCGATCTCCCGCTTGAGCAGGGGGCCCGCGTAAGAAGGAAGGCGCCGGGCCACGTCATAAGTGGATGCGTGCGGCTGCCAGGAACCAAAGGCATCATTGACAAAGATATCGGCCAGTTCCGCCAGTTCTTCCGCAAAGCTTTCTCTCACCTTTCCGCTGGATTGTTCCCCCTGAAACCACCTGGAGTTGGGAAGATAGATGATGCTGATGTTTCCGGTTTTCAGTTCCTCGATGGCAGGGCGGATCGAATCATCAATATGGAGAATCCCTTTTTCGGGATCGATTGGAAAACGGGGAATATGTATCTTGACGCCGAGTTTCTGCCGGAGATAGGCGGCAATTGGTTCAACAGACTGATCCTCTTTGCAGGAGATGTTTCCTGTTTTTTTGTCCCTGGGTCTCCCTACATGGGTAATAAGGATGGGCCGTCCGCCCTTTTCAACGATGGTGTAAAGGGTCCCGAAGGTAGCATCAATACGGTAAGGGTCCTTAATCCTTCCCTTCTTCACCACATTGTGATCAACCCGCACGAGCACTATTTTTCCCTTGAGGTCTGCCTGTTCAACTAATCTTAACCGAGGGTCTAGGGGTGTACTTTCCATTTGGCACATTCCTCTGTCTGGGTTATAGTGAGAACGAGTCAAGACTCATGAGTCACGAAGTTATTACCGTCTTTTCTCGTTTAGTGTCTCTAGTTTAATATCCCTATAAGCAGAGAATCAAGTTGAAAATTGACTGGAGCGGTCGGAGGGCTGAAAAGATGATTGTGCGAAATATCAATGACAAGGAAGTACTTGAGACTACGTATATCGCCCATGGTGGTGCCGTTGCCCAGATGATCCTGGACAGGAGAACATTACAGGAGATCGGTTTTCTGGCCATCGCGAATCTTGCACCGGGGAAAGAAATAGAGGCGCATGTTGACCCCATGGAGGAGATCTATTTTATTGTCAGTGGATCCGGAGAGATGCGGGTGGATGACGAGAGGAGATCGGTGGGACCGGGAGATGCCATATGGATACCGGTGGGATCCACCCACGCTCTTGTCAATGATGGTGACCGGGAGTGCACCATCCTGGTGGTTGCCTCACCCGCCTGGTAAGCGATGGAGCAAAAGGCGCTTCTTATTCGTCCCGGGGCGCTGGGAGATACCCTGATGCTCCTCCCGGCCCTGAAGGATATGGGAAAACGTGTGCAAGTCATGGTGGCCGGGCGGGAACCAGGCCTTTCCTTTTTAAGAAAAGCTGGATTCCAGTGTGCTAATATGGAGTGCGGCGGGTGGCATACGTTATTCCAGGAGCGGCCAGATTCTCGTCAGCGGCTTCCCGTGCCTTCCCAGGAGAGGGTGGTGGCCTATTTGACTGACTCAGACGGCAGGATCGTGAGAAACCTCAGGGCCTCTTTTCCCGGCGCAGGGGTTCATGTTTTCCCTGCATATCCCGCGCCCGAAGACAAGGTGCATGTTGCCCGCTATGTGTGCGCGACTCTGGCACAGACAGGTCTTCCTGTTGATCCTGATGGTGCCATGGAGCGCGTCAGAAACCGCGCACTGCTGAAAGAGGCATCAGAAGCCGTGCCAGGAGACCTGATTGTCGTCCACCCCGGATCCGGATCGCCTCGCAAGAACTTCCCGCCGGAATTCTGGCTGGCATTTCTCGAAAGGATCGCAAAAGAACCAGCCTTGCGGAGTTCTAAGAAGGGAATAGTGCTGTTGGGACCTGCCGAGGAGGATTTGCAGGGTTTTTTTGGCAAACGGGTTTCTCGGGCCCTGGAAATGGTTTTCTGTCCCCGGGATGAAGAGCTTGTTTCCCTTTTGGTGCGGGCGGCCCTGTACGCCGGTCACGACAGCGGCGTTACCCACCTTGCGGCCATGCTGGGGACGCCCACCGTTGCGGTTTTTCGACAGGATAATCTTTTTATGTGGCATCCCCTGGGCCCGTGCACTCGGGCAGTCCAATCGCCGAAGCCCGATAGAATATGCTTTGAAAGAATGATTGAGGCGGCAAGAATGCTCATAAAGAGTACCTATCCATAAATGAAATAGTTTGTTCGAGATCAAGGCATGCGAGAATTTTAACCACAGGAATACATTGCAGTATTTCGAGGATTAAAATTTGAGCATAACGCAGATATCGGGCAAAATAGTCATTTATGGATAGGGACTAAGGAGGAAACCATGAACGATGATCTGCTCAAGAAAGCACTTCGGTATCGCTGGTTGATTTTCTGGATTTTGGCATTCAGTTATGTCCTTGTTTACTTTCATCGCCTTTGTCCCGCGGTCGTCGCGCTGGATATGATGCGGGATCTCAAAGCAGGAGGCGGGCTGATCGGTCTCCTGGGTGCCGCCTATTTTTATCCCTATGCACTCATGCAGCTCCCCGCGGGATTGCTGTCCGACTCGTGGGGCCCTCGAAGGACCATTACCCTTTTTTTCTCTGTTGCCTTTCTCGGGTCCCTTCTCCTTGGGCTGGCACCGACCCTGTTTTGGGCCATTGTGGGGAGGACCCTGGTTGGACTCGGGGTGGCCATGCTTTTCGTTCCCACCATGAAGATACTGGCCGAATGGTTTCGCGTGCGGGAATTCGCCTTCATGACCGGTATCCTCATGGCAATGGGCGGCATCGGTTCCCTGAGTGCCGCCTCGCCGCTTGCCCTTCTCAGCTCATGGATCGGGTGGCGTATGTCTTTCGTCGTGGTGGGCGGTTTTACGTTGATTCTGGGGGCCCTGGTGTGGATTTTTGTCAGGGATCGCCCCCAGGACAGGGGATGGCCTTCCCCACGAGGAGAGCAGGAGACCGGCGCGCCTGCATCCATCGGGCTTGCCGAAGGGGTGAGGACGGTCATTTCCACCCTTGCGTTCTGGCCGCTGGCCATCTGGTTCTTTTTTGACTGCGCTGTTTTCTTTTCATTCGGGGGGCTCTGGGGCGGCCCGTACCTGATGCAGGTCTACGGGTTCACCAAGGCACAGGCAGGGCAGATCCTCTCCATGCTTGCCATCGGCATGATCGTGGGCAGCCCCTTTCTGAGTTTTCTTTCCAACAACATTTTTCAGGCAAGAAAACCGGTGATGATCCTCTCGAGTGCGATCCTTTTGCTCCTGACCGGAACCCTTGTGTTTTACACGAAAGACATTCCAGCGGTTGGATTGTATCTCCTCTGTTTCGGTCTCGGCGTCTTTTCAAGCGCCGTCGTGGTAATCGGGTTCACCACCACCAAAGAGCTCTTCCCCGTCCAGATGGCGGGTACGGCTACCGGACTGGTCAACCTGTTTCCATTCGCAGGGGGCGCCGTATTTCAACCGGTGCTGGGATACGTTCTGGAAAAACACGGTCGCATAGCAGGGGCGTTCACCCTGGCCGGGTATAAACAGGCTTTCCTGATCCTGTTCCTTTGTGGTATCATTACTTTGGCAGCCAGTATGTGCCTCCGGGAAACCATGGAAAAAAGGGGAAAGGAGTAAGAAATGAAAATCGCGATAGGGACGGACGACAAGAAAACGATCCGAAAGGGCCATTTTGGAGAGAGTGCTTATTATGCCATTTTTGAGGTATTGAACGGCGAAATAGCGTCACAGGAGATTCGTGACAATCCCCGCACCGGAGCAAAGGGGCACCATGGGGAGTCGGGGAAAATCCTCGACCTCTTGCATGATTGTGAACTCTTTATGGCCAGGAGTATGGGAAAAAACTCCATGGCAAAGATAGCTGAAAAAAAGGTCGATTGTATTGTGACGGAATTTGAAGACATTGATCAGGCCCTTCAGAAGTTCCTGGACGCCGAGGATGCGGGGTTCCAGTATTATGATTTCCGCCGGGGAACCCTTGTACCCTGTTCGGAGCGTCTGAAAAAATGAAAGCTGTGGACAACAGGTCCTCTATGGAAAAGCGAATTGGCAAGAAAATTCGTTACCTGCGGAGGAAGTCAAACGTTACCCTGGAGATGGTGGCCAAAACGACCGGCTTTACGAAGGGGTACTTATCCAAGATTGAACGGGGATTGCAGATTCCCCCCATCGCAACGCTCAGTAAGATCGCCAACGCGCTCAATGCGGAAGTAGCCGATTTTTTTGAGACAAAGCGCGGTAGAATCAAGTGTTCCATCATACGAAAAAATGAGCGGAGACCGGTTATCCGGGAGGGGAGCAGTTTTGGTTATCACTATGAAGCCATAGCCTACAAGAAGCATGACAAGGTCATGAATCCTTTTGTTATAACACTCATTCCCAATGCCAAAGATCGGACGGTTTTCAGCCATGAAGGGCAGGAGTTGATGTTTGTTCTGAAAGGAAACATGGAATTTTGGTTCGATCAGGAGAGATATGTGGTGAAGGCTGGTGATTGCATCTACTTTGACTCCGAGGTTCCGCATCGTGGTCAGTGCCTGGGGAATAAGGAGACGAAAGTCCTGGTTGTGATTTATTCAGCACAATTGAAAAATAAGTAGGCCCTTGGGAAGGGACCCAGAGGGAATCCGGTGCTTGACGTTTCCGCGGTGATTTAACTCCTCTGCAATGTTGATGGTCTCGTAAAAGGTCATCAAGGAAGACGGCACAGGAAAAAGCCCCAGATGCAAGGCTCTTTTTTTATTGACAATGGTTTCCTAATATTCGACATTTGTTTCCTAAAGAGCAACAATAACATTGAAAGATAAACGAAGGAGGAAGTTGACCATGGAAAGGACTTCTCGAATATCGGGTTTTCACAAATTGACTGTTCAGGAACGTTTGGAAAAAGTGAAAGACTTCGCCGGACTAACGGATGTAGAAGTGGCTCTTTTTGAAAAAAGGGCACATCTTGACATATCAACGGCGGACAGGATGATCGAAAATGTGATCGGTACTTTTGAAGTTCCTTTGGGTATAGCGACAAACATGATCATCAATGGGAAGGAATACCTTATTCCAATGGTCGTGGAAGAATCCTCTGTGGTGGCAGGAGTTTCTAACGCTGCGAATATGGCCAGGAGCGGTGGGGGCTTTTTCACCAGTAATTCCGGTCCCATCATGATCGCCCAGATCCAGGTGGTACGAGTTCCTGATCCTTTCGGCGCGAAAATGAAGATATATGAAAAGAGAGAAGAGATCCTTCAAATCGCGAATCAGCAAGACCCGATGCTTGTAAGTCTGGGTGGTGGAGCAAAGGATGTTGAGGTGCGCGTCCTGGATACCGATGCCGGCCCCATGGTTATTACTCATCTCGTCGTGGATACCCGGGATGCAATGGGGGCAAACGCTGTAAATACGATGGCCGAGGCCCTCGCTCCTTCCATAGAAGAATGGACGGGAGGCAAAGTCTATCTGAGGATTCTTTCAAATCTGGCGGATAAACGCCTGGTAAGAGCTCGTGTCCTGGTGAAAAAAGAAACCATAAAGGGCGGCGAAGATGTGGTGGACGGGATTATTTACGCATGGGCCTTTGCAGATGCTGATCCCCACAGGGCCGCAACCCATAATAAAGGTATTATGAATGGAATTATACCCTTGATTATCGCCACCGGGAATGATTTCAGGGCAATCGAGGCCGGGGCCCACAGTTACGCAGCGAGGTCAGGTCGCTATCGCTCTATGACCCATTGGGAAAAGGATGAAAATGGAAATTTAGTGGGAAGTCTTGAGTTGCCCATGGCCGTTGGCCTTGTAGGGGGAGCCACGGCACTTCATCCTCTTGCCAAGATTGTGATCAAGATTTTGGGAGTCAAGACAGCAACGGAGCTGGGAGAGATCATTGGCGCTGTAGGCCTGTGCCAGAACCTTGCAGCGCTTCGTGCGTTGGCCGCAGAGGGAATTCAGAAAGGACATATGTCGCTGCATGCCAAGAATATTGCGGTGATGGCGGGTGCGAAAGGTGACCTCATTGATCAGGTGGCCCAGCGAATGGTTGAAGAAGGGAAAATCAGGGTAGATAGAGCACAGGAGCTGTTGAAAGAACTAGGACAGTAGAAAGGTTTCTTTTATGAAAGGATCAGATTCCATTACTGTGGTGGAGGTCGGCCCAAGGGATGGGCTCCAATACGAAAAAGAGTTCTTTGAGACGGACAAAAAGATCAAGCTCATCAATCTGCTATCCACATCAGGTTTGACCAGGATTGAGGTGACATCTTTTGTACATCCAAAGGTCATTCCCCAGTTCAGGGACGTTATGGAGGTCATGGAGGGCATCAAACGCCGTGACGGCATTCTCTATTCCGCCCTCGTGCCAAACGTCAAAGGGTGTCAGCGGGCATTGACAACGGCCGTAGATGAACTGGCCATGTTTGTATCTGCCAGTGAGACACACAACCGAAAAAACGTGAATATGAGTGTGGATGAGTCCCTTATCGCTCTGAGGGAGGTAGCCGAAATGGGCCTGAAGGCCGGCAAGCGTCTTCGTGGATATGTGGTTACCGCATTTGGATGTCCGTATGAAGGCCGCATTTCCGTTGATCATGTGCTGAGGATCATAAGGGCATATGCTGAGATGGGCGTCTCTGAAGTCTCCTTGGGTGATACAACCGGTATGGCCAATCCAAAGCAGGTGATCGAGCTGTTCAAGGCGGTGATGGAAAATACGTCCCTTGATATCGCGGCGCACTTCCATAACTCCCGGGGAACAGGATTGGCCAATGCACTCGCCGCGTATCAGGCCGGTGTTCGGATTTTTGATAGTTCAGTGGGCGGGATCGGCGGTTGTCCCACCGCGCTTGGTGCCATGGGGAATATTGCCACAGAGGACTTGGTGAATATGATGGAAGAAATGGGAGTCCATACTGGTGTGGACTTTGCAAAGATCATCGAGGCGGCGTCTTTTGCCCAGGAGGTAATTGGGACTGAGTTGCCAAGCTATACACTGAAAACTGGCCAGCCGAGATGGAATCAGGTTCCCACGGATGCGCCAGAGCGGAATTGCTCATAGGACAGGCGTGCTTCGCTCCTTGGGCAGGGCTTCTCAACCATTCACCTTTAATAATTGGAGGAGGGATTGTCATGAAAAGGAAGAAATTGGTGATAGGTTTTGTTGTGGCTGTCTTATCGTTGTTGCTGGTAGGGCCAATGAATGCCACGGCTGCGGACAAGGTCATCAAATGGCGTATGCAGGTGTTGTGGGATGCAGGCACATTGCCGTTCAAAATAGAGAAGAAATTCGTTGACCGGGTCAAGGAGCTGACCGGCGGGCGACTGCAAATCAAGATCTTTGCCCCGGGATCATTGGTGCCGACCAATCAGATGCTGGATGCTGTCCAGGCCGGGATGTTTGAAATGATGAAACAGTACGAGGGCTATTACATCGGGAAAATGCCTGAAGCGGCATTCACCAGTGCGTTACCGAGCGGATTTACCGACGCATGGCAGTTGGAGACATGGTTTTGGGAACGCGGAGGGATCCAGTTGGTCCGTGACTCATACAAAAAGCTGGGGCTCTACTATCTCGCTCCAAGTATTTATGGTCAAGAGCCGATTCATTCAAAGTTTCCCATTCATTCTATCGCTGATATGAAAGGCAAGAAAGGGCGCTTTGTGGGTCTGGCGGGTCCCGTGTTGAGCAAACTTGGTGCTGCGGTTACACCTATGCCCACGGCAGAAGTATATCCGGCGCTCGAAAAAGGCGTCATTGACTTCGCGGACCGCGGAGGGTTGGCGGCCAATTACGATGCAGGTCTTTACGAAGTTGCCAAGTATATTATTCTCCCCGGTTTCCACCAACCGGTAACGGCTACCTGTTACGTGGCCAATATGGCGGCCTGGAAAAAGCTGCCCAAAGACATCCAGGCAATTCTGGAATGTGCTGCGAGGGAAGCCTCGGCGGATTTATTCCAGCTTCACATGGTCAAGGGCATGGAGGCACTTGAGAAGTTTAAGGCGAAGGGGTGCGAGGTTATTTATTTGCCCAAGGATGAAGTGAAGAAAATCCGTAAAGTTGCCATGGGGGTCTGGGAGGAATATGCGAACAAAAGCCCAAAAGCACGACAGGTTCTCGACTCCCAGAAGGAATGGATGCGTATGCTGGGACTCATAGACTGATTATCTTGTTATACTATCGGGTGCGGAGAGGGAATCCTGTTTCCGCACCCGTATCTGATAGCACCTGATCAGAGCGTTCATTGTCTTGGAGAAAAAACCATGGGTGCCTTGAAAATCTGCCTTTCAGTCATCGATAAGATGAGCGAGTGGGTTGGGAAGATTGTTGCTTGGGCTGTTATCCTTATTATAGGAGCCACTGCGTATGAAGTCGTGATGCGTTATGTGTTTGATGCGCCCACACAATGGGTCTTCGAATTCAATTATCTTATCCATGGTGCCTATTTCCTTCTCTTGGGGGCGTATACCTTTGCGCTTAAAGGTCATGTCAATGTGGACATTTTTTATGGTCGCTTCTCGCCGAGAGGCAGGGCCATAATAGACATGATAACCGCCCCCATCTTTTTTTTCTTCATGGCCATGATGTTTTGGTATGGAGGTAAGTTTGCGCTGAATTCCGTCGCTTTCCGAGAGACACTCTCTTCAGCGTGGGCCCCTCCCATCTATCCTGTTAAGCTGATGATTCCTCTTTCGGCCTTTCTCGTTATTCTTCAAGGATGCGCAAAGTTCATCCGTGATTTGCATACCGCCCTGACCGGAAGTGAGGGCGACCTGTGAGCATAGAAATTACCGTGCTGATCATGTTCGTTTCACTGGTCGTTTTGCTGCTCACCGGATTGCCCCTTGCTTTTGTTTTGGGCGGTTTGGCCATGGTTTTCAGCTACTTTCTCTGGGGCCACAATTCAATGCTGCTGGTGGCGGTACAGAGTTGGGGGGTTATGACCTCCTATTTCATGGTGGCCATTCCCCTCTACATCTTCATGGCCAATATCCTTCAGCGATCTGGAATTATAGAGGATCTTTTCACCGCAATGCAAATGTGGTTTGGGCCGGTAAGAGGTGGTCTGGCCATTGGTACAGTAGTCATCTGTACCCTGATGGCGGCAATGACGGGAATTGTGGGAGCGGCCGTGGCCACCATGGGAATCCTGGCTCTTCCTGCTATGCTCAACCGCAACTACGACAAACGTATTGCACTGGGCAGCATTGCAGCAGGCGGTACCCTGGGCATCCTCATTCCACCAAGTGTGATCACCATCGTCTATGCGGTTACCGCCGGTCTCTCCATTGGTCATATGTTTATGGGGGGCGTTGGTCCCGGCCTCTTGCTGTCCTTCCTTTTCATCAGTTATATTGGCCTTCGATCATGGCTCCAACCTGAGTTGGGACCCGCACCATCCAGGGAAGAACGCCGGCAATATTCCCTGAAGGACAAGCTTCTCGCCCTTCGGGCGGTTATTCTTCCTCTTCTCCTGATTCTGGGGGTGCTTGGATCCATTTATGCAGGAATTGCCACCCCCACCGAGGCGGCAGGAGTAGGTTCGGTCGGTGCTGTCTTATCCGCTGCCATATACAGGCGTCTTACTTTGGAAAATCTCCGCGAGTCCGTTTATTATACGGCTCGGATAACAGCCATGATTCTCTGGATTACGATCGGTGCCCGCTGCTTTATCTCGGTCTTTTCTGCGGTGGGAGGAGACGAGTTGGTCAGAGAATTCATCACAGGAATGGGGATCAACCGCTGGCTTATTCTCATCCTGATTCAGCTCATGCTGGTCTTTTTAGGGTTGTTCTTGGATGAAATTGGAATTATTCTTCTGTGTGTTCCTATCTTCCAACCCATCATAAAAGCCCTTCATTTTGATCCAGTTTGGTTTGGAATTCTTTTCCTGGTTAACGCCCAAATGGATTATATTACGCCACCTTTTGGGTATACCCTCTTCTACCTCAAGGGTGTGGCTCCTGAAGGGGTCACCATGGGGGACATCTATCGCAGCATTATTCCTTTTGTGCTTTTGCAGGCCTTTGGACTTGCGCTGTGTATGCTATTTCCCGAGATCATCCTGTGGTTGCCTTCCCAGATGAAGTAACAAGGACAGGGCTTTCCATTTTTGCGTATCCATTGTATAAGAAGTCTTGCAGCTTGTAGGAGCGAAGCAGACTTTTCCTCCCGAGTTGTGTGACGGGGTCCCCATTCAGCGGAGCTGCGGCGGGTTTTTTTATCCGCCTTCGCAGAAGACCACGGGTTTACCCGTGGGGCTCCATCTGGATTTTGCGAATAGATGAAAAGAGGAAAGCTATGGAACTGCATTTTACCAGGACCAACGGTCCTGCAGATGAGGCCATTGAAAAACTCATTTCCCTTGCGGGTAATATCCGTCATGGCGACATGGTCCGTGAGATGATTCTGGCCGCCTTGAAAGCGGGCCAGGAAAGTGAAGACAGGGCGGATCTGAAACTCATGAATACCACCCTGAAGGAGATGCGTTTTACCACCAAGATTTTCGCCCCGTACAAACAGGTGAAAAAAGTCACGGTCTTCGGATCAGCCAGAACAAGGCCGGGGGAGCCGATTTATGAGATGGCCAGGCTGTTCGGGAAGCGGTTGGCGGAGGGGGGCTCCATGGTCATTACGGGCGCGGGTCCCGGGATCATGCAGGCGGTCAATGAAGGGGCTGGACCGGAGCGCTCGTTTGGCGTGAATATCCGCCTTCCCTTTGAACAGAAGGCAAACCCGGTGCTCGAGGGGAGCCCGAGGACTATCAATTATAAGTACTTCTTCAGCAGGAAGGTGGCTTTTTTGAAGGAGAGTGACGCGGTAGCCCTGTTCCCCGGGGGGTTCGGAACCCTTGACGAGGCCATGGAAACCCTTACGCTGGTGCAGACCGGGAAGCGCAATCCCATGCCCATTGTCCTTCTGGATGAACCCGGAGGCACCTACTGGACCCGGTGGATGGAATTCCTCGAAGGAGAACTGCTGCACCTGGGCTATATCAGCCCGATGGACTTTCACCTCTTTGATCTTGTAACGTCAGTGGATGATGCGGTGGCGAAAATCAGGTGGCTGCATTAAAGGAAGGCTTCGCCGATATCCTGAAAGCCCCGCACGAGTTCTTTTTTTTCCAAAACGCCCTCCCCGAAGAGTCGGACGAGCCCGGGATTTCCCACCTGCCGAGGCTGGTTTTCACCTTCAACCGGAAAGACTTCGGTCGGCTCCGCCAATTAATCGATCATCTGAATGGAATGTAGATATTGATCAGGTCAGGTGAAAGGTTTGTCCATGGTCCAGGTGGACCAGCCGGTCCAGGAGCCCCTGCTTTTTCATCTCCCTCTTGATGTCCAGGGGAGGGAAATGTACCGGCTCATCGCCGAGGCGAAAGGTCCCCCAGTGGACGACCATCAGCTTTTTTGCGTGCAGTTCCATGAAGGCTTTGACCGTCTCCACCGGGTTCAGGTGGGAGGGTGCCATGAACCAGCGGGGCTCGTACGCCCCGAGATTGAAGATGGCCAGATCGATCCGAAAGGTCTCGCCGATTTCCCGGAACCGGTCAAAAGAGGCGGTGTCTCCTGAAATAAAGATGTTGAAGCCGCTTGCCCCCTTCACAAGAAATGAACCCCAGAGGGAACGGTTCGGGCCGACAAAAGGATTGCGCATGGTCCAGTGGTTGCAGGGCAGGAGAATAATTTCCCGTTTCCCCTCTTTGTACGCATCGAACCAGTCCAGTTGAGTCCTGTTATGCATACCCAGGGACTCGAACGCACTATCATAGCCGAGCGGCGAAATGACATGGGTTTTGTTGGGGAAAACCTTGAGCGAGGACGTATCCAGGTGGTCATAGTGACCATGAGTAATCAGGATATGATCCGGCCGGGGCATCCGGTTGACGTCAAAGACAAGGGGGCTGAAGTCGGTGAACCACATGAGGCCGAAGAAAACAGGATCCACGAGCAGGCAGCTTTCCAGGTCCCGGATCATGATGCAGGCGTGTTTTATAAAGGTGACACCGCATCCATCCTGTTGCTTCATGGAGTCCCAGTCGATCTTTACCGGAACGGTCGGTTCATCCTTGTAAAATGATTTGAAACGGTTATTGCCGAAGATTTTCCAGCGGAGGACCCTCCACATGTTCCCGTGTTCCTTGGCGCTGAACGGGTTCAGGAACATGCCCTTTCCATGGTGCAATTTCCGTTGTGCAATTTCTGTGAGCGTCAATTGTGCCGCGTTCCTGAGGATTTCCTCCCTTTCCGCGTTGGTGCCGGACCGCCCGCATGCAATGCTGAAGGGGAGCAGCCCAAAAAGGGTGCTCCCCTTTCCGAAAGCCAACCCTGTCTTCATGAATTTCCGGCGATCAATTTTTTTTGCTTTTCTCATGAACCCCACGGGATCAGTGCACCAGGAGCGGCGGGCTATGCAAAACGTACGGCTGTCTTTATGGCCCTGTTGGCCGTCTTGTGCATGTTGACTGCAATCATCTTGCGGTAGTCCTGGAGCGGAAATAAATGGGTTAACATGTCTTCTACCCGAATTTTTCCCTCACCCATCATGTCCAGCGCCATCTGGAAAGCCTGGCGTTGTCCTTCAGCGCTCTCATTGTAGCCGTAGGCATAGGCACCCTTGATGGTCTGAACTTTCAGCCAGAGGGGGGTCAGATCCAGCTTTACGTCTTTGCCGATTCCGATCACGCTGATAGTGCCGGACGTCCTCGTGATCCTGAGCGCCGCGTTCAGCGTGGGGGCATGGGCCACAACGTCATAGACCCGGTCAAAGCCCCCCATGAGGATCTTTTCACCCAAGAGGGGCTTGTAGGCACGTCCTCCGGTAATCCCAGGAGCTTCCTCAATGAGTTTCCCGCCAATGACCCGGTCTGCCCCCGACTTTTTTACGTAATCGGCATGGAATGGTGACGGTTCAGCCACCGTAATATCGCACGGGATGTCCAGGGCACGGATCGTCTTGACCACCAGCGATCCGATGACTCCCCCGCCGATCACGAGGACCTTATCCTGTCCGGTGGGGCGGTTGTCCAGGACCGCCTGGATGGCCACTGCCAGGGGTTCGGTGAGAACGGCAGCTTCAGGGGGCACATTGGGGGGGACGCGGTAGACCTGGCTCCGGTGAGCAACCACGTACTCGGCAAAGCCCCCGTTGATATCCTTGCAGAGGCCGATAAACATACCCGGAGCAAAAGCGCCTTCGGCAAAATTTTCGCAATTAGCAGGCCTTCCTTCCCTGCAGCTCCGGCATTCGGGGTTGATGGCGCGAGTGGTGCAGTTGAGCATGGGCGCGATGGTCACGAAATCGCCTTCCCGGAGGTCCTGCACCTCCTTGCCGGTTTCCACAATCCGGCCGCAAAGTTCATGCCCGGGTACGCAGGGGAATGAGGTGAAGGGTGAAGCCGTGGGGGAATCTTTCAACAGGATCAGGTTGAGATCACTCCCGCAGAAACCACAGAGCCGCGTCTTGATCTTTACCCATTGGGGGGAAGGAAGAGCGGGTTCAGGGACATCAGCCAGTTTGACCGTCGAAAAGGGCCCTTTATAGCAGAATGCTGTGCTGATGGGCCGGAGGGCCTGGATCACGAGGAACCGGGGGATGTTTACATGGAAAAGAAGCGCTTTCATGGGATTACTCCACCTTCAGGCCCTGCTCGAACATGACCGTGGCAGGGCTGGTTACCGTGGGATCCGTGAAGACGTTGACACAGGCAGGCTTCTTTGAGGTCATGGCACGCCTGACAGCGGGGATGATGTCTTGGTCCCGGGTGACGAATTCTCCGTGCCCGCCCAGGCCTTCCACCATTTTTTCGTAATGGCGTTGACCAAGTTCTGAACACTGGAGCCTTTCCTCTCCGAGGGTCATCTCCTGGCCGTGCTTGATCATGCCCCATGCGCAGTCGTTGTTGATCACGCACACAAAGGGGATGTTGTGCCGGACAGCCGTATCGAATTCCATGGCATTGAACCCGAAGGAACCGTCTCCATTGAGTACCACCACCTGCTTATCAGGCCGGGCGAGCTTGGCCGCGATCCCATACGGGATGCCGGTGCCCAGGCATCCGAAAAGACTTCCGGTGGGGGTGAGCACACCTGCCCTTTCCCTGGAATGGAGTCCCACCAGGCCGAAATAGCTGGTATCGCCCCCGTCCACGACGTAAAGGGCCTCCTCCCCGGCCGCTTCCTGGATCTGCGCAACAAGCCGGACAGGATGGATCGGATCAGACGGTTCTTCCCGCTGCTTGAGTTCGGAACCTATGAATGCTTTGGCCGCGTTTCGAAGGTCGGTCAACCATGTGGAGTGATCCCGGTCTTCCACGGAAGGGATGAGCTGCGCCAGGACTGACCCCACGTCTCCCACCAGGCCCACATCGGCGCTCCGGTTCCGGTCTATCTCGTGGGGGTCAATGTCGATGTGGACCACCTTCGCGTCGGGGAAAGAAGCGCCGAACTGGAGGGTCCAGTTGAAACGGATACCCGCTGCAACAATGACATCGGCCCGGGAGAGGCCCATCATCATCCCCGCGAAACCCGTATCAATGACACAAAGGGGGTGCGTGTCGCTGAGGACACCACGGCCATTGTTGAGGAGCAGGAAAGGCATCCCGGTCTTTTCAATAAAATCCTGGAGAGGTTCATCGCAAGGGCTGAATCCCACGCCGCTCCCACCAATAAAGAGGGGCTTTTCCGCGGTATTAATGATATCTGCGGTCTGTTTGAGGGCTTGCTCTTCCGGGTGGAAGGTGTATTTCAGGCTCCTACGGGTCAGTCTCGGGGTAATTTCATCCTTCACTTTCCTGTTGAGCACGTCGGGGGGCAGTTCGAGAAAGACCGGACCGGGTCTCCCCTCCAGGGCATGGCGGAACGCGGTGGCAAGGTATTCGGGGATGCGCTCGGGGTCATAACAGGTGGCATACCACTTGACAACCGGTTTGACCATATCCACCTGGTTCATTTCCTGCAGCGCCCCCTTGAGGTCGTCCCGGAGCGGGGACCGGCCGCAGAGGATCACAAGAGGGGCATTGTCCAAATAGGCGTTCACGATACCGGTCAAGGCATTGGTAAAACCCGGTCCCGCGGTGAAAAGGCAGACGCCCGGTTCCCCGGTGTAGATGGACCATGCGTGGGCCATCATGGCAGCGGCCTGTTCGTGGCGCACATCGATGGCCCGGATACCGTATTCAGTGAACCCGTCCAGGATTTGTTCGATATGCCCTCCGGACAGGCCGAATACCGTTTTTACTTGTTCGACATCCTTGAGATATTTTGCTACCAGATGCCCGCCGTATATTTTTCCCATGATATCCTCCTATGATGAAATCCGGGCTGGTACCTCATAAGTAAATTGCTGTTCAAAATGCACAGAAAAAAGTTCCTGTCATCGCATTCAATACCAAATTCAAAAATCCCAATGTCAAATCAATGCCCAATTTCCAATGACAAAATCAGATAACAGCTTGAGCGATGTTGTAGCGGTCGTCCAGTGTCGAAGAGTAATATGTTTTGTCATTTTATCATTTGGATTTTATTTGGCATTTGGTTTTTGGGTTTATCCGGGATAGGGCCTTGCTGGTTCTTTCACAGGATGAGTTTCACTCCGTCAGTAAACCATTGGGCAAAGTAAGCCATCCCCTCCACCTTCAGCTTTCCATCAGCCGCGGCCTTGAACGATTCCTCATC
>JAFDGR010000138.1 GCA_019309145.1 Deltaproteobacteria bacterium | reverse complement strand
ATTGCATGGGGCTGCAGCCCTTTGAAAGGGCCCTCGTCCAGGTCCCGCGCAAGGGTGGTCAATGTCGTCTTGATCTCTTTCCCCGGCCTTTCACGCAATTCTTCGAGAACCTCTCCATCCAGCCTTCCCCTGTCCTCATTGCGCTCGAACCGACGCTTGAGGTATTCGACCTGTGTTTTCAGCGTCGCAAGATGAGCCTCGAGGGGAGCACGCTCCCCCCGGGGGATGGTCTTCATTTCCTTCTCCAGGTCGGTGGCGAATTCAGAGAACTGGTTCGTGCTGATGCTTTCTCCCAGGTAGTCGGTGGCAATTTCTTCCACATTATGTGCCTCATCAAAGACGGCTACCTGAAACCGGGGGATCACCTCACCAAAACCGGTCTTTTTTATTTTCAGGTCCGCGAAGAAGAGGTGATGATTCACGATGATGATTTTTGACCTGGCCGCTTCCCGCCGAAGTTCATTGAGAAAACAGTCCTCAAAATAGAGGCAGGTGGTCCCGAGGCACTGGTCCGACGAACAGGAGAGTTCTTCCCAGAGCGAGGTATCATCCGCCAGCCAGGGGAGTTCGGCACGGTCCGCAAACCTGGTCTCCTTCATCCAGGTTTCCAGGCGTTTTTTGAGCATCTCCCCCCGGTTCTTGAGGAGGGATTCCTGGGCAAAAAACTGATGATACCGGTGGAGACAGAGGTAGTTTCTCCTTCCCTTCATCATCATGGCGTCGGGTTTCAGGCCGGTGGCGGCGTGGAGGAGCGGAATATCCTTGAAATAGATCTGTTCCTGGAGGTTTTTTGTGCCGGTGGAGATGACCGCCTTTTTTCCGCTCAGGATCAGGGGAGCCAGGTAGGCGAAGGTTTTGCCGGTTCCCGTCCCCGCTTCCACGAGGGCGGGCGTTTTCGTCATGAGTGCGTGTTCAATCTGCTGCGCCATGTCCACCTGGAACGGTCGGAATTCGAATCCTTTGAGGGATCGGGCCAGGAGTCCGTCAGGGCCCAGGATGTCATGGGTGGTGAGAAAGGATTTGGGCATGCTCAGAATATAGTTTTCAGAATGGACTTCGTCAACGTGGAAAAAAGCATTGATCATGGTAGGGTAATTTTTTATAAGGAAAATGTTCTTCTCTGATTTCTCTGTGTCTCCAGTAAACGAAGTGAACAGGCGTGAGAAAAGGATTCAAAGGATACGTATTAATTTGATGAGCCGAAAAGCGGGCGAAGGAGGGAGGAGACAGCCGTGCAGGTCCAGAACTGGATGAGCAAAGACGTGGTGACGGTCGATGAACAAACGCCGATCATCGAGGTGATGCATCTCCTGGAAGAACATGACATACGGCATATCCCCGTTACAAAAGAAGGGAAGCTGGTGGGCATGATCACGGACAGGGATGTGAAAGAGGCCTCTCCATCCAAGGCGACCAGCTTGAAGGCCCAGGAGCTTTACTACCTGCTCGCAGAGATGAAGGCGAAGGATGTCATGAAGGCCGATCCCATTGTCATATCCCCTGATCAGACCATGGAAGTCGCTGCAGTCAAGATGCTCGAGCATAAGGTGACCGGAATACCGGTCGTGACGCGTGCCGGGGACCTGATCGGGATCATTTCCCAGGGAGATGTCTTCAGGGTCCTTATTTCCATTACCGGGATCTACCAGGGGGGCGTTCAGTTCGCCTTTAATCTGGAAGATAGAAGCGGGACCATAAAGGAAGTTGCGAACGTCCTCAGGGAGGAAGACGCCCAGATCGTGAGTATTCTCAGTTGTATTGACACGGCGGATGAAGGGTACCGTCATGTTTTTATCAGGATCAAGAAGATCCCCGAGGAAAAGCTCCAAAGGATGATTATCCGCCTGGAACAGGACTTTATGTTGCTTTATGTGATAAAGGACCCCCTCCAGGAGATATGAAGGGGCCCTGTCTCGAAAAAAATCAGGGGAGGTTGAATGACCATCCCAGTGCCCAGGAAGGATCCCCGATAAACCCGCTGATATGAAATTGCGGTTCAGGGGCCCAATACCGCACCCGCACGGGCCTTGGAGGTGGCAGGGGAGCCACAACGCACACTGGCCTCCAGGGAACGGCAACCCACCTGTTGTGTTTGGCCCAATAGATATGACGGTTGAATCGGCGATTTACCCGCAGCAGCCTTTCCCTTTCGCGCCAGGTCAAGTATCCGTCCGACCAGGCCCGCCTCCGTGCATACCGGAGATGCCTTTGCTCCCGTTCCAGGCGTCTGTATTCACCTCGGGTGATTGTCCCGTTTGTTACTCCCCGCTCAATGCGCCTTTCGTAGTTCCTGTGGTATCTCCCGGGGCCTCCAAAGGCAAAACCGGGTATTGCAGGAACCAGCAGCATGCCGGTTATGAGCGCAGGTATCAGGAGATGTGCCTTTTTCATCAGATCGTTCCCCCTTTCTTTTTTGTCTTATAAGACGGAGGGAGAACAAAAAAAGTTTACAAAAACGCTGATGCAGGGAAACAGGGGGTACCCCTGGCTTCAGGTCTTTTTCCGGCAGCAGAGGCCCCCGAGCAGTTGGCCGGCGAAGAAGGCTCCGACCAGGACAGGGAAGGTGATGAATCTCCAGCCAAGCCCGGAAAAGATCCGTAACGCGATGACCCCGGGGATGGGGGCATGAACGGCAAGAAACCATGAGGAGGAGAATTTCCTTGTCCGCGCTCGCCAAAAGCCGAAGGGAAGATTCAGAAGAAATACCGCGATTGCGATTGCCCAAAGATTATGCACCGATATCACCCGAGGAATTCCTAGAATCTGAGGGACATGCAGGTCAGGCCACCGTCCATTTTCCGGGCCTCACTCACATTCAGTTCAATGATTTCATACCCGGCGGCACGTAATTTTTTCCTTGTTTTCGGAAACCCGGAAGGCATCATGAGTATCCCATTTAAAGCCAGGGTATTCCCGGCATATTCTTCGCCATCCTCCACGATGATCTTTTCATACCCTCCCAGGAGGGAGAGGTCGGAAAATTCCCGGGTAACGAGGAGGGTATTGTTCTCAAGATAGTTTATGCTGGATTTCAGGTGAAGACCTGACGTAACGGGCACTTTTATCCAGGTATTCCCATATTTCTCCAGGATACTGCCGAGTTGCTGGGCCCCCTGTTTATTTGTGCGATCTGAGATGCCGATGAAAAAGTGGCCGTTTACGGCCAGGACATCTCCCCCGTCAACACTGCCCGGGGCA
The DNA here is from genome assembly GCA_019309145.1 of Deltaproteobacteria bacterium. Taxonomy (GTDB): domain Bacteria; phylum Desulfobacterota; class DSM-4660; order Desulfatiglandales; family Desulfatiglandaceae; genus B46-G9. The sequence goes on along the minus strand of JAFDGR010000138.1, from coordinate 6,575 downwards.
TGAATGCGCTCTATCCTGCGGTATTGGGCGAGGACCGGCTCAACGCCTTTTTCCTCACCTCTCCTGGACCTGGCCCCAGGTCTGGTGATGATGGCAACATCGGGCGTCACGATCGCGGTATCTTCAACAAAGTACGCGTCCGGGTACCCGGGGAGGGGATCCAGTTCAATGACTTCAAGGCCAAGAGATGCCAGTGTGTCCACATAAGCCGCGTGTTGCTGTAACATCAATTGGTAATCGGGGATCCCGAGAGGTGAGGAAGTGATGCCGGCGGCAAAATCAATGCCGGGTTTCCTGGTTATTGCGTGGGTAAACATATCCCTTCAGTCTTCCCCCTTCAACCTCTCAACCTGAGGAGTTCCTTCCCATCAGGTAGTTTACCGCCTTTTCCAGGCCGTCTATGGTCAACTCAAACATGGGAAAGATTTCCCGGATCATGCCGATGGTCCGGGTATACGGCCACTCCTGTTCCATCTTCGGGTTGAGCCAGACGGCGAAGGGAAACGTGGCAGCGATGAACTTCAACCGCTCATGGCTTGGCTTATAGGTCCGCTCTTCAATATGAATGGAGCCGTCGGTTGCCATGAGTTCATACGGGGCCATGCTGGCATCGCCCACAATAATGAACCTGGTCTCCGGGTCCAGGCGTACCAGGTCGTCCACTTTGAAGGGTTTCCTGTACCGGGCTGGATCTTCCCAGAGATTGTCGTAGATTGTGTTGTGAAAGAAGAAGGTCCTGAGTTCCTTGAACTGCGCCCTGGCGTGATTGAAAAGGGTCTGGACCACTTCTACGTACGGGTCCATGGACCAGCCGCCGTTGTCTATGGCAAGGATCACACTCAGGCGGTCTTTCAGGCTCCGGTCAAAGACAATCTCAATTTCCCCGGCGTTTTTCATGGTCTGGTAGATGGTCTCATCAATATTGACCTGGTCCTTCGGCCCCACGGGGATCAGATTCCTGAGTCGTTTCAGGGCCTCACCGATCTGGGCCTGGGTCAGGGGCCCTTCCTGGGAGTAGTCCCGGTATCGCCGGTCCATGGCCACCTTCACGGCTGATTTGTTCCGGGATACCCCGCCGACCCTCATGCCGCCGGGATGATAACCGGAATGGCCCACTGGTGATGTTCCCCCCGTGCCGATCCATTTGCTACCGCCGTGGTGCTCTCCTGTCTGTTCCTTGAGGCGGTCCAGGAAATACTGGAGCAGTTCTTCCGGGCTCAGTTTGCGCAGAGATTCCTCGTCCACCCCCAGGGCCTCGGCCAGTTCTTTTGGGTTTTTCAACCATTCTTCAAGCAGGGCCTGGGCCACACGGGAGAGTTCAAATTCGTCAGGTTCCTCCAGTTCCGCGCCTTCGAAATGGTGGGCGAAGACCTGGTCGTAGAGATCAAAGTAACGCTCACTCTTGACGAGGATGGCACGGGCCGCCGTGTAGAAGTCATCAATGGAGGTAATGAGCCCTGCTTGAAGGGCCTTTTGCAGCCTCAGAAACGAGGTCGGGGACACGGGAATACCTACGTGCCTCAGGAGGTAGAAAAAATTCGTGAACATGATTTCCTGTTAAATCCTCATCCTGGAGACTGTGCTTCGTGCAATGGCATAGTCCGGGCTCTTCTTGAAGAGGACTCCAAGATAGGGGATGTCTCCCTTTATAAGGTCTTTTATCTTGAAATCCGGGTCGGATTCCAACGCCCGGATCCAGTTTATGAGTTCCCTGGTCGCGGGTTTCTTCTCCACACCGCGGAATTCCCTCATACGATAGAAGGCCTTGACGGAATTCTCGAGCAGGTCTCTGCTGATGTCAGGAAAATGAACGGTGACGATTTTTCGCATCATGTCCGGTTCCGGGAAGGCGATGTGATGGAAGTTGCACCGCCCCAGGAAGGGGTCTGACAGGTCTTTCTTGGCGTTGGAGGTGATGATGATCACCGGTCGGTGTTTGGCGCGGATGGTCTTGTCAATCTCAATGATGTCAAATTCCATCTGGTCCAGGACGTCCAGCATGTCGTCCTGGAAGTCTGTGTCGGCCTTGTCAATCTCGTCAATCAGCAAGACCACTCGCTCATCCGCGACAAAGGCCTGTCCGATTTTGCCCATCTTGATATAATCCTCAATGTTGCTCACATCCCTGCTGGAATCTCCGAATCGGCTGTCATTGAGGCGAGTCAGCGTGTCATACTGGTAAAGGGCCTCCACCAGCTTCATGCTGGATTTCACGTTCAGGACAATGAGGCGCATGTTGAGCGCCTCGGCGATGGCGTGGGCGAGCATGGTCTTCCCGGTTCCGGGCTCTCCTTTCAGGAGCAAGGGCATCTCCAGTGCCATGGTGATATTGACGATCTTTGCCAGTTCCTCGTCCAGGACGTATTTTGAAGCGCCTGTGAACATTCCATCTGTACTCTCTACCTTCATATTCTTTCTCCTTCACAAAGATGGTATTTTTTTGAGTCGTACCCGCAGTCTCAGGATGATTATTTCCACAATTTTTTAAACTAACCACGATTTCGGTCCAGTCAAGATAAACTATTGGCCCGGGCGTGTCAAATGCCCGGCTGTGGTTTGCTTCTGGTTTTCCTTGTCACCGTTCTCAACCTGGTTTATGGTATGAGGGTCTCTTTTGAGGAAGAGAGGAGAGCTCATGCCGCTTGCCTTTGAATCCATCAGTCATGGGACCGTCGCGTTCGGGTTTTTCAATATTGAATCCGACATGCTCCTGCTGGAGCACTATTTTTTCTTTGCCACGGACTTTTGCGGGTGGATAGCAGAGATGGCCGAAAAAGAGGTGGCCTTGCTCCTTGAAGCCCGCTGGCCGGTCTTTGACATCCCCGTTCGTGAGGATATCGGGGATCTCATGGGGGCTATTCACGGGTTCCGCTTCAGCGGATTCATCGGGGAACTCTACAAGAGGTATCCCTTCCCTGCAAACCAGGAAGATTTCAAACAGAACCCTGAAGGGCAGAAGACCCGGCAGGCAGTAGAAGCGCTTCTCAAGAGGTACTCCGTGCAGAAAGAGATTCCCGTGTTCCTGGATGCGGGAAAGGGAGTGGCATCCTTCGGCGAATACCGGTTCGAACGTCCGGTGTTTCAGGCCCTGCTTTCCTATGTGTGGCAGGGTGGCTATCCCCGGTGGCGGGATGAGGTGAGACCTGCCTACGTCGTGAGAATGAAAGAGACCGTGGAGGCTCACCCGCACGGTCTCTTCAAGGGGATCCATTTTTCCTGATCCGGATATGCTATATCTTCAGGGCCTCCTGGAATCCCTCCCGGACCGCCTCGGTGATTCTTCTGGGGGCCTTTGCATCCCCGATGGTGATTACCTTCATGCCGGTCTCTTCGAGTTCTTTTACGAGTCGGTTCTCGGAAGCAACCCCGACCGCCATGACCACCATATCGGCAGGGATGGACGCTTCGCCCTTGTCTGTTTCCACCTCGACCGAATCATCCCTGATCTCGATCAGCCTGGTTTTTGGACGCAGGTCCACGTGCAGGAGCCTGAGGCTCTTCATGAGTGACCACCGGGCAGTCCGGCCCACGTTGTTTGCAAGCCGCGGCACCATGTCGATGACCGTGACCCGCCTCGCGGGGGTATGGAGAAGGGAAGTGGCAAATTCCGGGTCTTCGGCGTTGTGGAACATGAGAAATGAATACGTTGCGGGATCAGGGATATCCATGGACGCGATATAATGGGCTGTCTCGCAACCCGTGGCGCTCCCGCCGACCACCACCACGTTTCTGCCGATATCCCACACCTTCTCTGAAAGGACGTCCCACGCCTCAACCACGTGGGGTTTCCCCGCCCCCGGAACGTCGATGGAGAGGGGCCTGGCGCCGGACGCCACAACGACCGCGTCGGGCTTTTCGCGGGCTGCCGTTTCGGGGGTAAGCGGTGTATTGAGCCTGACATCAACGCCCCGGTTTTTCATGCGTGTTGCCATGCTGTCGACAAGTTTTTGGAATTCCGCCTTTCCCGGGGGGGCCGAGGCCAGGTTGACCTGCCCGCCAAGGCGGCTCTCCTTTTCAAAAAGGATAACATGATGCCCCCGCTCGGCCGCGGTAAGCGCAAATTCCATGCCTCCCGGGCCGCCCCCCGCGACCAGAATCTTTTTCCTGGTATCCGCCTGTTCCACCTGGAGCGCGTGTTCGTACCCCGCCCTGGGGTTGAGGATGCAGGTCACCGGTTGTCCGGCGAAGACAGAATCAAAGCATCCCTGGTTGCACGAGATACACGGGACAATCTCATCAAGGCGCCCTTCCTTCACCTTCCGCGGAAGCTCGGGATCAGTGAGGAGAGGTCTGCCCCAGCATATCATGTCGCAGGTTCCCGCCCGCAGGGCTTTTTCGGCCACAACGGGATCTCCGAGCCGGTTTGAGGCAAAAACGGGCACGTTGACGTTTTCCTTGATGCCACGGGCAAGATACAGAAAACCACCGGGCGGCACATTGGAAGTCAACTGGGGAATATTGGTTTCATGCCATCCCCCGGTTACATTCACGGCATCAACGCCGGCCTTTTCTGCCTCAGCCGAAAACAGGGCAGCCTCCCTGTTGGTGTTTCCACCTTCCATGAAGTCATTCCCGGCCACTCTGACCCCCACGGCGGTGTCCGGTCCCACGGCTTTTCTCACCTCCCGGATGACCTCGAGGCCGAAACGCATCCTGTTTTCAAAACTGCCGCCATAATCGTCTTGCCGTTTATTGGTAAGGGGAGAGAGAAACTGGGTTATGAGGTATCCGGTACACGCCAATACCTCGATGAGGTCGAAGCCCGCCTCCTTTGCCCTTGTTGCGGCGAGTGCGTAACCGTTTTTGACCGCTTCGATATCATCTCTCGTCATTTCCCGGGGGGTCTCGCCGGTGAGCTTGCTCGGGATGGGAGAAGGGGCCATGGCCTGTTGCCCGGTCAGGAAGGAAAAGGCATACCGTCCCATGTGAAGGAGCTGCACCGCTACCTTCACGTCTGTTTCCCGGTGCAGTTCATCAATAAATTCCTTCAGGGGTTCCACAAAGCGGTCATCATGCAGCCCCACCATGAAAGGGACGCTTCCCACCGTATCAATGGAGGCCGGGCCGATGGTCATGAGTCCCACGCCGCCCTGGGCCCGCTCCCGGTAAAACGCCCGGTACCGGGGGTTGAAGGTATAATCCGTGCTGTAAAGAAGGCCCATGGAAGGCATGACAAGCCTGTTCTTGATTTCCACGTTGTGGAGAGTGATGGGCTCAAACAGTTTCCTGAATTCCATTTTTTCCTCCTAGCCTGTTTTACCGGCTAAAGTCCCATGAATTTGGCCGCGATATACTTCATGATTTCACTGGTGCCCGCGAATATGGACAGGACCCTGGTGTCCCGCCATGCCCGTGCGATGGGATATTCCTCGCAGTAGCCATATCCCCCGTGGAGCTGGACACACCCGTCCGCCACGCGCATGGCCATTTCACAGATCCAGTACTTCGCCATGGACACATCCACCACGATGTTTTTGCCTTCCATGTGGTCCACGATCAATTGATCCAGGAAGGCTCGGCCAAGCTTTATCTCGGTGGCCATTTCCACGATCCTGAACTGGGTGTTCTGGAATTTGGAGATGGGCCGGCCGAACGCGGTCCTCTCCTTGCAATAGGCAATGGTCATGTCTATCATCCGTTCGGCAGCCACCTGGCCTATGATGCAGCACATGAGCCTTTCCTGCTGCAGTTTTTCCATGAGCATGAGGAATCCGCCCCCCTTCTGGCCCAGGCGGTTTGCCTGGGGGACCCTGCAGTCGTTGAAAAAAAGCTCTCCGGTGTCCTGGGCATGCCAGCCCACCTTCTTTATCTTTTTGCCCTTTTCAAAACCGGGGGTTTCCGCTTCCACGAGATAAAGGTCTATTGCCTGGTATGGATTTTCCACTGCCGGATCCTTGGTTGCGAGCACCACAAGGTCGCAGTTGAGCGCGTTGCTGATGAAGGTCTTTTGCCCGTTGATGACCACGTGGTCCCCGTCTTCAACCGCGCTGGTCCTGATGGCCGCAAGGTCGCTTCCGGTGTTCGGTTCCGTCATGGCCACGGCGGTTATGAGCTCCCCTGAAACGCACCCCGGCAGGTATTTTTTCTTGAGCTCTTCCCGGGCGTATGAGGTGATGTACGGGACCAGAATATCGCTATGGAGTGGTGTGGCCAGGCCGGTAAAGCCGGTTCTTCCCAGTTCCTCGGTCAGGATGACGGAGTAGAGGAAGTCCGCCCCCACGCCGCCGTATTCCTCGGGCACGTCCGTGCACAGGAAGCCCTGGTCACCCATTTTTTTCCATACGCTCCTGGGAACGATACCAGCCTCTTCCCACTCCTCGATGTGGGGGGTGACCTCCTTTTCAAAGAATCTCCTGACAGCATCCCTGAAGATGTTGTGTTCCTCGGAATACTTGATCACATCCATTTTTTTCTCCTTCCCTCCTCACCATCTGTTTCCCTTTTTCACTGCTGAACACGCCAAATATATGCAGACAACTTCTTTCGCGATGGAGGGGTCCGAAGCTTTTATCCCTGACCGTCAGGGAAAAAGTTTCGGGCACCTCCTCAGTATTTTCAAGGTCGAATCTCGACGG
>JAFDGR010000399.1 GCA_019309145.1 Deltaproteobacteria bacterium | reverse complement strand
AGGAACAGCCCGGATAATATGCTATCGAGCGTTTGCCTGTCATGCTATCGACCATAACGAAGCTGAATGGCGAACTCAGACCCTCGACCTGGCGCACCGTGTTGACATCGATCCCTTCGGCCCGCAGGTTCTCGAGTATATACGTTCCATTCTCGTCATCTCCGAGAATGCCCATATACATGGTCTTTGCCCCGAGCCGCTGGAGCGTCGCGAGCGCCGTCGAGACCGTCCCGCCCATCTGCTTGCGAAAATCCAGCATCATGACATTTTCATCGACCTTCGGAATGGAAGTAACCGTCGCGTTCAGATCGAAGCACGCAATACCCACACCGACAACGTCAACTCCGGCCATGATTCTCTCCTCTTCTACTTCCCTGCCCCATGTCGCGGGCGGATTGGTTTTACCGATGAAGGAATACTATGCAATAGTGGGAAGTCTTGTCAAATCAGTGAACCACAAGTTGCACAAATTACACGAACCAAAAAAGAAAGATCTGTTATCCGCAGATTGCACAGATTGTCGCAGATTTTCATGCTTTTGCAGGGGCATGATGAGCCTGCCCTGAGCATAGCCGAAGGGGCTGTGCGCCCAAAAACAACAAAAGAAACCATTTAGCCACAGAGAGCACCGAGAACACGGAGAAAGACAGACTTTTTGAACCGCAAAGGCGCAAAGAACGCAAAGGATAACAGGGATTTTGTAGGGGCGCAGCATGCTGCGCCCGAAAAAGACAAACGAGAAACCAATATATGAACCGCAGATGAACGCCGATAAATGCGGATTTCCATCCTTTTGTAGGGGCGCACGGCTGTGCGCCCAAAAACAACAAAAAGAAACAATTTAGCCACAGAGAACACCGAGAAAGACAGAGATTGCCGCGTCGCGGAGTTTATCCTGAGTATCGTCGAAGGGCTCCTCGCAATGACAGATTCAATCATAAATTTCACAAACAAAAGACCCCGTGTAGGGGCGGTTCGCGAACCGCCCAAAAACCAGGAACCTTAAACCAGAAACCAAACATCTCCCCACGGAGGGTCGCAGACTCGAGGGTCACAGACCTGCGGCGCCCTGCTCGGTGCGGACAGCTTTGGGCCAAATGCGGACGGCTTTGCGGACAGCTTTTTTCCAATTTCATGTGCCTCAGCAGGAAATACCGAAGGCCAGTTTTGCCCGATATTTCTGACCATTTCGGATGTTGCTCTCTCTGCCTGCGGACAGGTAGACCGGCTAGACCGGCTTTTTTCAACTTTTACGTTTACAAAACGCATTTTCTCTTCTCACAGTCGCTTTCCCTTTGAGGTGACCACATATGACCGCATGTGACCACATCTCCTTTTTCATCGAGGAATTCGATTTTGACCTGATATTGCTGTATTTTTTCCACTTGCCTGACCGCATAGACCGCATGGACGCATCTTTTCGATATAGCATCTACCGAATCCTCCGCCGCTGTTCGTGACACATGGTGACACTTAATGACACTTAAGAGATTTTGACGACGACATCGAGTGATTGCGTTTTTCCCTTGTATTTCTGGCTTTTTTGGAGGTCGCGTGACACTTGTGACACTTGTGACACTTAAATGCGGGGGTTGTCGTATACGGGAACTCTCTATTGTCGAGAAATCGGAGGATGCCAAGTCAGACGCAGACAATGACCACAGAGAGACGGAACAAATTCTAATGACCACAGAGAGACGGAACAAATTCTGAGACACTGACACTCAGGGACCAACACGGACTTTCTTCTCCTTCTGACCTCTTCCTTCGGATCTCGTTTTGCTGTTGACGCTCGAGTCGTGACTTTCTGACTCACGACTCGTCTTTACCTATAGAAATACCATGGATAGAAAAAGCGGGCAAGGAATTTTTTGTTAACAAATAGGGCCGAAGGGCGTAGGCGGCCCTGGGGGAAAAGGTTAAAGGGGTAAGGAGGCCTTCGGCCTCGGGGGAAAAGGAACAAAGCAATAAGACCAGGAACAAGAAAAAAAACATATTCAGCCACAGATGCACACCGATGGACACAGATAAGAATCACAGTCCCTTGGCCACGGAACTACACGAAAGGCACGAAGTTTTTTTCCTTTTCCCGTTTCCCCTTTTGACCTTTTAACCCGCGCCTGAAGGGCGCCACCCACCACGGGGAAGCACGGGGGAAGACTTCAAAAATACATTGAACCGCGAAGGGTCGCAGACCCGAGGCGCAAAAACGCAAAGGAGAAAAATATCGGAACCGCAGATGCATGCGGATAAACGCAGATGATTATTCTTCTGTAGGGGCGCATGGCGATGCGCCCAAAAACAAAGTCCGTAACCACAAAGACCATGAGGAAGCAACAGATATTCTTCAACACGAAGGCACAAAGAAAAAACAGGGAACCACGGATTTCACAGATTACACAGATTTTGTAGGGGCGCACGGCTGTGCGCCCAAAAACAGAAGCAAAGATCTATCCACGAAGGGGCCGCAGGCCCTTGGCACGAAGGGACACAAAGAGGAGGCTAAAGCATCGACAGCCTTTTCCCCTGGGCGCTGAAGGCGCCCTCGTGGTGACCGGATTCGGGTTCAGGGATCTTCCTGTGAAAGCATCTTTATGTTGTCCTCGATATTTTGTAGGCCTTCGCCTGTGGCGCCGATATCTAGAAAGATTTTGCGGGCCTGGTTGAGCATGTCCAAGGCTTTCTTTTTCTTTCCCTGCCGGGCATAGACGATGCCGATGTTGGCGAGTTGATCGGCCTGTCCAAGCGGACCGCCAATCTTTTTGTGGAGTGCGAGAGCTTCCCAGTAGTGCTCAAGCGCCTGCTCCAGGTTCCCCTGCTCAGCATAGACGAGGCCAATGTTGCCGAGGTCCTGAGCCTGTCCGAGCGGATTGCCGATCTCCTTATGGATCGCAAGTGCCTCCTGATAGTGCTTGAGCGCTTCCTCCAGCTCCCCTTGGTCGTAATGGACGACGCCGATGTTGCCGATATTACGGGCTTGCCCGAGCGGATTGCCGATCTGCTCGAATATCTCGAGTGCTTCCCGGTATAATTCAAGCGCTTTCTCCCACTCCCCCTGGTCATAATAGACGACGCCGATGTTGCCGATATTACGGGCTTGCCCGAGCGGATTGCCGATCTGCTCGAATATCTCGAGTGCTTCCCGGTATAATTCAAGCGCTT
>JAFDGR010000137.1 GCA_019309145.1 Deltaproteobacteria bacterium | reverse complement strand
TAATTTGTCCGTTTCAGCGGTTTCCCAGTCCGTGGAGCGGGGGGCATGGATCGCTAAAGAGAAGTCCTATCGTTTCCCGCATGAAACTTGAAATGTGAAGTACGTCCCCCTCCTAACCATGGTCTGCTAAAATATGACGATTGTCTGTTTTTGGATCAAAAAAACCTTGACACGTTCGAAAAATCGGGGTATTGGATTATTGGACTAACCAAAATAGGTTGGAGTTTGCATTAGAATAATGGAAGATAACGCATTTGAACTTCTCGAACAACCAGTCAAGCAACGATTGGCCGACCAGATTGCGAGACAGATCAAAAAACTGATTTTCTCAAAGAATATTGAAGTCGGACAAAAACTGCCCACGGAAAGGGATCTGGCCGCGAATCTCAAGGTTAGCAGGGTGGTAGTGCGAGAGGCCTTGAGATCGCTGGAGCAATCGGGATTTATAGAAATACGGCCCGGTCATTCCGGCGGGTCCTATGTGTCCAATAAAGCCTATAAGCCTTTTTTTGATTCGATTTATGACCTTTTTGAAGATGGGAAGCTGAATCTTCATCATTTCTACCAGGCGAGAGAGGCCATGGAACGTTTCAGCGTTCAGCTCGCCATGGCAAACATTGACGAAAAGGGTATGGAGGAGCTTGTTCGCATTAATGAGACATTGAAAGCCAGTGCTTTCAGCAATGAGACTTTTCACGAAAATAATATGGCTTTTCATATGAAGATTGCGGATCTCTCCCAGAATCCTCTGATCAAACTTATTGTCGGGGCGCTTCTCAGCTTACTGAAAATCGTTCTGCCTGAGCCCTGCCAGTCACCCGATTTTATCAATGCCACCTATGAACGTCACACCCGGATCATTGAAGCTATGAAAGAGAAGGACGTGGAACTCGTTATGAACCTGATTGCGGAGGATACAAGTTTCACGGGGAAACTCAATGGTCGTTTTGGCCTGGAACTGCAGGATCCTTTTCATCAGCTATCGCCGGAAAAAGAGTGAAATGTGACGGATACAGAAAAGAAGGAGGTTGGGCATGACCACGTGGTTCAATAACCTCATGGGAAAAGGGGAATGGGCGCTGAAGTGGCCGTACGAAGTCAAGTACGGTTCTGAAAAGGAGGTAAGTGCGGACGTGGTCATTCTGGGGGGCGGCCCCGCGGGATGCATGGCGGCCATCGCGGCCGCAAAGGCCGGTGTCAATGTGATCCTGGTGGACAAGGCCCACGCAAAAAGGAGCGGTGGCGGATCCGGTGTCGACCACTGGTTGACCACGCCGACGCCCGCCTCGTCTATCACCCCGGAGGCGTGCGTGGACTGGGAATCGGACTCTTACGGTGGGTACATAAATGCCCTGTCGCGGTATATCGCTGCCAGGGAAGGGTGGGACACCCTCCTTGAGCTGGAAGAGATGGGAGCAAAGATCCGGGATACGGATGATCAATTCAAGGGCGCCCCGTTTCGGGATGAGATTACCAAACTGCTGTTTGCATACGACTATCAGAACAGAGTCACTCTCCGAATATGGGGAACCACATTCAAGTCCGCCATGTACAATAAGTGCAAATCCCTGGGAGTGGAGATCCTCAACCGAATGATGGTCACCAGCCTCCTGACGGAAAACGGCTTGATGGGCGGCCGGGTAATGGGGGCAACTGCATTCAACAGCCGTACCGGTGAGTTTGTGATCCTGAAAGGGAAGGCCGTCATCAATTGCATGGCTTTCCACGAGGCCAACTGGTTGTTCTCCACTGAGTTGACGGGGCTTCCCTATTTTCATCCCAATGTGGTTTGTGACGGCCCGGCTATCGCCTGGAAAGCAGGGGCTGAATTCACCATGATGGAAAAATCCGCCCCTTCCCACCCGGCAGGGTTTCACTTTCCTTCCTACGGCTCCGGAAATCCCAAAAATACATGGTATCCGGCGAGCATGGTGGATGCCACGGGAAAGGAGATCCCCTGGGTGGACGGGATGGGCAACCCCATCGCCGAAGTCTCGGAGCGGACCTGCCCTGCCGAGGACCAGGATTATTTTGGCGATCGCTCTATGAATCCCAGGTATAAGCTGGCCCACCTGGTGGATGACTTAGAGGAACGGGTCCGAAAAGGGGAATTTATGCTCCCTTTGTATGCGGATTTGACTGGTATGCCTGAATACGAACGAAAGGCTATCTGGGGCCTCATGGTGGGAGAAGAAGGCCGGACAAAAGTTCCCGTTAAGGAAACCTATGAGGCCGCCGGTTTTGATCCCGATAAAGACCTCCTGCAGAACTACTTCCTATTGGGCGGAGAGCCTTTTCCGGGCATGTGGCAACATGCCGTCCTCCCGTTTGTCCGCGGGCGGGGCCCATTTGCCAGCCCCGGAGGTATGGTTGCCGACTGGAACTTGCAATCCAACGTGGAAGGCCTGTTTGTGGCCGGCAATGCACTCTTTGCGGGAAACTACTACCACCATGCAGCTGTTACCGGCCGGTATGCAGGGAGAAAAGCGGCGGCTTTTGCCAAAGAGGCACCGCCTCCTTCGGTATTCCAAGACCAGATTGAACAAGAGAAACATCGGGTTTATGAACCCATAAAACGTTCAAAAGGCATTGACTGGAAAGAGCTTCGTGCGGGTTTGTGCCGTATAATGCAAAACTACTGTGGCGACATAAAAAATGATGAACTCCTGAGCCTCGGTTTGATCTGGTTTAAAGACATTCAAGAAAATGTTTTTCCCGATGCCTGCGCCGCCAACCCCCACATCCTTATGCGGATGATTGAAAGTTTTCACATACTGGATTGCAATGAATTGATCATACAGTCAAGTCTGGCCCGCAAGGCAAGCAGCAGATATCTCGGTTTCAACCGACAGGATCATACCGAAGTGGATCCCCCTCAATGGCATAAATTCATTACTATCCGACAGGATGAAACCGGAATCAAAACCGGAGAACGGCCCATCGATTTTGCCCTTCCGTTGGCCGACAACTACGAACAACATAATCCGGATTATCGGGGTTTTCTCAAACAGCGGTAGAAAGGGAGGTCATCCCATGAAATATGAGGCGTATGCCGTGCCCAATCCGCCAACACCGGGCCGACCTATTATCATCGACCCGGAAATTTGTACCGGATGCAATCGATGCGTGAATATCTGCCTGATGGATATTCTGCTTCCCAATACCGAAAAAGGGGGGCCACCCATCATTCTTTATCCGGAGGAGTGCTATTATGACGGCTGTTGTGTGGATGAATGCCCTGAGGTTGGCGCAATCCGCCTCAATCATCCCCTTATGCAGCGAGTTCGGTGGAAACGGAAGGCCACAGGTGAGCACTTCCGGGTTTGATAAGATGCATTTATGGATTTCTCTATTTCTTAATCTTCAGGGCTGAGAGCAAGGAGAGGAAAGGTCCTCTTCTGATGATGATAAACCAATAGAAAAAGGAGGCGGAGAAATGAAAAATGGTTCGTCGGTCAGAAAAAACTGGTTCATGTTGATCATTGGTTTTGCCCTGTTCTTTCTAGGGGGTTCAATAGTCCATGCCGAGAAATACAAGGTGGAGATTTCGGGACTGTGGGCCGGTACCAATCCTTATTCTGTGGCAGTGGCCTGGGCCAAGCTCATCAATGACAACAGCAAGACGGTGGAAGCTATTGCCCGAGAGGGGCGGGGCCCCAACGTGGATATGAAATCGATTATAAAAGACCCTGAAAAAGGGAAACACCTGGTCTTCTTCCTGGTGGAAGACTCTGTATGGGGCGCGTCTGAGGGATTCGCCGGCTGGAAACGATTCAAAGGGAAATACAATTTTGACGATTTTCGTCATTTGTCGCTTATCGGGTTTACCAGTGATGTCCTCTTGACCCTGGACCCGGCAATCAAGACAATGAAGGACCTGAACGGAAGATCCGTGGTCATCTCTAATGTGTCCGCGACCAGCGCAAAGGCGGTGGGTTTCAAGAAAACCTTTGAACTGGGAGGCGTTAAGCCCAAATATGAATATCTGGGCATGAAAGCTATGGTGGGATCCCTGCGTGACGGTCTTGTGGATGTGGTTCATGGCGGAATTAATGTCTTGGGGCCCGGCAAATTCGCCCCGTCCCCCTACCTGAGAGAACTTTTCGCCACGAAGAAGGTGTATCCGGTGTCTCTAAATAAGAAAGCAGTTCTGGAAATGAAGAAAGAAACCGGCCATCCGGGAAGCGTGGTAACCTTTCCTCCCAAAGCCATTGATCAATACCAGAGCGGGCCGGTGGTGGCCCTCGGGAAGTGCATGACCTGGGGCGCCCACACGGATATGCCGGATGAGGTGGCAGCAGAAATTCTCCGAATCTATCTGGCCAACATTGACAGCTTCGGTGAAGTAACGCCGGGGGCAAAGATTCTGGACAAGAAGACCATTGCGGCCATAGGTGTCCCCAAGAAACGGTACCATCCTGGAGCCGTCCAATTTTATGAAAACAACGGTGTCAAGATGACCTCTCTGCAGGACCTTGGGATCATCGACTGATTTCTTGATAACGTAACCTTACAACAGGAATGGGCCGCAGCAGGCGGCCCCATTCCTATCTACCGGATATGTTCCGGATTCCTGAAAAGGTGAAGATATGAAAGAGAAGGAGCACTGGCCCCCCATCCGGATCATTCTCACGGTTCTTGCCTTGTGCCTTGTGGTATTTCAAATGGTTTCGTCCCAAATCCTGTTGATGTCGACGATCCCCTATCTCAGTCTTCATATTGCCCTTTGCTTCCTGCTTACTCTCGTTGCGAGCATGCGAACCTCACGGTCGAAGGTCTTCACCGTATGGACAGGTATCCTCGCTGTAGTCCTTATCTTTTCTTTTGCCTATATCCTGTTGAATTGGGTAGATATCCAGGACAGGGCCTATTTCAACACCTATCTTGACCTTGCTGTCGGTGTGGCCATCATCTTCCTGGCCCTGGAGTTGACAAGGCAGGCCTTCGGCCTGTTTCTACCCATTCTGTCTATCTCCGTGGTGGTATATGGATTTCTGGGGCCGCACCTGCCGGGCGCCTTCAAGAGCCAGTCCATGCCCCTGGACCAGACCATCTCCAACCTCTCCATTTCCTTTGAGGGAGGGGTCTACGCTTTTCTCCATATTTCGGCAAATTTTCTCTTCCTCTTTATCCTGTTCGGAGGGGTCTTGAACGGCACGGGCGCCATTAAATTTTTCATCTCCATCGGAAAGATCGTAATGAACAAAATCAGGGGAGGCGCTGCCATGATGGCGGTGGTTGCCAGTGCCGGTGTGGGGTCCGTCACGGGCAGTGCGGCGGCCAATGTGGCGGTTACGGGTTCGTTTACCATTCCTCTCATGAAAAAAAGCGGGTTTAAACCGGCGGAGGCGGGCGGCATTGAGGCTGCGGCGTCAAACGGTGGACAGATTATGCCCCCCATCATGGGAATGACGGCCTTTGCCATGGCTGGTCTGGCCGGTATTCCTTATGTGGCCATCATGAAAATGGCTATTCTCCCTGCAGCCATATATTTCATGACCATTGGCCTGTATGTTTACTTTCTGGCAGGCAAAAGAAATATGGCCGTTACAAAAACAGAGGCCTCGGAAAAAATCGATCTGAAGGAATTGGCCCTTTCTTCCATCAACTTCCTTGTACCCTTGGCCTCCATCGTAGTCCTCTTAATGAAAGGATATTCCGTCAATTATGTGGGTTTCTGGGCTATTATCATTACGGTTGCTATCTCACTGATAAGGAAAAAGACGCGGCCAACACTGGCTCAATATGTGGATGGGTTTGTAAAAGGGGCCATGCAGGGTGCCGCTATCGGGACCTCAGTCGCCTGTGTGGGATTGATTCTCAGCACGTTAAGCATGAGCGGGATCGGGGTGAAACTGATCACGGGCATTGAAGAATGGAGCCACGGGTCCCTGTTTCTGGCCCTGGTCCTCATATGGGGTATCTCGATCATCCTGGGAATGGGAGGTGCGTCCATCACTTCATATATTATTGTCTCTGTTTTCACGGTGCCTGCCCTCAAGAAGATGGGCATTCCCTTTGAACAGGGGCATTTCTTTGCCATGTTCGTAAGTGTCTTCGCCTTCCTCACTCCCCCTGTGGCCATGGTTTCTCTGATTGCCTCGAAAATTGCCGGGGCCAAATATATTCCCACGACCATAGAGTCCACCAAGGCCGCACTCGCGGGTTTTCTGATCCCATTTATGTTTATTTATTGCCCGATTCTCCTGTTTCAACCGTCCGATAACATCCTTTACGAATTTCTGGGGATCGGGGCAGTCTTGCTTCTCTTTTTCTCATTTGAGGTCTCTTTTGTTGGATACTGCTATAGGAGATGCGGTTATCATGAAAGGATACTTTTCTTTATCTCTGGTTTTCTTATGATACTGTTTATTTTCATGCACAGCTACGTAGCTTTTGTGGCTGGCCTGGCTGTTCTTGGCTTGTCTATGATTCTACAGAAGCGGAAAGGCGGGAAGTTAAAAACTGTTCCGGCAGGAGCAGGCGAACGGAGGTTGAGATGAATTGGGGGCAATATGTTAAAGAACATGGCTTGCTGGAGTGGCCCTACCCCGTGAAGTATGGGGAGGAAACCGAGGTTGAGGCTGATGTGGTGATTCTGGGGGGCGGTATCGCCGGATGCTGGGCAGCCATCAGTGCTGCCCGCAAAGGTCTCAGGGTTGTATTGGTGGAAAAAGGCGCCACCTTAAAGAGTGGTTCAGGGGGTTCCGGTTGTGACCATTGGCTCAATACCCCGAATCCGGGATCTCCCATCACAGCTGCGGAACTGGTTCAATGGGAATTGGAGATGACCGGTGGATACACTAACGCCCTTACCAGGTACATTGCTGCCCGGGAAAGCTATGAAACGCTCCTCGAACTTGAGGAAATGGGGGGCGTCATCCGAGACATTAATGATGATTTCAAAGGGGCCCCTTTTCGGGATGAGGCCACCAAATTCCTGTTCGCCTACGACTATCAAAGCAAAATTCACTTCAGGGTTCGCGGAAGCAGTTTTAAGGTCTCCCTTTTTAAGGAATGCAAGCGGCTCGGTGTGCGGATAATGGATCGTATCATGGCCACAGGCCTCCTGACCGAAAATGGAAAGACAGGGGGGCGGGTGATCGGGGCCACGGGTCTTCATTGCCGAACCGGAGAATTCCTTGTCTTTCGCGCCAAAGCTGTCGTCAATGGCCTGTCCAGGCATCAGCGGAACTGGTGCTTTTCTACTGAAATTCGAGGGAATGCCAACTTCAGGCCCACGCAGATCGTGGGGGACGGTCACGCCATGAGCTGGCGGGCGGGGGCCGAGTTCACCATGATGGAGAAATCCCTTCCCACCTCTTTTGCAAGTCCCCATGCGTTTCAGCCTTACAGCCATGGAAATGCACTTAACTCCTGGGTTCCCTGTAGCCTTGTAGATGCAGATGGGAAAGAAATTCCCTGGGTGGATCGGGACGGGCGGGTCCTCCGGACCGTGTCGGAACGGTGCATGCCTGCGCCCGGACAGAAATTTCTGGGAGAACGGACACCTGTTTATGAGCACAAGCGGCCGGAACCTATACCCGATCTGGAAGAACGCATCCGAAAAGGTGAATTTCGCCTGCCGCTCTATGCCGACCTTGCCGGCATGCCCGAACATGAACGCAAAGCCATCTGGGGGCATATGGTGGGAGAAGAAGGGAAGACCAGGGTACCTGTCTATATCTATTACACGGAAGCCGGCTTTGACCCCTCTAAAGACCTCCTTCAAAGCTATCTGTTTATGGGAAGCGATCCCATGAGAGGGAATGTCAGGCCCCAGGACCGCACGGGAGGAGAGATAGGAGATGCGGGCGGTCTTGTGACGGATTGGAATCTCATGACGAACCTTGAAGGGTATTTTGCAGCAGGTGACGCCCTGTTTGCAGCCAATTACCATTATCATGCTGCCGCGACCGGGCGGTATGCCGGAAGAAAGGCGGCTGAGTACGCAGAGAAAATGGATGGCTCCCAATTAAGTCGTGCACAGGTGGAAGAGGAAAAGGACTGGGTTTATAAGCCGCTTGAAAATCGCGAAGAGATCGAATGGAAGGAATTGAATGCGGCCGCCTGCAGGGCTATGCAAAACTATTGCGGGGAATATAAAACCGATGAACTGCTGGGCCTGGCATTGATTTCCATCAAAGAGCTTCAGGAATATGATGCGGATCGGGTCCTGGTGGACAACCCTCACAAGCTCATGAGGACTTTGGAGGTGCACAACATCCTCACATGCAACGAGATGATCATCCAGGCTGCGATGGCAAGGAAGGCCGATAGTCCGCAACTGGGATTCAAGCGGCTCGATCACACCGAAGAAGATCCTTCAGACTGGCAAAAATGGATTGTCCTTCAAAACCTTGACGGCCGGATCCAATCGCGGGACATGCCGCTCGATTTCTGGGAACCTCTTGCAGAAAATTATGAAAAACATCGCTGAAACTGGAAAAGGAAAACGCCATGTCCAAAAAGATCTATGCCTTTCCTAACGGGTGCACACCGGGCAATCCCGTTACGTTTGACCCGCGAATCTGCAATGGCTGTAACCAGTGTGTGGATGTCTGCCAGGTGGACATACTGATTCCCAATCCTGAAAAGGGGAAGCCCCCCATCGTCCTGTTTCCGGAGGAATGCTGGTACGCTGGATGTTGTGAAGGGGTTTGCCCCAGGCCGGGGGCTATTCAGATGCATCTGCCCCTCACCCAGAGGGTACGATGGAAGCGAAAAGAGACCGGAGAGCATTTCCGGGTATCCAGATAAAAGTCAGAAGTGGGTCAGGTATCCTCCGTCAACCGCCAACAAATGACCCGTGACATAGGAGCTGGCCGGGGAAGCCAGAAAAAGTACGGCCCCGGCGATTTCGTGGGGCTTCCCTCAGCGACCCAGAGGAGTACGCTTAGCGAGTCTGTGCCCGATTTCCGGATTCGCGACAAGCGCGGCGTTGGTTTCCGTGGCAAAAATTCCGGGTGCAATAGCATTAACCGTGATGCCTGAAGGCCCCAGTTCCGCGGCCAGTGCTCGCGTGAGAGACAAAAGCCCTCCTTTGGCAGTCGCATAGACGGCATCTCCCGCCACGCCTAACAATGCCGCAATGGAGGAGATATTGATAATGCGCCCCTTGCCCTGTTCGATCATGAGCCGCGCAGCCTGCCGAGACAAGTTAAATGGCGCGACTAAATCGACCTCAAGGAGTTGACGTACCGCCTCCATTTCGAGTTCAAATAACCCGCGCCGATCCCGTATACCGACGTTGTTAACGAGAATATCGAGCTGTCCATATTGTTCTCGGATGTTTCGGAACGCGCGATTGACCGCGTCTTCATTGGCGACATCAAACGCTAATGCCTTTGCGGAACCGCCTTCTGAGGTGATCATGGATACGGCATTCTCCACGCTCTCAGTGCTCCGCCCGTTGACGAGTACACGAGCCCCAGCCGTTGCGAGTCCTTTCGCAATTTCAAGCCGCAGTCCCCGACCCGACCCGGTGACGAGAGCGATCTTTCCATCCAGTGCAAAGCCTGGAAATGTCATAGCCCCCTCCTTACACCGCCAACCAGGCCTGTTCCTAAGAGGATGTCGGTCCGCTTAAGCAGAATAACCCGGGCACCTTGCTTGCAAGCAGAAAGAGCTGCTGCACAACCTGACCATCCGCCTCCGATAACGATAACTTTCATGGTTAGACCCTCCCTTTATGATGAACCCGTCAGGCGGGTTCGGCAACCTGGATATGTGCGGGGTGGGGGACGTCCAGAAAGCGCCGGTTAAGACCGGCATGAAGTAGGAGGTGAGGCTGTAGAGCCAAGTCCTCTGCGGAGTAAGGAGTAGCGATCCACTCCGGCCCCGAGCTATG
>JAFDGR010000136.1 GCA_019309145.1 Deltaproteobacteria bacterium | reverse complement strand
TGTCGGGGCATGGCGCAGTCCGGTAGCGCGCCTGCTTTGGGAGCAGGATGTCGGGGGTTCAAATCCCTCTGCCCCGACCATTTGTTTTCAACAACTTAGGCGGATTCCGGCCATTCCCCGAAAACTCCACTGTAGTGTAGTAGGTCAGCGATCTTTAAATGTCCGATTTTGCGGTCAATGAATACATTCCTGGTGATAAATCGCGGCGAGTAGTGATTTCTGAATGGACCTGGAAGGCTAATTTCTCGCGATTTTGGATTCAGAGGCACCACGTAGATAGAGTAATGCAGAAGATCAGCATTGAATCGATACGAACCGACCGCGGTTGCTTACGCTGCACGTCTTAGCGAGATGATCGGCAGATGGCGGCGTCCGTAATAGTAGCCGACTTCGAGGTTGAATCGATTCCCAGGCTGTCCAGCGACGAGTGTGTTTGGTTTGGCACAATGCGATCCGCGAGGCCAGTCTTGGCGTGGTTCGATGCGGGGACATCGATTTGCCGGGCTCTGGCCGAAGTAGACTTCATTCGGGGTACTGCCGTCGAGTCTCATGTGAGGGCGAAATTCGTTATACCATTCCAGAAAGGACAAAAGTTCACGGCGGAATTCTATTCGTCGTTGCGGAATCAGAATCCGGCGAGTGCATTCTTCCTTGATAGTCCTGATGACGCGCTCTACGACAGCAATGCTACCGTGTTTTCCTACAGCGCCATATCGGGGTGTGATTCCTTTGCTACGGCACCAATCCTTGAATGATTCGCACCAGAAGACTTTGTCCTTATCACAAATAATATACTTCGGCCTCAAGGCGGTGCATCGACCGGTGAGAAACCTGCAGACTCCTGGTGAATCGGGCTTTTTGGGAAAAACGGCTGCGGCCACCACTCGGCGAGAGAAATGGTCGATAATTACAGCGACCCACCAGCAAAACGGCCAGCACTGTGGTAGGGCGAACGGCACCCAGGATGCCCAGAAACCCGAGACGGTCGGTACAGTGGTCAGATCGATATGCCAGACATGGTTGGGGTGCTTTGCGGTGACCACACGGCCAGTGGAAACCACTTGTTGCTTTGTTGTGGGATGAGGCGGCTCCTTCAACACTCGGCCTACGGTGCTTGCACTGAGATGCAGACCGGCGCGTGCCAGTATCTGAGCGATCTTGACTTTACCCATTCGGGGGCACAAAGTCTTCATTCGCTGCACAGCGTAGCGCACAAAGTCTGGGAATCGGTTGACTGGCTCGCGAAGCTGCAAGAGTGCTCTGGGACCCAATTCGTCAACACGGTTCGACCATGACGCAACCGTTATCGGTGTGACCAGGAAAGCATCGGCCGTCTGCTTGAGCGACCATCCACGTGCAGCACGGACTTCAAGAATCGCCAACCGTTCGGTGGGAGCATAGCGTGGGCGTCTGTGCGCCACAATGCTCGACATGCGCTTGTCCTTGATGCGGAGTTCTTCTCGCAATAAGGCGATCTCTTCGTGTAAACGATCGTTCTCGGCGGCAATCCGAACCCGAGCATTGATGCTGTTGGCGGCCCAACCGCGAGCATATGTAATCGAGAAGTGAGCTAACGAGATGACATGTAAAACGGCAGACTTGACGTGCAACGGCCAGCCTTTGGGAAGGGGGTTTTTCGGTGGTTCTTGGGTACGCATCGTGCTCTCAAAGTTATTCATTCCGGACTCTTGAAGAGACACGATAACATCAAATCTATCAATGAGTTGTTCTTGGTCGACTCGAAGATAAGATTCGCTCGACCAGTACACAGCTCCCCAGTTTTTCCAAAGCTTGGACAGCCAGATCCAGAAGGCTCGATCGGCTGGCCCAAACCGCGGGCGCCTTCCGATTCGCTTATAGGTTGTCAGCCGCTGTCGTAGGGCCACATTTTCGAGGAGGAGAGCCTGTCTAACATTGAGAACTAACTTCAGTACGGCGTCTGCGAGCCAGAAAATGAGCGTCATCATCGAACTCTATCAGCTATGGAGAACTCAATGACTTCGCGGTGTACCGAGTTTTCGCGGACTACGGCCTATGGACTAGTTCTATACCGGGGACCTTTTCTCTTTCGCGAACACCCATCATTGTTTTTTGTTGATCTCTAAGTTAATTAAAAGAACCTTAATTAACCAATTAATTAATTTTCTCTTGTTTTTCTTTCCTCTTTGAAGTTACACTGGGAGCAGTCGACACTTTCTCACATCGTGATATCCAGCGTGAGATGGCGTGTAGTTCATAACTTCAACGTCATGCGTTTTTTTATTCGGAGAACTATTTCAATGAACCTAACCAGTCATTCAGGAGGTAGATATGTCGAACAAGTCTCAAGAGCGCCCGACTTCGAAGCATCTCGCCGATATCGTTGTCGAGCACAACCCACAGGCTCGGATTACTCATCAACTAGCCCGTCAACTGGAACCATATCTTCCGATCACGTCGATTGAGAAGATCGCAGAAGAATTGAGTGAGGTTGACGTGGACAAGCATCGATTACCGTTTAAGATGTTCATCCCACACATTAGCAAAGATCTTTTTCCTATCAAGGATGTTGAAGATTTAGTGCAGAAGTTGAGTACAGGAGTACGGCAGGCACTCGCTTTGGCACACACCCCGTCTTTCTCGATCAAGAACCAGGCGATCGCCGAGCTGCTTGCTACCAGCCTGCAAGGAGAACCGCGAAGGCGTTCAGCCATCCCGGTCGCTTACTACACTGGTCCCTCTTCGTCAGAACCTGGGTGTGAAAAAGGAGGTGAGTGATGGCTTGGACTGTTACGCTCGAAATCGTCGATTGTAATGTGACTTCAACTCTTCTATCGGGAGCAGCCATTTTCGATGGCGCTAATACTTGGTTTACGGATGCGAATGGGCAGCTGATCTATGTCGTTGTCGACGATTTTATCACAGCGGTTATCGTCAAGATCAGTCACCCCTCCACTACCGTTACAGCCGCGCATGGGTATATCCAGAAGAACTACACGATCAGCAAGACGAACAACGGCACCATTCAAACGGTTTGTCTAAATCCAGCTCCTGAACCGGAAATAGGAACAGGAGAACCGATTGAGTGCTTCATCGTTTCTGCCACAACGGGATCTTCTGAATCAGTAGAGGTGAACCACCTGAGAAACCTCCGTGATCAGGTCAGTGCAGCATCAAGACTTGGTGCTCAACTCATTGATGTGATCTATGACGAGTATTTTCAATTCAGCCCGGGAATTGCTGCCGAACTGCAGGAGAATGCTTTTGCTAAGGGAGCTGTTCTTAAAGCTATTGTTCGGCCACTGCTCGCATGGTATTCACTTGCAGGGAAGCTCGCTCTTGAAAAAGCCGACCAGAAAGTCGTTGACCAAGCAACGCAAGAGGTGTTGAATGCGTGCCCCCGACACCTTGGGAAGTTTCCAATTATTTCTCTGCTAGAAGCAATCCGCGCAGAGGAAACACTACCCGCAAATACTCCTTCATTCCTTCTCAAGTTCGCGCCAAGAATCCAAGAGGCAGCGCGTTTCCCGTTTGCCTCATGGGCAATTCTTGATCCACTTGTGCGTGCATGGCGATCGGCAACAGGCCACCTCGATGTAGTCGACGAGGTTGGCCAGTGGCTGGCTTCCGCACCACTTGAGGAACTTAATCCGCCAAGTGATTCTGAATCACTAGACGCGGAACTAGGAGTACTGGCGGGTTTTCTTGATTTTAGACCTATGGCACGACCACAACTCGGCGAACGACTTCTGGCTGCCTGGCCAGATGCGGCGCTCGAACTCGAGCGCGCCGGTCTTGTGTCTTAGAAAGGGGGCAGAAAATGGGTAAGAAGCAACTCGATATGCTACAGCTCACAAGATGCCACCTGCATTAGACGAAGGAGGTAAGTGATGGCTTGGACCGTTACGCTTGAAATAGTAGATTGCGATTCGACTTCAACCCCACTTGTCGGGGCAACTATTTTTGATGGTACCAATACCTGGAATACCGATGCGAACGGGCAACTGATCTATATCGTTGCCGACGACTTCATCACTTCGGTCATCGTCAAAATAGGGAAAACCGATTACATCGAGAAGAACTATACGATCAGCAAGATGAACGACGGCACGATTCAGACAGTATGCCTTAATACCTCACCTATCCCACCGGGTCATGATCCTAGTGTACCAACAGGAGAAGGTCAAGAATTTGGTAATGGTTGTTTCATTGTGACAGCCACGACGGGATCTTCCGAATCAGTGGAGGTGAACCACTTGAGAAACCTCCGCGATCGTGTCAGTGCAGCATCCATGCTTGGCGGCCAACTCATTGATGTGATATACGACGAGTATTTTCAATTCAGCCCGGCGATTGCAGCCGAGCTTCAGCAGAATGCTTTTGCAAAGGGGGCTGTACTACAGAATGTTGTTCGGCCACTACTCGCCTGGTATACGCTTGCCGGGGTTCTCGCTCTTGGGGGAGCCGACCAGAAAGCTGTCAATAAAGCTGCACGAGATGTGTTGAACGCATGCCCTCAACACCTTGGAAAGTATTCGATCATTTCTCTGCTGAATGCGATTCGCGAAGGGGAAGCTTTGCCCACAGACACTCCTTCGTTCCTTCTCAAATTCGCGCCAAAAATCCAAGAGGCTGCTCGCTTCCCGTTCGCCTCCTGGGCAATTCTTGACCCACTTGTCCGTGTGTGGCGATCGGTAACAGACCGCCTCGATGTGGTCGACGAGGTGGCACAGTGGCTGGCCACTGCACCACTGGAGGAACTTGATCCACCGAGTGATCTTAAATTGCTTGATGCGGAACTCGGTGTATTGGGTGA
Source organism: Deltaproteobacteria bacterium (assembly GCA_019309145.1). GTDB lineage: Bacteria > Desulfobacterota > DSM-4660 > Desulfatiglandales > Desulfatiglandaceae > B46-G9. The sequence continues at coordinate 5,089 of JAFDGR010000136.1, read as the reverse complement.
CTTCTTTGATTTTAGGCCGGCGGTACGACCTCAACTCGGTGAACGACTACTGGTTGCTTGGCCTGATGCGTCCGGCGCCCTGAAGCGTGCCGGGCTTGTGCTGCAAACAACAACCAGCGAAAAGGAGCAATAATAATGCCAGATCCAACAGTTACTGATGTTTTTAACCAACTTGTTTTGGCCAACGGTAAACTTGACCAGATTGATACAAACACTTTCGGCCAGACGGCTGCGCTAAACACTCTAAATGGCGCCGTTAATTCGGGTTTCAATAATACGGTTAATGCACTGAACATCGTTGCGCAGATAAACATCGAAGCCGTCAAACTTCTGTTTCATTTGACAAAACAGACCGATACGATGATCTGCGCCCTTGAACACATCTCAAAAAACACTTGCGGAATCCTGACGCAGGTCACAATACAGACACAATTGCAAAAACAACTGCGAGATGATGTGGACGCGCTTCGCTACATCGCCGAATCTGCGCACCCCGAGGCGGCACTTGAACGCCAGCGACATGCGGAACTCGAGGCTAAAATCGAGCGATGTTGTCCACCTGATCCGTCAGAGCCGGCATGCAAGTACGAACCGTGCGACCAGCCCGAGCCAGCGAAGGAGCCACGTTTACCGAGGATCGACGTAGATGATCACGATCCCAACCCGGATGATCACAATCCAGAGGGCTAAGATACCCTTTTCAGATGGTCCAGGGACGTTGAATCCGATTCTCAGCAGGCAGAGGAGTGTCGCCCGGCAGGCCTCTGCTTCGAAAATTACGATTGATGCCGGACGGTTTTGAGGGTGGACATAATATCCGTAATACAAAACAAAATACATGCATGAACACCATTACCGATTATCTGGACCACTGGGTAGCGATCCAGCCGGACAAGTGTTTTAGTAGCTTCCTTGACCAACACGGAGAAGAGAAGGAGGCATACACCTACCAAGAGTTTCACATGCGGAGCCTCCATGTTGCTGAGTGCCTGTCGCAACAAATGAGATTGAAGCGGGGCGATAGAGTAATACTCATTTACCCCCCTGGGCTCGAAATCATTGTAGCGTTCATTGCCTGCGCCCGAGTCGGCATAATTCCAGTACCGGTTTACCCACCTGCACACATGAACGTTGAACGATGCCTGTTGCGATTGAGGTACATAGCAAGTGACTGCAACGCAAGAGTGGCTTTGACGACTCGTGGACTCCTTCGATCCTTCCCAAGGCTCTCAGAAGAATCTCGAGAATCCATGCTGGGGAACAAACCAATACCCAAGCTTGAATTGGTCACGACGGACGACATGAGGGGACTCCCATCGTATGGATTCAGCAACGGGCAGAACTCCATCCTTTTCCTGCAATACACCTCCGGATCCACCGGCGATCCGAAAGGCGTCATCGTATCCCACGAGAACGTAATCCACAATTGCCATGCCACCGTTGACCACACACCAACAGCGGTGTGTTGGTTGCCCCAGTACCACGACATGGGACTCATAGGATATTACGTATATCTGGTTATCACAGGAGGTACGACCTACGGTTTCTCGCCGATGGACTTCCTAAAGCGACCCATTCTATGGCTACAGACGTTGAGCCGCGTAAAAGCCACCTATACGTCATCCCCAAACTTCGGCTTCGAGTACTGCCTGCGAGAAGAGAAAATCCCAACTTCACAGCTTACCGACCTGGATCTCAGTTCGGTTCGTGTTCTGATGAACGGATCGGAGCACGTCCGCGCCGAGACTTACCGTCGTTTCTTAGAGCGGTTCGCTCCAGCTGGTCTTCGACCTGAGTCCCATGTAGCAGCCTACGGGCTGGCTGAGAATACGCTTGCAGTAACTAATTATGGAAGACGATTGGTTACGATAAACAAGCGGTCTCTTCAAAAAGGTTCACTTCGAATTGAAAGTGCTGGGTTATTCAATCACAACCAACTTACACTCGTGAGTTGTGGTCGACTATTGGATGGAATCCACGTGCGTATTGTAAACCCCAAATCCTCCGCCGCTTTGGGCAGCAGGCAGTTAGGCGAAATATGGGTCGCAGGGAAGAGCACCTCCCAAGGCTATTGGAATCGCCCAAAGCTAACCAGTGAGGTATTCCAGAACTCGGTCTCGAACGATCCCGAGGACCAAAACTCTTACCTTCGTACTGGTGATCTTGGTTTCTTGGAAGATGGTGAACTATTCGTCTGTGGAAGAATAAAGGATCTCATCATTATTCGCGGGATTAATTATTTCCCACAAGACATAGAACACATCGTCGAGTCTACATCACAGAAGATACGGCCTGGAGGGGTCGCTGCCTTTAGCGGAACCGAGGAAGAAGAAACACTGGTGGTTGTAGTGGGGGTAAGGCCAGCTAAGGGTCTTCCTGATCCAGTCAAAATCAGGCGTGTACTTCGGACGCGTTACTACTCTGGACCCCTTACCATTGTATTTTCTTCTCCTCGGATGATCGTAAAGACAACTTCCGGGAAAATCTCTCGCAGTATCCTACGCCAGATGTGGCTAAACGGGGAGCTACCAGCATTTGAGACCTATGTCGACGGCGAGGCAGGAGACCTCACAAAGAGCCTGCCATCTGGGCCGGGTGAACGGCTCCGGTCTATCCTCCAATCATACAATCTCAAGGGCTATGAGACCTACACTCTGACTGAAGCTGGGATCGACTCTCTAGCTATGGCTACACTCCTGCTGGAGATTGAGCAGATGTTCGAAGACCACGGATTCACTGATTTAGTGAATGTGATCGACGGAAGGCTTCTCCAGCGGCTGACTGTCGCCGAACTTCTCTCCCTGCTCAATCAACTCGAAAAGGGATCGGACGAAAAGATTGCTGCCCTGCAGTTCGTTCTGGAGCGGCTTAAGCAGGAGAATGACGACCATGAAGCGGATTGTATGCGGCGGGATGCCAAATTGGGTTCCCTCAACTGTTGCGACCTCCCGGAGTACAGCGAGCCTCTCACTAGTGTACTCCTGACCGGTCCCACTGGCTTCTTTGGCCCGTTCCTGCTAAGTAGCCTACTACTCCAAACCCCTTACACATACTACGTGTTAATCCGTGCCTCGGACCCCGTTAGCGGAATGAAGCGTATCCGTGATTCCCTGCGGAGAGCCCGCCTTTGGACGCCTGCCCTCAAAGAGGACCTGAAAAAGCGAGTCCATGTCGTGTGCGGGGATATCGCCCAACACAATTTAGGAATGCGCTCGAAACTTTGGAAGTCGCTTACTACTCGAGTCCAAGCCATCATTCATAACGCTGCGTTGGTAAATTACGTTCTGAACTATAATACTCTTAGGCCGCATAATGTCGACGGGACACGGGAACTGCTGAGGTTTTCCTCCACGGGTACTAAAAAGGAGTTCCACTTCATTTCTAGCACTGTCATCTTTGGCTGGACATCGAAGAGTGAGCTGTTAGAGAGTGAAAATAACGAAGATATGTTGAATCTCGATTTCGGCTACGCCCAGAGCAAGTGGGTCGCCGAGCAACTCGTTTTCGCTGCGGAAAAGCAGGGGCTTAACGTGAGGGTCTACCGCCCCTCATTTATTTCGGCATCAACAAACGGCATCGCAAGCAAAGATGACATCGTTATTCGGCTGCTGGCGTTCATGATCAATCACGGCATCGCGGTCAACGCGCGGAATCAGATCAGTTTTCTCCCTGCCGACATCGCTGCCAACGACATCGGTGCCATCTTCAAGCAGCGGCAGAGAGTGGACCGAACCTTCCACATTACGGTCGACGGCTACTACAGCTTGTTAGATATAACGCGCCTGATTACCGAAGAGTATGGCTACCCGTTCGTGTACTACGACATACCGACCTTCATTACCGAGATGACACGTCGTTGCGCAATGGAGGATCCCCTCTACCCCCTTTTGGACTTCTTCAACCGGTCACACCCGAAGATCGCTGCGATGCAGGACAAACGCTATAATAACGACCGGTACCTTGAGGCCAAGCAACTGTCTGGCAATTGCGCTCCCCATCCAACCCTGCAGCAAACAGTGTCCTATCTGATGTCACACATGCTCTGCGAAGGAAGCATCGCCGGTAGCCCTCGAACGGTAGGAAAGTAGTATGGGTGCGTGGTAGGAATTCACAGTAAGTGAGCCATGCAAGCCACTAAAGGTTTGAACATTAAGAAAGCAAAAGACGATAACTGCAATTTATTCAAGGTTTCGAGCCGGCTTTCAGAATCACTTGCTACCCCAAGCACTCTAAACTATGCCGGCTTGGAGTAGCCCGAATTAGCATGGAATTTTCTAGAGATTGGTAAATGCCACGAACTCCTGGTATGGAAGGAAGCGATTTTGAACCTTGAGCTTCGAGTGATATACCCTCTCATGGTTGGCATCTGGGTATTCGCTCACTTTGTCACAAACGAACGAGCAGCACGAAGTGATCGAGGCGGTTACTCAACCAAGATCGTTCTCGATGATGCAATGCCCTTCATGCCGGACATCGCTGTATTTTACTTTTCAGGCTTCCTACTAAGTAATATGGCCTACTTTATCCTTGGCTCTACTGAAAGTTTTCCACTTATAGCTTTGGGCTATGGAATACAGTTTGTAGTCAGTATCTTTCTCTATGTTTTGGTTCCTTGCCGAATCGATCGGTACGAGGAGTTTATACCATATAGCATACAAGGATACTTGCTGGCAGCCTTTCAGAGAATCTCAAAACCGTTCAATAGTTTTCCAAGTATGCACGTGAGCTTCTGCCTTTTCAGTGCTCTCTCGATTTGGGGTTTTGGCTCGCGTAGTGAGGGATTTCTCATGATAGCATGGGCGGTCATGGTTGCATTGTCAGCACTTCTAACGAGACAGCATTATGTCATTGAGGTGCTCACGGGAGCAGTACTGGGAGCAGGAGCGTACCTGTTCATCTGGACTTTGTGGCTAATGTCAACTATATCTCCCTAGCGTATTGCCTCAATTAGAAATCAAACTACCCTATGTCAACAACACTTCCCTACTGACGACAATTACACTTCCCCTATTGCATCACCAAAATATTGCTGAAACAAAGTTGGGTCTCCACTCATAATTGAACTGTCTCCATGTAGAATATTCCTCGT
>JAFDGR010000135.1 GCA_019309145.1 Deltaproteobacteria bacterium | reverse complement strand
AGACCGGAAAAGGTGCTCATTCCGATCCAGAGGCCGAGGCCTTTTCCACAGTTGAGGGAATTAAGCCCTGTGAGAAAAATCTGTGCCAGCCACAGGGCAGCCCCCGATTCCTTGAGAAGAGCGCCTAGGGTCAGAGCACCGCAATACATGAACCATGCATCCCATGATATACCGCCGAGGATCTTTTTCCAATCAGTTATCCGGAAGACAACCGGGATGAGCAAGGCGAGCAGGGCAGGGCCGCCAAGACCCAGATCATGTCCGCCGAAGATCCAGAGAACCAGTATCAGGAGCATCATCGCAAGTGCCACCTTTTCGGCATAGCTCATTGGGCCCATCCTGGCGGTTTCACCCCTTTGAAGGCAAGCAGCATGTAGAATGCGACTGCCAGGCCCAATATGGGCGCCAGGGGGAGACCGTACATCATCCATCGGCCGAAGCTCATGGGGACATTGTAGTCGGACCAGAACCCCATCATGATAACATTCCTGCCGCCAGCAGCGGGTGAACCCACCCCTCCCACATTCAGTGCAAAACAGAGGGAGAAAAGCAGGAGTTTGGCCAGTTGCGGATCATGTTGGACTGTTCCATCCCGGCTGTTGGCTGAGACGGCGCCCATGTACACCGCGGCCATGACCGGCGCCATGAAGGCCGCCATTGCATGGGCGGAGATGAATGAGCCAAGGGTGGACATGGAGACACAGAGCACAACAATGGGCATAACAAATCCCTTTGTCCAGCCCAGTATCCACGTGGCGAGCCTCTTGTGGAGACCGACACTGATCACGGTGACCCCCATGGCCAGGACACCCAGGAGAAAAAGCGGTGCGTCGCCTGCAAAGGTCTTCCCGATCATCTTTTTGGGCAGCAGGTGAAAAAAGTAGGCGAGAATGGGCATCAGGATGCCCACCAGACCGATGGGCAAGGCCTCTGTGGCGAAATAGATGATCGCCATGGGGATCATGCCCAGCACCAGTTTCATTTTCCAGGCGGCCTGCTCCATATTGTCCGCCACATGCCACTCGATCATCTGTTTTCCGAATCCGTGTTCCCTTACCAGGTCGACCATGCTCTGGGGAGTGGGAACCAGAAAACCAATGATGATAAAGAGCATGGCGCCTGCGATAATCCAGAACAGCTTGTTGGCAAGCAGACTTCTCTTTTTTGTCTTGACATCTCCCATATGACCGGTATCCATCTCTTATTCCTCCCGGGTTCGGCACGACTTTATTCTTTCACAGACCAGATTGAACATATCCGTTAATCGCAGGATACCTACGATCCTGTTCCCCCTTGTCACAAGGAGAGATTGATGATGTCCAACAATGAGCGTATGGAGCGCCTCGCCGAGGGTAGCATCCTCTTCCACTTTTTCACCTTCGGTGGGACAATACATGATATTCTTTACTTTTTTGCCGGCAACGCGACTGCAGGCGATGTCCAGGTCTCCCTGCCACAGTCTGGAGCTCTCCATCATGGACTTGATAAGCAGGGGAGACAGCCCGGAAAGGGAGGTTGACCTCATGTCACCAAATCCTTCGTATTTCGGCTCAAGGGATTTAATAAGGTCCCACTGGCTCACCTTGCCAACGATACGTTTGCTCTTGTCGCGAACAAGGATCGCCCGATGCCGATACCGGGTCTGATCGAATGCCTCCTGGGCCTTTTCCAGCGCAATCACGGCCTCGTAGACACTGGCATCATCCGGAACGGTTGGATATTCCTCAAGAGGAACCATCAGTTCCTTGACTGTTGTTTTTTTCATCACAAATCTCCTTTATTAGAAGTCAGACCTTGACCATTTTTTTGGTCACCAGTTTCTCTATCTTTCGGATGAGCACGTCCACATTGGACGGCTTTTCGAGTATTTCTTCCGCCCCGGACAGCACGGCGCTAATCCCGTTTTCCACTGTGGCATGACCCGTCAGGATAATGACATGAATGCCGGGGTTGTTTCTCTTCAGGATCTTGAGGGTTTCAAGTCCGTCCATCTCCGGCATATTCAGGTCGAGGACAAGGACATCGTAGGTTTCCCTCTGAGCTATTTGAATGGCCTCTTTGGCCGAGGCGGCTGTTGCGACATTGAGCCCCCTGTTTCGCATTCGCTCAGACAGTGCCTCAAGAAAATCCAGCTCATCGTCAATGAGCAAAACCTTTCTTTCAGTCATAATCTATTCCCCCGCTGCCTTCAGGTCCTTTTGTGCTCCAGGCTCCCGCGGCAGACTGAGAACGATTTTACCCCTGCTCTGGTCAAACACAGCTCGCCCCCCGAGCGCCTGCATAAGGGCGTTCTCTCGCTTGCCGGGAAATATCTCTGAAGAAAAATTATCGCGTAAACCTTCCAGCCCTGAAATAGTGATTGATGCCCATTGGTCATCGGCATCGGCTGTTAAATGAAGGCTTTTCCCGGGACCGGTCATTTCCATTGCGAAATCCAGGCAGAGCCAGATCATGTTTTCAAGAAGAAAGGGATGTGTGGTGATGGTGATCGGGTCTGGAGGAGGCACCACAGAGAACGTCAGCTCTTTCATGGCGGCAAGTCTTTGGGACAGTACTGTCATGAACGAAAGCAACTCACCCAGCTCCACGTTGCCTTTTGTCTCATCGACGCTGTGGGCGAATGTGTTCATGTTCTTCACAATTCGGTCCGCGCGCTGGATTTGTGACTGGATCTTATCCGCCAGTTTCTTCAGCCGTTCCGAGTCGAGGGGGACTCCCTTTTCCACCATGAGCATGAAGTCCTCCAGGAGTCCCGCATTTTCATTGATAATGGCCAACACATTCTTGATCTCATGCGAGATGGATGCGTTCATTTTTCCCATGAATTTGAAACCCTCACTGCCGATGATGTCCCACTGCGGGTTCATTGCGCGCCTCCCTGTCGACTCATGACTTTTTTCAGCTTTCGGGTCAGTTCCTCAATATCCACCGGTTTCACCAGGTAGTATTCCGCCCCTGCTTCCTCAGAGCCGGTTCGAAAGTCTTCTTCAGATCCATGTCCTGTCATGAAGATAAATTTCATGTGGGGATGTTGCCTGGACATCATCCTCTTGAGTTCAATGCCCCCTATCCGTGGCATTTTTATGTCCACCACGGCGATATCGTAGGAGGTTATTGCGGCCTTTTCCAATGCCTCTTTCCCGCTGGTCGCCCAGTCCGCGTCTATCCCCCTGAATGACAGCCTTTCAGCAAGGGTTGAGACAAGCTCCTCTTCATCATCGATCAGAAGTACTCGCATGTGTTGTTGCCTTCCTTTCTCTCCATGGCGACAGGGAGTATTACGGTAAACGTGGTTCCTTTGCCGGGTTCACTTTCAACCGTAATCTCCCCTCCCAATTCCCGGACGAAATTCGCGGTCAATGACAATCCAAGCCCGGTACCCCCCTGCCTGGTCCTGGTGGAGAAAAACGGTTCGAAAACCCGGTCGAGATCCTGTTTGGCAATACCACATCCATCATCGCTCACGGTAACCTTCACATTTTTTAAACCTTCAGGCGCGATGCGGATATTCAGGTGGCCGCCATTCTCCATTGCTAAACAGGCATTGTTGGCCAGGTTAAGAAAAATCTCCTGCAGTTTGCTCCGGTCACTTTCAATAACGGGGGTGTCTGGTGCAACATCGATGGAGATATCGATGGATCTATATTCCGCCTCCTTTTCAAAAAAACCTAACACCTCTTGGAGCAGTTCCTTCAAGTCAATATGCTGAATTCTTATCTCCGAATGTCGTGAAAAGCTCAGGAGCCTCTTGGTGATGGTTCCCGCCCTTTTCACGGATGCGAGAATGGCGTCAACAAGGCCAAGGAGTTTTTCGTCTCCCGCGTATTCTTTCTTAAAAACGAACAGGTCTTTGATCAGGCCGGCCTTTTCATTGATGATTGCGAGAGGATTATTTACCTCGTGGGCGACCCCTGCTGCAAGGCGGCCTATGGAGGCCATCTTGTTCGAATATTCCACCTGGTGGAGGGTGGCGATGCGTTTCTGATCCGCTATAAAAATCCTGTTTACGAGATAAGTGGCCATCCAGATGACCACGCCGGAAATGATCAGAATGCTTATGCCAAGGAAAATGAGGAGTTCTGTGCGGGTCTCCCGCCAGGCCTTCATGAGCCCCCGTTTCTGTTTGACCACCATAAGGATGAACGGCGTATCGTCGATATACCGATACCCGATGATAATCGGAGCCCCGTTGGCGTCTTTTGTTTCAAACACCCGGGTCTTGGGGGCATGTTCCGGGACAGGCAGGGATAGTTTTTGAAGGGCCCTGCCGTGATAGAGGGAAGGGGTCTGGAGAATGCCCTGGCGGTTGATGATAAAGGCATCGCCCTTGCCGGCCATTTCAAGTCCGGAGAGGAGGCCCTGAAATTTCATGGTATCAATTGTTGCCCTGAGAACATAAAAAGATCCGTTGGGCAGGCTCCGTTTCACCGCTATAACCATGTGGGGAGCCTGCCTGAATCCCAGGAAGACATCGCTGATGTAGATGCCCTTCTTGCAGACTTCACGGTACCAATCCTGCAGGCTGTAGTCAACGCCGAGCAGGTCAAACGGACCTGCATAGCCTCTCTGATAGCCAAGGGGATCGATAAGCCCCAGGTCTGTAAATCCGCTGAAACTTTCCTTGAGGTCCTTGAGGAGTCGGTCCAAGGTCCCACGTTCGTTCAAGGCCGCAAACGTGTAATGGCGGACAAGAAATTCCAGCGCCGCCCTTCGCTCTTCAAAGAAATAGAACACGCTCCGGCGGGTATTGGAGACAAGACGCGCCGTGCGGAGGAGATTTTCCGAGGCAACTGATCTCTGGGTTACGTGGTAGTCCACGACGGTAAGGGAGATCAGGGGAATGAGCGCAACGCCCGCGGTGAGAAAGACGGTCAACTTCCACATGCGCCGGAAATTGAAAAGCCTTTTATGGGATCCTGCCGCAATATCATGGTAATCCCAGAAATCAGGTTTCAGCCTTTCGAGAAAAGACATAAGTCTAACGTTTCCCTTTTTGATATCAGGTCTTGTTCTTTCCTGTTCTTACCTTGTCGTTCGCCTTCTTCAGGGTCTCACTCAAAAGGTCAATATCCACCGGTTTCTGCAAGTAAGCGAAGGCTCCCAGTTCCATGCAGGTTTTGCGGTCTTCTTCCGAACCATGGCCCGTCAGAATAATCACCTCAATGGAGGGGTTGGATTTTTTGACCCGTCGCAGGACCTCAATGCCATCGATACCCGGCATCCGGAGATCAAGAATCATCACGTCCGGCTCGTCGCTTTCAATAAGATCAAGGGCTGACCGTCCGTCGTAGGCTACGACCGATCCCATATCCCTCATGAGGAGACGTTCGGAGAGCGTTGTCACGAATTCACGCTCATCATCAACAAGCAGTATCCGAGAGGGGACCTCGAAATCGTATTTGCGATAGATATCCGCCTGGTAAAAATCTTTTCCCACTTTTGTTTTCACATCCCTGACACCTTTGACTTTGAGCGCAATGGACTTGAGTTCCTGTTCCAGCCTTCCCAGTGCAAGGACCCGCTTGTTAATGGTAATGGTGACCAAGCCGTCTTTGGCACCAACATTCACATAATGCCCCTCCTTGGCCAGCTCCACTTCCACACGAACCGCCAGGAGGAAATCATCAACTGCCTTCTGTGATGCGGCGGTGGTTTGGAGAATATCCTTGCCAAGGTTTTCCTTGATGAGGGAGGCGGCTTCTTCTACAGCCGTTTTGTCCATGGGGATAATAATGTCATAAAGAGAGGGATCCCACGGGTCTTTGACGCCGTGTAATCGGTTTACCCAGACAGCTTTGTCCTCATCTTGCCTGTGGATCAGCTTCGCGGCCTCCTTGGAAGATATCCCTTCATTTGTTTTGGCCTCGGAAATCCTGAATTCCATATCCGCAATGAGACACACGCGAAGGACGTGGTTGATTGACGCCGGAATAAGATGGCTTGAAAACCCTGCAAAAACCAGGTTGTCCCGGCCAAGCTCTTGAGCCGCGGCGAGTTTCAGGTAGGAAGTGGCTCTCTCTTTCTCATGGGTGAACTTATTGAAGGCAGACGTCCTGCTAGAAAAGGCTCGCTCGATTTTTTTCGCGGCCATCCCTGAAAGTTCGACGGCCCTTGCAGTCAGGTCGTCGTCTGAAATGAGCTTGTATTCGGTCTCAGAGATCAATGTCTCCAGCACCGGTTCTTCCTTGCAAAAGCTCCCGCTGAATAAGGTTATGACGGGCATTTGATTCCTCCTCATGCACCCGGATCAGCTCCTGAGGTCAGAGGCCCGCTGAGACTGACCGCCGCATTCTGAAATAGTTTGTCCAAACTCCTTTGGTGAAAATATTCATATTCTATGTTTCCTCTGCAATCTTGCAGCAGGTCAGGAGAGGACATTTTTCCTCGAGGGCCTCAGCGTGACTCTGTGTATAATTTGCGCTGATAGCTGCCTCCATGGTCGGATAAAGATGATCCTCTCCGATCTTTTCAAGAAAATGTGTTCGCCGCAATACCTTCATGACTGATTCGTTGACCCCGCTTAAGGAAATGTCAATATCGGCGCTTCTCACTCGATCCACCAGCAGGGAGAGAGCTTCTTCTCCTGAGGCGTCCATGTCATTGATGCCATTGGAGACGATCACGATATGTTTCAGCCGCGGTTTTGTACGCATGAGCTCGGTGATGCGGTCTTCCAGGTAGCTGGCATTGGCGAAAAAGAGGGGGCCGTCGAACCGGACCAGGGCCATGTATTCGCACTCTTTCAGCCCAAAGGCATCAGCGTCCCTGAGCGCCATATCTTCCTGCCTGGAAAGCGACGCCACCTTCGGACGCATACTTTTGTAGAGAAATACAAGGAGCGAAAGAACAACCCCTACCTCGATGCCTTTCTCCAGGTGAGGAGCAAAGGCAAGGGTGAGCACGAATGAGATGATCGCTATGGCTCCGTCATACCATTGTGCCTTCCACGCATGGATGAAACCGGAGACATTGACCAATCCGATGACCGCCATCATGATGACCGCGGCCAGAACGGATTGTGGAAGGTGATAGAGTAACGGGGTGAAAAACAGGAGAACAATGACCACCATGAGGCTGGTGAAGACACTGGAGAGACCGCTCACAGCACCGGCCTGGAGGTTCACGGCTGAACGGGAAAAAGAGCCGGAAACAGGGTAACTCTTGCCGAAGGAGCCGAGAATATTGGCCAGACCCTGGCCGATGAGTTCCTGGTTCGGATCAAGTCTCTGGCCGGTCTTGGCCGCCATGGCCTTGGCAATGGAAATGGCCTCCATAAAACCCAGGAGCGATATGATGGCGGCAAAAGGAAACAGATGCAGCATGATGCCGAGATCGATATTCGGTATTGTAAGGGAGGGGAGGCCTTTGGGAATATGCGCCACTACAGCTCCACCGCCGATCATGAATAGGTTGCCAGTGTCAAGGGGGCTGTTTTTCACCTTGATTCGCCAGATTCTCCCGTCGCTCTTCGCGTTGGCCGGCATATCTTCCGGGAGATAGAATTTCAGGGTCCCGTCTTCCTGTTCAACGCCTTTGAAAAGAAATTCTCTGATCTCTTTTCTGAAAATATGCGTATCAAACTTGAGTTGTTCGATTTTTATGGCGACCATGTCCAGGTGGTGCTTGGCCTTGAGTATGGACTCTTGGCGGCCGGTTTTCTTGGCCTTTTCCAGTTCCTTTCCGGCACGGGTGCGTTCTTCAGCGAGAGCGGGGAGGGTTGTGACGACCCTGTTGAAATTAATGACCGCTTCTCGCGCATCGGGTGAATTGATGGCGGAAAGATCCACGTGAACATTGTGGTCAAACCCGGTTGCCCAGGAAATAATGGTGGTGATTGCGACAGCAGCGAGGACATTTGGAAACTTCGGTGAGATACGTTTCAGACCGTACATGATGGCGAAGGCAAGGGCGCCCATGAGCAGCGTCGGCCAGTGAGTGTAATGAAAGGCCGCCAGGATGACACGCCAGATGGTTTTATAGTGGTGGTGAGCTTTGTCCACATACACGCCGAACATTTTAGAAAGCTGAGAAGATGCGATAATGAGCGCGGCTGCGTTTGTAAATCCATTGACAACCGGGTGGGAAAGAAAATTGACCACGAGACCCAGCCGGAGGAGACCCAGGGCGAACTGGAAAAGCCCCACCATGAGCGCAAGCAGGATAGCATAAACAATGTAGCCCTCGCTCCCCGCGGTAGCCAGCGGTTCCAGTGATGCGGATGTCATGAGGGAAACCACCGCCACGGGTCCTGTTGCCAGTTGCCGGCTCGAACCGAAAAGAGAGGCAATCATAGGGGGAAGAAAAGAAGCATACAGACCGTAATAGGCAGGCAGCCCTGCAAGCTGTGCATACGCCATAGACTGGGGAATAAGCACCAACGCAACCGTCAGCCCTGAAATAGCGTCGATTCTCAACGCGCCCAAAGAATAGTTCCGAAACCAACCGAGAAAAGGAAAAATCTTCATCAACATGTTTGGCACCTTTCCAGCAAAAGAAGTTTATTTCGCGTTTTCACACTGAAGCATTCGTCGGGAAACATCAATAACTTCGCTATAAAGAGCACTTGCGTCATAGAGATTATAGTTTTTGAACCGAATGAGTCCATCCACCATGGTAAAGAGCAGGAGAGCGGTCTTTCTTGCCGGCATGGCACGAATGGAACCGTCTTCCTGGCCCTGAGTTATAGCCTGCTCAAAAAAATCAACAAGGCAATTGTAAATGGCTTCAAGGTGTTCGCGGCAGACCTGGTTTTTTTCGGCAAGCTGATAAGGATAATGCCGGTGAAGGAGGAGAAAGGGGTCCTCCATTTTTGCCGAGAGATAAAGATAGAAGGAAATGACACCTTCCATCATCTCGAGACCGTTGGGAAACCGTGTCTCCCGAAAGTATCGTTCGAATTCACCAATAATTTCTTTCCGAGCGTTTTCAAGGATTGCCAGGAAAATGTCCTCTTTGGTCTTAAAGTGGTAAAAAATGGTCCCTTCGGCAGCGCCCGTCACCTTGCTGAGTTCTGTCATTGTAGTGTCCCGGAACCCTTTTTCCGCGAAAAGACGCAAGGCTGCTTTTAAAATATTAGTTCTTTTTGACATTACTTTATTACCCTCTATAAACCGACTGAGTGCTCGACCGAGAAAAACACTATCCTCTTTGGATCTAATGTGTCAAGAAAAAAGCGAAAAAACATGGAGCTTGACAGGATTTACCATTGTCAATTACAAGGTACTCATTAAACTACTTAGGTGGAAAAACTGAAGGCGATTGTGCACTTCTGATCCCTTCAACTTTTACCGTGAAAATACCCCCGGCGGCGGCCGAATATGCAGACTGTATTTTCATGTCAGGGGGTGACTGGGCTTATTTTGGTCCAGCCATGCTGGTTTAGCCGAAACACCTTCAGTCTGGCCATATGAGTAATCACGATTGCAGTTTGATTAACGCTGAATAATGCGCAGATTTTTTCGAAAAGAAAAGGGGCGACACGGGTCCGGTTTGAGGCAATGGATTCTTCGATCACCTGCCAGGTTCTCCATCCTTGCGTTCGCCGTGTTGATTGCGGTTGGGACCGGGTTGCTCGCCCTCCCTGCCGCTTCCACCGGAAAGGCAATCGGCCTGATCAATGCCCTCTTTACCGCCACATCGGCGAGCTGCGTAACCGGTCTGGTGGTCCTGGATACCGGAAAAGACTTCACCGGATTTGGGCAGGGCGTTATTTTGGTGCTCATCCAGGTGGGGGGGCTGGGCATTATGACCCTCTCTACCCTGTTTCTCCTCCTGGCAGGGAAAAGAGCATCACTTGTGGGGAGACTTGTGATCAAGGACACGCTCACGGATGGAAAGGAGCGGAGCCTTCCGTCTCTTCTACGGGACGTGTTCTTGTTTACCGTAATCATCGAAGGTATCGGCTCTCTCCTGCTCTTTATCCGTCTCCTTCCCGGCCGGAGCGTGTTGGGGGCCCTGTATCTGGGAGTATTTCACTCCATAAGCGCATTTTGCAATGCCGGGTTTGCCCTTTTTTCAGATAGTTTTGTCCGCTACCAGGAAGGTTGGGCCCTGAACGGTACTCTCTGTCTCCTGATTATCAGTGGAGGGATCGGTTTTCTGGTGTTATCCGAACTGAAGCGGAAGAGACCGGTGAAGCCTCGGGCATGGGCGCGCCTGAGTCTCCATTCCAAGATTGTCCTTTTCACGACAGCAATACTCCTCGTGGCGGGAACATTTCTTGTGCTTTCCATGGAATGGAATAATACGTTAAAGGGAC
>JAFDGR010000011.1 GCA_019309145.1 Deltaproteobacteria bacterium | reverse complement strand
CCATAAAGCAGGATATGATACAATTACCCATCCGTTTCGGGTTTCATGAATATTTTGATTCGCAAACAGGGGAGGGGTATGGGTCCTCGGACTTTTCCTGGACAAGTTCTCTGTTCCTGGAACTCGTGTATGAGTACTATGAAAAAGACGGGAGCGGCTCAATCGTGCACGGGAGCGGGAACTCCCGCGCGCTTGGAAAGAGGATTATCATGAATCAGCAGCGGAGAAACAAGGTGGCCGCCTCCCGGGACACGGGTTCCGCCCTTATGGCGTCCATCAGTGATCTCAAAAACAGGTTCTATGACCTGGAGCGGGGACTGGTGGATTACGATGCCCTGCGAGAATCACCTGCCTATGCCCGGTACCGGGATATCGCGGCGAGCCTGCAGGGTTTTGATCTCACTTTGCTTTTCTCCCCCGACCAGAAAAAGGCATTCTGGATTAATCTTTACAACACCATCGTCGTACACGGAATCGTGGAACTGGGGATAAGGTCGTCGGTAAAGGAAGTGACAGATTTTTTTAGAAACATTGCGTACAGGGTTGGTGGGTTTTCTTTTTCGGCCGATGAAATTGAGCATGGTATCCTGCGGGCCAATGCCCGGCCGCCATTCCGGATACGCCGCCTTTTCAGCAGGAATGATCCGAGGCGTTCCCTGGGCCTTATCGTCGCGGATCCAAGGATCCATTTTGCCCTGGTCTGCGGATCCCGCTCCTGCGCACCCATTGACTACTACGCCCCCGAGAGCATTGACCGGCAGCTGGAAACGGCTGCTGAACATTTCATCAACAGTTCGGAAGTCCTTATCCTGCCGGAGCGAAACAAGATTTTCCTTTCCCAGATATTCAGATGGTATTGGAGAGATTTCGGGAAAAGAGAAGATCTTTTCCGATTCCTTTTGAAATATATGGCGGATCAGGAAAAGGCGGAATTCCTTGAGGAGCATATGGACACCGTCAAGGTTGAGTATCTGTTTTATGACTGGAACCTGAACCATTGATCAGCTGTTAGCTATTGGCTGTTAGCTGTTAGCGCTGAAAAGGAATAATGATGAGGGATTTTCGGGAACTAAAGGTTTGGGAGAAAGCCCACGCTCTAACACTCGCAATTTATAGAATAACGAGAAATTTTCCATCTGATGAGCAATTCGGACTTACTGTCCAATTACGAAGAGCTGTTGCCTCCATTCCGACGAATATAGCTGAAGGTTGTGGCAGAGGCAGTGAGCGGGAGCTTGCAAGGTTCATGAGTATCGCCGGCGGGTCTGCGAGTGAAGTGGAGTATCAGTTAAGGCTCGCTTGGGATCTGAATTATATTGGTGATGAAATGTATAGAAAACTTAATCAAGAGACCAACGAAATAAAAATGATGTTGAACAGTTTTATCCATAAGCTAATCGCCAAGAGCTAATCGCTAATAGCTTACTGAAACACGAAGGAAAGAAACCATGGAAGAGACGATTATTGCGCCAACAACCACCTCGGATCTCAAGGTCCCGTTTGAATCGTGTCTCATGGAGGGCCGACCGGACCCATGCGCTCTTGTGATTGTGGGGGCATCCGGAGATCTCACCGGCCGCAAGATCGTGCCGGCGCTGTACGAACTTTATTGCAACGACGGCCTTCCAGACCCCTGTTTCATTGTTGGATGTGCCAGGACTGCAATGGATGATTCCGGGTTCAGAGAAAAGATGAAGCAAGCCATCGATCGTCACAAGACGCTCACTGAAGCCGAATGGGCCGGTTTTGCGAGGCTGCTGCATTACCGGCCTATTGCATACGATTCCTCTGCGTCTTTCAGTGCGCTGGCCGAATCGATCGGGGAGATGGAAAAGGCATATGGAACAGACGGAAACAGGCTTTTTTACCTGGCAATCCCTCCGTCCCTGTACGAGACAACCGCAAAAATGCTCGGAGAGTCAGGGCTTTCACGGGAGCAGGGGGCCAACTGGACCAGGATCGTGGTGGAAAAACCATTCGGCCGGGATCTTGAATCTGCCATGGCATTGGACCGTGCTCTTCACGAACACTGGAAAGAACACCAGATATTCAGGATTGATCATTACCTGGCAAAAGAGACGGTGCAGAATATCCTCATGTTCCGTTTCGCGAACGCCATTTTCGAACCCATATGGGATCGAAGATACATCCAATCCGTGTATATCACTGCTGCGGAATCCCTCGGCGTGGAACACCGGGCAGGATATTATGAGCAGGCAGGGGTCTTGCGGGATATGTTCCAGAACCACATGATGCAGCTCCTTTCCCTGATCGCCATGGAACCGCCGGCACAGTTCGAGGACGACAGGGTGCGCGACGAAAAGGTGAAAATATACCGGTCCCTGCGGTCTTTTCCCCTGAACGATCTGTCCGGGTATCTGATGCTCGGACAATATGGAACCGGAGAGGTGGGAGGCGCCCCGGTTTCGGCCTACCGGGCTGAGCCCGGGGTGAACCCAAGGAGCCTTGTTCCCACCTTTGCCAGGCTGAAGATCTTCGTGGATAACTGGCGGTGGCAAGGGGTCCCCTTTTTTCTCACTTCCGGGAAAAGACTCGCGGAAAAACGCACGGAGATCGTGATCCAATTCAGGGAGATTCCCCATTCCATGTTTCGCCGAATTCTGGGTGAAGGTATTTCCGCAAACCGGTTGGTTATGGGCATCTATCCTGAAGAAAAGATCCAGTTGACCTTTCAGACCAAGAATCCGGGGGCGAAAGTATGCCTGCGGACGGTGACCATGGATTTCCACTATAGCCAGGATTACAAGGGGCCGGTCCTTGAGGCGTACGAAAAGGTACTGCTGGACTGCATGCTGGGAGATCACATGCTCTTCTGGCGCCAGGACGGCGTGGAGCTCTGCTGGTCTTTCCTCACCCCGGTGCTGGAGGCATGCGAAACGTGCGGTGACCGAGCCGAAAGGCTTTCTTTCTACGAAGCGGGTTCATGGGGCCCTGATAATAATAGGAGCGAGAAGAGATATGGGATGGAAAATTGCAACTGAAGTATCAAACATTCTGCTGAAGGGCAGCCAGTGCGGGGACCTCTCGAGGGAGGAGGCCCTCCTCCTTTTGCGCTTGGATTTGCATTCCCCGGAGACCTACGCGTTAATGGAAACAGCCGATGCTTTGTCCAGGGAGCTGTTTGCCGGAAAGGGTGAGAATCATTTTCACATCGGCGTTAATGTGACTCCTTGCCCCCTCAATTGCAACTTCTGCTCCCTTGCGGTGAAGGCGGGAATTTTCACCGAGTCTGTTGAATTCAGCGAGGAGAAAATCCTCCAATGGGCAAGAGAGGCGGAAGACGGCGGTGCGGATTCACTCAATATCATGACCACCGGGACCTATTCTTTTGAACGACTGCTGGAAGTGGGGAGATTATTGAAAAGCGCCGTTTCAACACCCCTGGTGGCCAACACGAGGGACATCAACCACCGGGAAGGAGAGGAGCTTCTCAATGCCGGTTTTGTGGGCGCTTATCACGCGCTGCGGCTGGGGGAGGGAAGAGATACCCCGTTTAAACGTGAAAAAAGAATACACACTATCCAGGTGATCAGGGATGTTGGGCTCCTCTGGATGAACTGTGTGGAACCGGTAGGACCGGAGCATGCGTTGGAAGAGATCGTAGATCTCATGTTTCTGGCAAAAGCGTACGGTGCCACCTATAGCGGGGTGATGCGGCGAATCAATTTTCCCGGGTCACCCATGGAACATTTCGGCATGGTCAGCGAGCTGGAACTGGCCCGCATGGTGGCGGTGAGCCGGCTGGTCATGGCACATGTGCCAAAAGCCCACTGCACGCACGAGCCGAACAGCCTTTCCCTCATCGCTGGGGCGAATCTGTTGTTCCCGGAGAAAGGTTCGAGCCCGCGGGATAATCAGCCGGATACCGGCAAGAACAGGGGCTTTGGGATCTTCGAAGCACGGAGGATGCATGGGGAGACAGGCTGGGATCCGGGTCTTCCCTCCAACTGCTTTGTCCTGAGGACAAACGGAAAACGCGTGTCAGCACAACACGCTGCCTGAGAATAAGGAAGGAACAAAAAATATGAAGATTCGTATCCGCCGGCAACTGTTCTTGTTCTCCCTATTGTTCATCCTGACTTTATTTTTTGCAATCTCGTCGTGGGCCGGGGAAATAAAGGTAGGAACCTGGAAGACGGCACAGACCATCCAGCCTTTTTATTATCAACAATTTTTTCCCGCCGGCAGCAAGGTGTCCATATTTTCGTTCACCAACCCGGCTGACCAGAAGATGGCCCTTCTGGCCGGGAGCCTGGATATGTGCGGCACCACCCTGGCGCACGCCATCCATTCAGCATCCAGGGGGCAGCCGGTGGTGCTGGTGGCAGCGCTCTGTAACAAATGTTCCGCCCTGGTGGTGAGAAAGGACGGACCCATAAAGAGCCCGAAAGATCTGGCCGGAAAGAAGGTCGGATACGTCCCCGGCACCATGCACGAGATACTCCTGAGAGAGGTCCTGACCAGGAACGGGCTGTCACCCGATCGGGATGTTCATCTTACCCGGGTGGATTTTTTTGACATGGGAATGGCCCTGGCCAGAGGCGGCATCGATGCTTTTCTTTCCGGGGAGCCGTTTCCGACCATGGCTGTGGTGAAGGGATATGGACGCATCCTTTCTTATCCCTATTTTGGGGGGACGATCGGGACCATCAATGCAGGGATGCTCGTGCGCAGGGAGACTATCAGAAATCATCCTGAACTGGTTTTCAGCCTGGTCCTGGCCCATGCCAGGGCAACCGAATACCTGAAAAAACACCAGGATGAATGGTTGAAGAAGGCCTCAAGTTTCGGCACCCCCCTGTCAATACTCAAAAAGGCCGCTCCCAACATGGAGCTGGCGTGGTACATGGATGAGCAGTTCGTGAAAAGGACCAGGGCCCTGGGAGCAAGGATGAAGGCCCTGGGGGTAATTGAAAAGGAACCGGACTACTCAGCGCTTTTTGATCTGGGTTTTGTAAAGAAGGTCAGGGCGGATTTTGTGCGGATGAAAAAATAGATGACTTGGTCCAAAAGGAAAGTTGTGGAAACAGGGCTCCCCTGGATCATCCCGGCGGTCATGGTGCTCGGATGGATTCTCGTGAGTGAATTCGCCTTGATTCCCGGTTACCTGCTGCCCAAACCGCGGGAAATTCTTTCCACTGCATACAATTACCTGTTTCAGCAGCCGGGGCAGGCCCCGTACGCAGGCAGGTTCTGGTCAGACGCGCAGGCGAGTCTTATCAGGGTGGGGAGCGGATTCGGGCTCGCCACTGTCCTGGGACTGCCTCTCGGTCTCATTTCCGGCAGGCTTCCTTTTGCGCAGAAACTGATGAGTAGCTTTGTCAACGGTCTGCGGTCTGTTCCGGGAATCTGCTGGCTGCCCATTGCCCTGGTCTGGTTCGGCATCGGGCTGAAAACCACGATCTTCCTTGTCGCACTGGCCGCCTTTTTCCCTATTTACATCAACACGGCCGCAAGCGCCAGACAGATTAGCCCCATCTTGCTCCAGTCGGGTGCCATGATGGGGGTCACAAGGTTGCGGGGAGTGTTTGCGGTTCTTTTGCCGGGAATCATGCCGGACCTTATGACAGGACTGCGACTGGGGCTGGGCATTTCCTGGGCCTACCTTGTCCTCGGTGAACTTACGGGGGTCCCGGACGGCCTGGGAGCGGTCATCATGGACGCCAGGATGCTGGGCCGCATCGATATGATTATCCTGGGAATCATCATCATCGCGATCATCGGACGGCTCAGCGACAAACTGCTCATGTTTACCCTCCGGTTTTTTTTCAGGAGCGCCAGGAGGATGGGATGAAGGTGGAAAAGGTGGAAACGCCGGACACGGGCGCGATACTCCGGGTAGACCATCTCTCCAAGGAGTTTCAGTTGAATGGAACGGGGCAGCATGTCCTGGAGGATATCCATTTTACTGTGCAAAGGGGTGAGCTCATTTGCATTGTGGGCAAGAGCGGGTGCGGCAAGACCACCCTGCTGAAAATTATCGGAGGATTTTTGACCCCGACTTCCGGATGCGTCTTGCTGAACGGCAACCCCGTGAAGAAACCCGGTACCGACCGGTGTTTCGTGTTCCAGGAAGACGCCCTGTTTCCGTGGTTGACGGTGGAGGAAAACATCGCCTTTGGTTTGCGAAAACCATCAAATGGGAATTCCAGGCATCAGAGGGAAGTAGAACGGTTCCTTTCCCTCGTGGGCCTGACTGATTTCAGGAAGTATCTTCCCCGGGAGATTTCAGGAGGCATGAAACAGCGCGTCGCCCTTGCCAGGGTCCTTATCCTGAAGCCGCGAGTGCTGCTCATGGATGAACCGTTTGGGGCCCTGGACGCCCACACCCGGGAAGAAATGCGGGATTTGCTGCTCAGTCTGTGGGACCAATTAGAGCAGACGATCCTTTTTGTCACCCATGATGTGAGTGAGGCGGTCCTTTTGGCGGACAGGATCCTGGTCATGGACAAGGCACCGGGACGGATCCGCAGGGAGATCAGGGTGCCCCTTGCCAGGCCGAGAAAAAATTACGAGGGGCAGGTGCCCCGGTTTACCCGGGAACTCAGCGAAAGCCTCCGGGAGAAAAGCGAAGATGACTGATATGAACCAGAAAGAACTTCCGGAAGCGGGACGAAAAAGCTCAAAAAAGGCAATTTTGAAGGCTATTGTGTTTCTGCTGTTTATTGTGGGTGCCCTCCTTGTGGCAAGGTTCACCGGGGTAAAGGACTATTTGACGGCGGATGCCTTGGGCGGTTTTCTCAACGCTGTCGGGATTTGGGCACCCCTGATTTATATGCTGGTCTACGCGGCAGGGGTTTGCGTTTTTCTGCCCGGGACCCTGCTCACCGCGTTGGGCGCTGCCATTTTCGGCCCGTATAAAGGTTTTGTGTATGTCTGGATCGGGGCCATGGTGGGGGCCAGCGTTGCCTTTTTCATCGGGAGGACATTGGGAAGGGAATTCGCCGCGTCCTTGATCGGGGACCGGCTCAAAAAATATGACGACGCCATAGAGCGCAACGGGTTTGCCACGGTGCTCTATCTTCGGCTGGTCTATTTCCCCTTCACCCCCATGAATTTCGGTATGGGGCTGACCAAGGTGCGTTTCAGGGATTATCTTTTTGGAACAGGTCTTGGCATCATTGTGGGGACTTTTATTTTTACCTTTTTCATCGGGACCCTGAAAGACGTGTGGGCCTCGGGAAACTGGGGAGAACTGATTTCCTTCAAGGTATTTTTCTCCATCGGGCTCTTTGTGTTCTCCTTTTTTATCCCGAAGATCATCAAGAAGATCAAGGGGGAGTGAGAAAGCAGGGGTAAGGGGAGCGCATGGGAGCGAAAAGGGAAGTTATTATGGTAGAAACGCCGGAGGTGCTGGCAGAAAAGGCGGCCCATCTTTTTTCTGAGATCGCCCTGGGTGCGGACGGGCATACCGCATCGCTTTTTCCGGGTCATGCTGCTCTGGGGGAGCAAAAAAAATGGGTGATCCCGGTGACGGGCGGAGATCCTGACGTTGCCCGCCTTACCATGAGTTTTCCGGTTCTCAACAGGGCGAGAAATGTGGTGTTTCTTGTGGTTGGGAAAGAGAAGGCCCGGGCGGTAAAATCCGTCCTTGAAGACCATGACACCCGGCTCCCGGCCGTCCATGTTCAACCGTCCACCGGGTCTTTGATCTGGATTCTTGACCGGGATGCCGCCTTCCTGCTCTCAAAGGAGATGATAAGTGTCTCACAATCCCAATGAAAAAACCTTTCTTGCCGGGGACATCGGGGGGACGAAAACGAATATCGGTCTTTTTACTCCCGGGAAGAAACGGCCGCGTCTGAAAACCATGCGCACCTATTCCAGCAGGGACGCAAAAGGGCTGGAGATTATCCTTGAGCATTTTATCAAGAAACATGCTGCCTTCCCTGCAGGTGCTGCTTTTGGTATTGCGGGACCCGTGGTGAGCGGTCGTTCCAGGACCACAAATCTTCCCTGGGTGGTTTCGGAAACCAGGATCAGGAATCATTTTGGATGGAAGCACGTTCGTCTCCTCAACGATCTGGCGGCAACGGCCGTCTCCGTCCCATTCCTCGGCCGCAACCAGACCTGCTCCCTCAATCAGGCGCGGGGCAAAAAGCAAGGGAACATCGGCGTTGTGGCCCCCGGAACAGGGCTGGGAGAGGCGCTGCTGGTTTTTCAAGACCACCATTATGTGCCGGTGTCGTCTGAAGGGGGGCATGTGGACTTTGCTCCGAAGACCGAGGAAGAGGTCTCGCTGTGGCGGTACCTGCACGGGCAATTCGGGCATGTGAGCGTGGAACGGGTGCTTTCAGGGCAGGGCTTGGTGAATATATACCGGTGGCTCAAAAGCCTCGGACGATACGAGGAACCGGCGTGGCTCAAAGAGCGCATGGCCACCACGGACCCGGCCCAGGCGATCACTGAAACTGCGCTTGGGAACGGGCTTCCTCTGTGCAGGCAAGTCCTGGAACATTTCGTTTCCATACTCGGGGCCGTATGCGGGAACCTGGCCTTAACCGCGATGACGACGGGAGGGATCTACCTGGGCGGGGGTATCCCGCCAAAAATCCTGCCGGCCCTGAAGGAGGATCTTTTCTTGAAGGCTTTTACCAGGAAGGGGAGGTTCCAGGGCTTTCTGGAGAAGATACCCGTCAGGGTCATCCTTGACAGTAGGGCTGCCCTGCTCGGGGCGGCAATCAGTGCAGAAGAAATGGCACACTAAGCACTATGGTGGGCAATTACAGTGACGCATTGATGCGTTGGAGGCAGGGGAACGGGATGTTCCCGGAGCGGCGTCATGTCGGTCCTGGAACAGAACAGTGGAAGGGCCGACATCCGCAGTGAGCGGAGCCATGGACGGCGTAGCGAACGTAGCAGAGGGAATATGCCGGTTCCCTGCCTTCCCGGAAAGCCGCATCTAGGCAGTATGATATACGCTCGTGTATATATGCCAGCGTGTACTAAGAAAGGAGATGGCGCATGGATTTCAAAGAGGTAATCAATGGAAGAAGGGCGGTCAATTTTTTTGACACGAACAAAGATGTTTCTGATGAACTCATCAGGGAACTGGTGGAGACAGCCGCAAAGGCCCCGTCCAGTTTCAATCTCCAGCCATGGAGCCTGATGGTGCTCAGGGACCAGGAAGAAAAGATGCGGCTCAGGAAACTGGCCATGGACCAGCCCAAAGTCAGCGATGCCCCGGTGGTCTTCATCGTCCTGGCCGACCGGGATGCGTGGAAAAAGGGCCATCCTTTTGTGGAAAAGAACTTCAAGGAAATGGTGAAGGCGGGCAGCATGGGTGAAGCACAGTATGACTGGTTCATCAACGCGTGCAAGGGTCTGTATGGGGAGCGGGAAGAGAAACAGCAGGCTTTTGCGTGCAAGAACGCCGGCTTTTTTGCGATGGCGCTCATGTTTGCCGCAAAGCATCTCGGGCTTGACACGCACCCCATGGACGGATTTGATCATGATGGCGTCAGGAAGGAATTCGGCATTTCCGAGAACTACTGGATACCCCTGCTTTTGGCGGTCGGGCATTTTGACGAGACCAAGAAATTGCAGCCGCCCAAGTGGAGGAAGTCATACGAAGAAATCGTCGTAACATTTGCTTGAGCTGTGGTGGGGAAATGTCCACCTTTTCAATTCAGCGCCTTGAGGTTCATCTCAGGAGCAATAGGTATTGAGCCGTGAAACATGCAGGACGTCATGAGACAGAGGATTATCATATTCGGGCGGTACCCGTTTCCGGGCAAGGTGAAGACACGCCTGGTCCCGCTTCTCGGCCCGGCAGGGGCGGCGGATCTGCAACGGGAACTTACTGAGGCCACCCTTCGTATTGTTACAAGGTTCGTTGCCAGTTCTGAAAGGGAATCCGCGTTTTGTTTTGAGGGGGGAAACAAAGACAAAGTACTGAACTGGCTGGGGCGCGGGATCCTGTTATCAGAACAAGAAAAGGGGGATCTTGGCAGGCGAATGCGTGACGCATTCCAGAAGGCCTTCCAGGATGGGTGCAGGCGCGTGGTTCTCCTGGGCACGGATATCCCGGGGTTGACACAGGGCCGTTTGCAGGAAGCGTTTCGTATGCTCCGGGAAAAAGATGTGGTCCTCGGTCCCAGCACGGACGGGGGATACTGGCTCGTCGGGATGAACCGACCCCTGGATATATTCGAGGGGATGACATGGGGAGACGATACTGTGCTTGATCAAACGCTCAAGGTGGTCAGGGGCAAGAGCTTGAGGTATCATCTCTTGAAACCACTTATGGACGTGGACACCATTGAAGATCTGCAGGAATGGAATCCGCGGCTGGTGCAAATGCGGCCGTACCTGTCGGTCATCATCCCTGCCCTGAACGAAGAAAATAATATCAGGGAGACTATTGCCGGGGCGAGGGATCAGGACGCGGAAATTATCGTGGTGGATGGGGGGAGCAGGGACCGCACCAGAGCGGTTGCCGAAGAGGCCGGAGCAAAGGTTGTCGCGACAATGAAAGGTCGCGCTTTGCAGCAAAACGCGGGAGCCGCTTCAGCAAAGGGGAAAGTGCTTCTTTTCCTCCACGCAGATACCCTTCTCCCGGCACGTTACGTGGACCATGTTTTTGAGACCCTTCTTCCGAGAAGGACCGCGGCCGGTGCCTTCCGGTTCAAAACGGACTGCCGGGTGCCGCTTATCCGCGCGGTTGAATGGATGACGAATGTGCGGTCGCGTGTTTTCCAGTTACCTTACGGGGATCAGGCATTGTTCATGAAAAAGGCGTTGTTCAACTCGGTGGGAGGGTTCCCTCATGTTTCTCTTGCAGAAGATTTTTTGCTGGTGAGGCTTCTGCGGGCATACGGCCGTATCAGGATCGCCGAAGCCGAGGTTCTCACGTCCGGCAGACGCTGGCAGCGCCTGGGGGTGGTGCGAACGACCCTGATCAACTGGGTCATCATGGCGGGCTGCCACCTGGGCGTTTCTCCCGACACCCTGGCACCACTGTACCTCGTTCCGAAAAAAGGGCGGAAAAATTGATCCCCCGTCTCGGGCATAAAGCCGTCTTTTATTCAACCAGCTTGAATTTGGCTTTCACCGCGCCGCACACGGGACAATTCTCAGGCGGGTTGTCTTCGCTGATGTACCCACAAACCTGGCACACGTAATACCGGGAGTGGCGATCAGCAAGCATGTCATTCATGGCCTTTTTATAAAGCTCGGCATGCCTGCTCTCCACGTCTCGTGCGTGGGAAAAAGCCCGGAGTGCACCTTCGTTGTTTTCATCGGTGGCGTCCTTGATGAGCTTCGGATATTCTTCAACATTAGCCCTGATCTCGTTGTGGAAGGCGGCATCGAGGTTCTCTTCCGTTGTGCCCACTTTACCACGTATCAGGAGGAGAAACCTGCGTGCATGGACGGACTCGGCATCGGAGACAGCCCTGAAAAGACGAGCGATCTGCGCGTAACCGTCTTTGTCAGCCTTCTTCGCGAACGCATCGTTCCGGATGGCGGCCTTTGATTCGGCAGCGAAGGCGTAGGCGAGATTCTTTTCGTTCTTTTCAGACATGGGTGGTGACCCTCCTTTTATTCGATTTTGAGAATGCTACTGACTTTTTTCGGGAACGGTGATACAAGAAAAAAATGCTGTCCAGCATCAATTTTTCTTACGTTATTTTTCGCGTAAAAGCAACGTTGTTTGAAAGAGACCCCGTGGGGAAAACGAAATGCAGCGGTCTGCCGGTTCAGCAATGGCAGGCAAGGGAGGGTCAGAAGATGGAAGAGAAAGAAAAAAAGGAATTGGAAGAAAAGGCAAAGAAAAAGAAGCCGGTGAACGAGGCGCTCTCTGAGTGTACCACGGCGCCGAGTGCGGAACACGCCCGGGGATCGGATGATGATGAGCCGTGTGATGACGGCAGGAGTGGATGAGGAAAAGGGGGCGATACATGAAAATCAAGTCGCTGTTTTCACCGGTCCGCAACATGACCGCGGACGAAGCAAGGGCCTTCATGGAGGAGCATCAGGAAGGTTCCTATACCCTGCTGGACGTCCGCCAGGAGAGAGAATATGAGAAGGAACGGATCCCTGGGGCGAAACTGATCCCCCTGCCTCAACTTTCGGATCGCCTCGGGGAACTGGATCCATTAAGACCCGTTATCGCTTACTGAGCCGTCGGTGGCCGCAGCCGGGTCGCTGCGAAGCTCCTGGAAGGGGAGGGCTTCCAAGAGGTGTATAACCTGCAGGGCGGGATCAGGGCATGGCAGGGAGTTAAAGTAGCGGGTCCACCGGAGATGGGGCTGGAATTTGTGAAGGACATGGAAACTCCTGAAGCGATCATTCTTTTTGCCTCTGGCATGGAGGAGAGGCTGGGCGGGTTTTATACCGAGGCGTCGGGAAAAACGGGCGACGCGGAAGCAGCACAATTACTTACGAAACTGGCAGGGATTGAGGAAAAACACAAAGGTCGGCTCTTTGAGCTTTTCAGGAAGATAACTGGAACCCATGTTGATCGGCCCACATTCGAGTCTAAGATTGTTCGCGGGGCCCTGGAAGGAGGGCTCAGCACTGAGGAGTACCTGGAAAGGATCATGGGGAAGGAACATGCCTTAGAGGATGTGTTTTCAATTGCCATGATGTTTGAAGCGCAGGCCATGGATCTTTATATGCGATATTCGGAAGAGATCAAGCACCAGGATGCGAAAAAGCTGTTTCATGACCTGGCCCAGCAGGAAAAGGCCCATCTGACGGCCCTCGGGGAGCTGATGAACAGGAAGGCATAGTCTGATTGGGTGAACATGAAGATGGGGGAATGAAAACATGTCATGCTATTTCCGATACATGAAAGACATCCTGGATGAGGCAGGCATCACCGTGGACAAGGGGAACAAGAAAGATATTGACAAGGTGATTCACTCCATTGTGGACGTGGAATATAAGAATTGCCCGCCAACCTGGAAAAAGGTGAAAGAGCGGATCAAGGGCGATGCGTCAGAGCGGGTGAAATTCGTCTCCGAATTGAAGCAGTATCTTTCCTAGTTGCCCAAAATAAAGGCGTTATACACCCACCAACCGCTGTACATCTGGTAGAAGGCCAGTAAAAGAAGAAAAAGGTTCACGGTCCCATGAATGAACGGAAGCGCTTTCCGCTTTTTCTTCTTGCTGTTCATGTACAGCCCGGAAATGAGCCCGAAGAGGACCATGGGAAGAATGACCAGGGCGATTTTTCCGTGGACCCCGGTGACCAGGAAGCCGTGCCAGTTGAGATAGACCATGCTCATCCCTCCCACCATCCCGGCCAGCAAAGTGAGTAACGTCATTATCCCGAGCAACACATGTTGTTTCCAGTTGAACCTGGTCTTCTGTTTCAGATGGAGCATACGGAAACGCTGGAGCCCGAGAAAAAACACAAAACACGCCAGGAGCGTCGCACAAAACTGGATGATGGGGTGGATGATGAGCATTTGGACCCCTGTTGTTCTGGGTTACTTGAATTCATGCACGGTGATATAGTCGTTATTCGCCCGGATGCCATGGCAATTTATACAGCCTTTGGGCTTTCCGAATTTGTCGGCCTTGCCGTTCAACCGGTACTTGACCCAGAACCAGTCCCCGGCCGCAGGATTATACCCTTTTACTTTGTACATGACGGTAATGACCTTGAGCTTTTTCGATCGGTTGTAGTTTTCTTTCACCTCAATGGCACCATACTGGACCGGCGCGTGCGATGAATTCAGCGCCTTGTCATTCACATAAACCTTGTGCCAGGAACCATGTGGCGCGCGACCTTTCAGCATCCCCTTGTGGTCAGGCCAGAATCCCCAGGATGTATAAGGGGATACCTTTGTGATATAATTCCAGAGCGCCTGGGGATTTGCTCCCGGCATTTCATCGGAGGCCGAGGCGTAGACGGCAATACCGAATGCGAAGACCAGGCACGATACCGCAATGATCAATTTTTTCATTCCTTTCTCCTTTCTGCTGTTGGTGAGAGATAAAACGGGACAAAAAACTCGACTTTCTTCATTGGTCGGTTGATCACGGCGATCCTTACACGGAATTGACAAAATATCCATTTTCATCGGCTCTTGAAGTTCATCATCTCATGTTCCTTCACATTCATCTCAATAAATTACGTAATAGCTCAATAAAAGAAGATAATGAAACCTGAAGTTACAGGTACCAAATTTTCTTGAAGTACCGTATAATTTCTGTCAAATTGAATGATAATAATTGATGTATTTCTGGTTCCTTCAGGAGAAAGGGGTAAGACCATTGGGCCGGGGAAAGAGAGCGTCTGAAATGACACAGAAGGCCGTTGAGGAATTCCGGGACCACGTGTCATGGGGAAAAGCCGCATTTTTTGAAAAGTACGGCATGCAGTTTGTCATGGGGGAACGTGACGGATGTTACCTTGGTGACCTGGACGGCAAGAAGCGGTTGTTCAATCTCCATTGCAACGGCGGGGTGTTCAACCTGGGGCACCGGAATCCACAATTAATCGATGTATTGATGAAGGGCTTTGAGGAATTGGATATCGGCAACGGTCACCTCATGAGCAAGGCCAGGGCGGACCTGGCCAAAATGATTGCGGACCTCATGCCCGAGGATCTGGACTACACCGTTTTCGGGGTGGGCGGGGGCGAAGCGGTCGACCTGGCGCTGAAAGTGGCGAGGGCGCACACGGGCAGGGATAAAATTATTTCAGCCAGGGGCGGCTATCACGGGCACACGGGCCTTGCCATGGCCGCCGGCGATGAGAAATACCGGGCCCCGTTCGGGCCACCGGCCCCCGGGTTTGTGCAGGTCCCTTTTGGTGACAGGGACGCGCTTGCCGCGGAGATGGACACCAATACGGCCGCGGTGATTCTGGAGACGGTTCCCGCAACCCTTGGCATCACGGTCCCGCCGGAAGGATATCTCCCCGCGGTGCGGGATCTGTGCGCCGAGCGAGACGCGCTCCTCATCATTGACGAAGTGCAGACAGGGCTCGGGCGCACCGGCAAACTCTGGGGGTTTGAGCATTTCGGCATTGTGCCGGATATCGTGGTCCTGGGGAAAGGACTTTCGGGCGGCATTTATCCCCTTACGGCCACGGTGATCCGTATCCCCCTGGAGGCCGTTTTTCATGAGGATCCCTTTATCCATGTCTCCACGTTCGGCGGTGCAGAGGTAGGCTGCCTGGTGGCACAACGGGTCCTGGAGATCTCGTCGGACCCGAAATTTCTGGACCACGTGAACGAACTTGCCCGTGCCTTCGATCAGGGAGTGGAAAAACTCCGGAAGAAGCACCCCCGGTTCCTGCTTGGTCTTCGCCAACTGGGGCTCATGATGGGCCTGGAACTCAAGGATGAGCTTTCCGGCCCGGTGCTGTCCAAGACGGCATACGACAATGATCTGCTCATGGTTTACGCCAACAATGACCCGTCGGTTTGCCAGTTACTGCCTCCCCTGATCATGGACCTCAGCGAGGTGGACCTGGTCATGGGGCGGCTGGACAGGGCGCTTGCCGCCGCCAAAAGGCTGCGGCCGGTGCTGAAGATCAAACGGCAGGTGGAGGGGTTTGTGGAAAAATGGAAGCATTGAAAAGGAGATGGAGTGCGGAAAATGGAGATCAATCGGGAACTGGTTGCTGAGTTTGAAGCGGGGTTGCATCCCCAGGACCCTGAAAAGTCGCGTATCCCGGCCAGGGTGCTCGGCTACGGGGAAATTTCCATTATCCTCCAGATCGGGAATAACCCCGACGTGGCATATAAGCGGATGCCCCTCTTTTCCAACCGGGAAGCCGCGGAAGTGTATGCAGGGCAGTTTCATGAGTATTGCGGCTACCTCAGCGATGCGGGCCTCACGCTCCCGCGCCACGAGACCGTGATCATTGAAATCCCGGATCGTCCCGTGGTGCTCTACATCGCGCAGGAGCGGTTTCCCGGGGATCGTTTTGCTCACCGCCTCATCCACGGTCTTGAACCGGCGAAGGCGACGGCATTGCTGGAACGGATCATCACGGAGATAGACAAGGTATGGACGTTCAACGCTTCCTCTCACCCGGCACTGCAATTGGCAATCGATGCCCAGGTATCCAACTGGGTAACCCTGGAAAACGATGAAATCCTGTACATAGACACCAGTACTCCCCTTTACCGTAAGAACAGGGTGGAGCAGATGGACCCGGAGCTGTTTCTGCAGAGCGCCCCGGTCTTTCTCCGATGGTTGATCAGGTGGCTGTTTCTCAAGGATGTGATGAACCGCTATTACGATCCCCGTCTCGTGTACATGGACCTGGCCGGCAACCTTTACAAGGAAAAGTCTCCGGAACTGATACCGGCGGCCATCGAAAGCATCAATCGTTCTCTTCCTTCCGGACAAAAACCCCTGAACCAGAAGGAAGTAGAAAAGTATTACAAGGAAGATAAACTCATCTGGACCCTTTTCCTGGCCTTTCGGCGCATCGACCGGTGGCTCACCACCAGGATATTTCGGAAAAGATATGAATTTCTCCTGCCCGGTAAAATAGAGCGTTGAACCATGTGTGATACCTTTATCGCCCTTCCACCCTTTACCGCGGACGGCTCTCTCATTTTCGGGAAGAACAGTGACCGTGAACCCAACGAGGCCCAGGTCCTGGAATACCATCCTGCCCGGGAATACCGAAAAGACAGAACTCTTCATTGTACGTATAGAGAGGTGCCGCAGGCGAGAGAGACACGCGCGGTTTTGCTTTGCCGGCCCTTCTGGATGTGGGGGGCGGAAATGGGCGCCAATGAAAAGGGGGTGGTCATCGGCAATGAAGCCGTGTGGACCCGGATGCCCATTCGAAAGGAAGGCGTTTTGACGGGCATGGATCTTCTGCGTATCGCCCTGGAACGTTCGTCTTCTGCACAGCAGGCTCTCGAGACCGTGGTGCAGCATCTGTCGGATTACGGACAGGGTGGGTTGTGCGGGTATGAAGATAAGCGGATTTCTTACCACAACAGCTATATCATTGCCGACCCGAATGAGGCATGGGTCCTTGAGACGGCAGGGCCCCTCTGGGCCGCTTTGAAAATCAAAGAGATGTACTCCATCAGCAACGGGCTCACCATTGGAGAGGAGTTTGACAAGGCACATCCTGAACTGATTGCCACGGCAAGAAACAGGGGTTGGCTGAAAAAGGGACGAAGCTTTCATTTTGCCCGCTGTTATTCGGATTATTTGTATACCACCTTTTCCGCGTCACGCACGCGCCGGGAACGATCCTTCAAACGGGTTGCCGGGATGAAAGGCACTGTGGATGTGACAGCCGCGTTCAAGGTGCTGAGAGACCATGGAGAGGGGGAGTATCGCCCGGACAGCCACCTCCTGGGGAACCGGTTGTGCGCCCATGCAGGAAACAGGGTATTCCGAAACGCCACCCAGACCGTTGGTTCTCTCGTGGCGCACCTGAAACCTGACTTTCAGACGTATTGGGCCACGGGCACGTCCGCTCCCTGTATCTCGATTTTCAAGCCGATCTGGTTTGGAAATGCAACCCTTCCGGACCTGGGACCCGCCCCCACAGGAAGCTTTGATTCCGGATCCGTGTGGTGGCACCATGAAAAACTGCATCGAACGGTTCTCCAGGATTTTCCAACCCGTGCCAGGACATTCCAGGAAGCACGGGATGGGCTGGAAAAGGAATTGCTCACGAAGGCCCCCAAGGGAACCGGAAAGGAGTGCACGGAGCTGACCGCGGAGGCTTTTAAGAAGGCATGGGAAAAAACAACTGAATGGACGGATCTTGTTCAGGAGTCACCAGTCAAGACAAGGCCCGGGTTTTTCTACAACCGCTACTGGAAACGGCAGAACCGGAAAGCCGGCATAGTGTTTCAATAACACCTGCCTGCACTCCCCGGGCCCATGGGAACACATCCCGGTTGAGCGTTTTGAGAAGGCCCCGGAAGGTTATTTTGCCTTCATCTGAGCGGATATCACTTTGACGTAGCGGTCAATATGTCGCGTGGTAACAGAGACGGCCGTCTCAAGGTCACCTTTTGAAATGGCTTCGATGATTTGGCACCAGTCATGAAAGGCCTTATCCGGTCTGGTTTCCGTATTATTCGCTAATTTGCGGCCATAGGTAATGATATTTTCATGGATGGGAATCAAGACCGCCTCGTACATACTGTTGCCTGATATACGAATAAATTGCTTGCGAATCTGTACTTCAATGCTGAGAAAGTCTGACCACCCTTCAGAGCCTTTTTTTGAACAGGGTTCCAGTTTCAGAAGCAGACTTTTTAATTGTCGTACATCATTTTCCATGGCGTTTTGTATCACGAGTCGTATAAGGCCGGCCTCAACAACCTTTCTGAATTCCGCGAGGTCTTCATAAGAGATTTTTCCTTGCCTGATGAGTAATGCGAGTCCCTCCGCAACCGGCTCACTATTGGATTCCTTTACATACGCCCCTCCCTTGGAACCGAGTTTTACCTCGATAAGGCCTTTCTGTGCCAAGATGCGAAAGGCCTCCCGAAGGGTCCCCTGGCTTGCCCCCAGAATTTCGTGCAGTTTGCTCAAGGAGGGCAGCTTATCGCCGGCCTTATAGGTCCCATCAACGATGGCTTCTTCAATTTGAGAAACAATATCCTGGACCAGGCTGCTCTTCCGGGCTTTTTTTAAAAGCAATGCATCTTTCCTTTTGTCTGAATGCTGAAGGTTGCGGAACCTTGAGGAAATACTAATAAATTATAAATATAATCTTTTGTGGTTTCTGTCAATGTCAATTTTCTCCTGTTGCATGATCTCCTGACTTTTGTCTTGACAATCTTTGAGCGGCACATTTAATATATAAAATGATTTAATGATTCAGTGCCGCGTAAATAATGTTAATCATTTCTTCCGAAAGCCTCTTTCTTATGCCTGACGGAAATTTATGAATTTGAATCGCTTGTGTTCAAAGCCTGGTAGGCTATTCTATAAAAAACGGTCGCGCAAGTAGGCAACAATTTCAAATCACCGGATTGCCGCATCAGCGGGAATGCCGGAAAAGGATATTCCGTGACCTTTTGTAAATCTGTCAGTCTTTGCATTGTTCTTCTTGGTTGTTTTTTTGTTACGCCCCCTTGAGAAATACGTTTCCTTGTTCACGAATGGCACCATTTAACTTCTATGAGGAGATCGCGATGGAAAAAAACTATGACGCTATTATTATCGGTGCCGGCATCATCGGTTGTTGCGTTGCCTTTGAGCTGGCGAAAAAGGGATATAAGACACTCAACATTGATAAGCTCCCGGCAGCGGGATATGGATCGACTTCAAACTCGTGTGCTATAATCAGGCTGCACTATTCTACCCCGGATGGGGTGGCAATGGCCCGGGAAGGATATTTTTACTGGGTTGATTGGGCAAACTATCTTGGTGTGGAAGATGAGGCCGGAATGG
Source organism: Deltaproteobacteria bacterium (assembly GCA_019309145.1). Taxonomy (GTDB): domain Bacteria; phylum Desulfobacterota; class DSM-4660; order Desulfatiglandales; family Desulfatiglandaceae; genus B46-G9. The sequence continues at coordinate 16,835 of JAFDGR010000011.1, read as the reverse complement.
CCCGGTATATCAACACCGGTTGTCTCGTCATCAAGACACCAATCAACAAGAATTTAAAAATGGTCATGGCCAGCCTTGATAAGCTCGGTGTTCCGTACGAGGAACTTGGCCCGGAGGAAATCCGGGAAAGGATGCCCATTCTCAATACAAAAAAGTTTTTTCCCCCGAAGCTTTTGGGAGACCCTGCCTTCGGAAAACCAACCGGAGATGCCATCGAAGGAGCAATTTTTGTTCCTGAGTCCGGCTATGTGACCGATCCACAATTGTCAACCCATAATGTTCAAGTGGCTGCGGAGGCAAATGGAGGGGAGTTCCTGTTTAACACAGAGGTTGCAGGAATAGTGAAGAGCGGGAATCATGTATCCGGTGTGAAGCTGAAAGACGGTTCCGAGTTTGGGGCACCTATTGTAGTCAACGTGGCCGGTCCGCATTCGTACCTGATAAATCGCATGGCAGGGGTTGAAGAGGGTATGAACATAAAGACGAAAGCACTGCGGGCGGAGGTCTGTCACGTCCCTTCACCAGAGGGCTTTGATTATGAAAAAGACGGCACGATTATTTCTGATGGTGATATCGGCTGCTATTCCCGGCCCGAGGTGGGAAATCATGTGCTGATCGGCAGTGAGGACCCGGAATGTGATCCGCGTGAATGGGTTGATCCCGATGATTTCAACAGGGGATTCACCGATCAGTGGACGACTCAAGCCATGCGTGAAGGCCAGCGTATTCATGGCCTCCCTATTCCGAACAAACCACAGGGAGTGGTCGATCTTTATGACGTGAGTACTGACTGGATTCCCATCTATGATACATCCGATCTCCCGGGGTTCTATATGGCGGTGGGGAGTTCGGGGAATCAATACAAGAACGCACCTGTGGCAGGAGTCCTGATGGCTGAGTTGATCGAAAAGGTGGAAGGAGGGCATGATCATGATGCCGATCCGGTGACGTTCGTGATGCAGCATACCGGATGGGAATGCAACATTGGATTTTTCAGTCGTTTGAGGGAAGTCAACCCGGATTCAAGTTTCTCAGTCATTGGGTAGGAAAACCGGCGCGGCCTGGAGCGGCACGTTTCATGCCTTGTTATGAGTGAGGTGTACGAAACATTTTGAAATCGCTTGAAGTCCATTCTCATGTGCTTACGAACTCATCGGATGATGTGCTCCTGGATATCAGGAATCTTCGCACCTATTTCCACGTGAGAGAGGGTGTGGCCAAGGCCGTGGATGGGATTTCCTTCCAGCTGGGAAAAGGGGAAACCCTGGGATTGGTTGGTGAAAGTGGTTGTGGAAAGACCGTGTCCTCTTTGTCGATCCTGAAGCTTCTCGATGTGCCGCCGGCCGAATACCGGGGAGGAGAGATTCTTTTTGACGGGAAGGATTTACTGAAGGCCGGTGAAAAAGAAATGCAGGGGATCAGGGGAAGGGAAATCTCCATGGTTTTCCAGGAGCCCATGACTTCCTTGAACCCCATTATGTCCATAGGGTTTCAAATCGAAGAAGTACTGACAAACCATTACCAGATGAACAGGGCGGCAGCGCGTGAGAGAACAATTGAACTGCTGGATATGGTGGGCATCCCGGACCCTGAACGGCGGGCGGATGAATATCCCCATCAGCTTTCCGGGGGGATGCGCCAGCGTGTGATGATTGCCATGGCGGTGGCCTGTAACCCGAAGGTCCTTATCGCGGATGAACCCACCACGGCGCTGGATGTAACGATCCAGGCGCAGATCCTGGACCTGATGCTTGATTTGCAGAAAAATCTGGGAACAAGTATCCTGTTAATTTCTCATGACCTGGGGATTATCGCCGAGATGGCTCACCAGGTTGCGGTCATGTATGCGGGGAAAATCGTCGAAAAATCCGACGTCAAGACCATCTTCAGAAAACCTCTCCACCCTTATACCCAGGGCCTGCTCCGATCAATTCCCAAAATCAATGATGAGGAACGGCAACCGCGTCTGACGGAGATTCCGGGACAGGTACCCAATTTGTGTTTCCTGCCTTCGGGCTGTTCGTTTTTTGATCGATGTCCCATTGCCCAACCGAAATGCCGGGAAAAAATGCCTGAGCTTCGGTCAATAGAAAATGGGCACATGGTAGCCTGCAGGGAGGTCTAAAGGGATGGGGCAAAGGTCTGAGCCATTGCTTGAAGTGGACCATCTGGTGAAATATTTTCCCGTCAAGAAAGGATTTTTTTCACGGGTGATCGCCAATGTTCATGCTGTTGACGGAATAAACCTTCAGGTCATGAGAGGTGAAACCCTGGGTCTGGTGGGGGAGAGTGGTTGCGGGAAGACAACAGCCGGAAAGACCATATTGAAGCTGATTGAACCAACCGGTGGATCAATTTACTATAATGGAAAGGACATAACTTCGTATGACCGGAAGCAGATGAAAGATCTTCGTCGTGAAATGCAGATTATTTTCCAGGATCCTTTTTCATCATTAAATCCAAGGCATACGGTGGGCACGATCATTGCCGCACCTTTGGAAATCCATGGCTTGGTTGAACAGGGGGAGAAGGAAGACCGGATCGCAGATTTGCTGGAGAAGGTTGGGCTTTCCGCTTCCGCCATGCGGCGTTATCCGCACGAATTCTCGGGGGGACAGCGTCAGAGAATAGGGATAGCCCGCGCGCTTGCGGTCAATCCAAAATTGATCGTGGGCGATGAGCCGGTTTCAGCCCTTGATGTTTCCATTCAGGCACAAGTCATAAATCTTTTTGAAGACCTTCAGGAAGAACTGGGTTTGACTTATATCATGATCAGCCATGATCTAAGCGTTATCCATCACATAGCAGACAGAATCGCAGTAATGTATTTGGGAAAGATTGTAGAGACAGCACCCAGGAGCGAGCTCTATAGACATCCGCTGCATCCGTACACTTCGGCCTTGCTTTCTGCCGTTCCGGTACCTGATCCTGAGCATAAGCGGAAACGAATAATCCTGGAAGGGGATGTCCCTTTACCGATCCGGCCGCCTTCAGGCTGCCGTTTCCATCCCCGGTGCCCCCGGCGATTTGAGCCCTGCGATAAGAGAGAACCGGAATTCAGGATCGTAGATGAAGACCACTTGGTTGCGTGTCATCTTTATGAGGATGAATGGAATGAATCGGCATATTGACTCCGACAAGGGGAGATAAACAGTGTTTCAATTTATCCTGAAAAGGCTCGTCCAGGCCATTCCACTCCTGATCGGGGTTTCAATTATCGGTTTTGCCATGATGCACTTGGCTCCTGGCGGGCCTCTGGCGGTGTACACCCTCAATCCAACCATTACGGCACAGGATATCGCGCGCATAAAACAGATATTCGGACTGGATCAGCCCATGTATATCCAGTATTTCAAATGGGCCTATGGCATGTTTACCGGCAACTGGGGCTACACCTTTTTCGGGGGGAGGCCGGTTCTGAATGTGATCCTGGAGCGGGTTCCTGCAACCTTCATCCTGATGGGTTCAGGGATGTCTCTTGCCGTGATAATAGGTATGTTGATCGGCATCCTTGGCGCCGTCAGGCGTTACTCTGTTTTTGACTATCTTGCCACGACGGGAGCAATGGTGGCCCTTTCTTTCCCGACATTCTGGTTTGGCTTGATGACTATTTTTCTTTTTTCCTTGAAACTTGGCTGGCTCCCCTCAGGAGGGATGTTTACCCTGGGAGGAGAAGAGGGAATACTTGATTTACTCACGCATCTTATTCTTCCTGCCGTGGTGTTGGCCCTTGTGCTGGTGGCCCAATGGAGTCGTTATACCCGGTCCAGTTTCCTCGAAGTTATTAACCAGGATTACATACGGACGGCCCGCTCAAAGGGCCTCTCAGGCCGCAGGATTCTCTTTCGTCATGCTTTTCCCAATGCACTTGCACCACTCGTTACGCTGGCTGGTATTCAATTGCCCTGGCTTTTTTCAGGGGCACTTGTAACGGAGACAATATTCGGCTGGCCTGGTATGGGACGGCTTTTCGTCGACGCCCTTACCATGAAAGAATATCCTGTTCTGATGGGGATGATCATGATAACAGCCATGGCCGTTATCATCGGAAATTTGTTCGCTGACGTGATCAATGCAATGATCGATCCGAGATTGAGATTGGAATGATGGGCAAGAAGAGCATTGCTGATATTGGGCCTGGTCAAAGTGAAGCCATGGAAGGCGCAACGTCCCTGGGAGATCCCTGCGAGGTTTTCCCGGACGCTTCGTCCCATTATTATGAGACGCAGGTTCGGCGCATCTTGCGCCGGTTTCTCCAGCACCGGCTTGCTGTTGCCGGTGGTTGTGTCGTTATCCTGCTTCTCTTGCTGGCGTTATTCGCGGATGTTGTGGCGCCTCACGACCCGCTGGCGCTCGATACAAAACTTCGCTTTATCCCTCCTTTTTCGAATGCACAATTTGTCCTTGGTACCGATGAAGTGGGGCGTGATCTGCTGAGCCGCTTGCTTCACGGCGGGAGAATAAGCCTGGTAGTGGGTATGGCTGCCATGTTCGCCACGATCGTTACCGGTCTTGCTATTGGGGTGATCGCCGGCTTTTATGGCGGCAGGGTGGATAATATCCTGATGCGCTTTACAGATACTGTTCTCTGTTTCCCCCAGGTGTTCCTGTTGCTGGTTCTGGCTGCGTTTATCACGCCCACAGTGGTTTCCATTGCCCTCATTATCGGTCTTACCTCGTGGATGGAGGTGGCCCGGATTATTCGGGCCCAAATCCAGTACATCAAGGAACAGGAATTTGTGCAGGCGGCATTCGCGCTGGGTGCGTCCGGGAGAAGAATCATGTTGAAAGAACTCCTGCCGAATGCGATCTCTCCTGTTCTTGTTTCAGCCACCCTGAATGTCGCAAATGCCGTTCTTATGGAGTCGTATATCAGCTTCCTGGGTTATGGCATTCAGCCACCTCTGGCAAGCTGGGGAAATATGCTGACAAACGCCCAATCATACTTCGACCTGGCTCCCTGGCTCGCCATATTTCCCGGCGTTATGATTACACTCACGGTCATGAGTTTCAATTTTCTGGGGGATGGCCTGCGGGATGCCCTTGATCCAAGGGTGGGCATGTGATCTCTAAAACGAAGGATTTTTTTGAAAGGTGTTCCCGGACCTTTCGTTCGGCACGAGGGTAGCATCCGCAGGAAGTTCATACGACTGCTGGTGCAATTTCTGGCAACATGAGCAGCAGACTGGAAAGGAGGCATTATGAAAAAGAGAGGCATGACACGAAGGGAATTCATCAAGGCTACCGGTATGGTGGCGGCAGGAACGGCCATCGCAGGCGCGGGCGTGGGATTGGGCCATCCTGCGTGGGCGAAGAAAAAGAACAATGTCATTATTGGAATGACCCAGGAGCCCGTTCAATTCAACCCTTTGCTTTATGTGAATTCAGGTACTGAAGAAGTCCCCGAGGCCTGCATGTTTGATGCCCTGTGGGACGTGAACGAAAAAGGCCATTTTATCCCCAACCTTGCTGCCCGCGTGCCGACCCTGGAAAACGGTGGAATCACTGAAAACGGGAAGGTCTGGAAAATCGAACTTAAAAAAGGAATCAAATGGCAGGACGGTGTGCCTTTTACGGCCAGGGACGTCGAATTTACTTACAAGACGATTATCAATCCCAAGGTAGCCATTCGCTCTCGATCCGGCTTTGACATGATCTCTGATTTTCGTATCCTGGACGATCACCATATCGAGATTCATATTTCAAAACCATTCGTCCCGTTTGTCTGGGCCTGGCAGAAAATGCATGTGGTTCCTGAACATCTCCTCGCCAAGGTCAAAGATATCAACACCGCTCCCTATAATACTCATCCCATTGGAACTGGGCCGTACAAACTGGTCAAACGGGTAGCCGGGAGTCACATGATTTATAAGAAAAACCCCGATTATCATCGCGGCGCGCCGGCAATAGACACGGTGATTCACAAGTTTGTCCCTGATCAGACCGTCCTGTACACCCAGTTCAAGACAGGAGAAATCGATGTGCTCGGCCTGCACGGGGTGCCGCCGGAGCGATTTGAAGAAGCACGTCATCTTGCCGGGAGGGATGCCCTCGTTACCCCGGCCCCGTGGGTAGAATTTATCTATTTTAACTGCGGGAAACCACAGTTCAAGGAAAAGGTTGTACGGCAGGCCCTCTATCTTGCAGTGGACAAGGAAAAATGGGTGAAAGATATCTACTACGGCCTCCCACCGAAGACCCTGTCATATCTGCACCCCACACATTGGGCCTATAACCACAATTTGAAGGATCCGGGCTACCATCCCGGAAAAGCAGTTGAAATGCTTGAGGGGGCAGGCTGGAAGAAAGGATCCGATGGCATCCGGCAGAAAAACGGCGTCAAACTCAAGTTCTCCATGTCCACCACCGCCGGGTCCAAGGCAAGAGAGCAGGCGGAGGCCATGGTTCAGGCAGGCTGGAAGGAGATCGGCGTGGCCATGGAGATTAAGAACATGCCCGCTTCTGTGGTATGGGGTGAGTACACTACCAAGAGTCAGTTCGATACGCTCATGGTGGGGTGGGAACCGACCGTGGGCATGGATCCGGATTATACCGCACGATGCCATTCCAAGCAGATCCCGGTTAAAGACGGTGTCGGGTCCAACTATGTGCAGTACCAAAATCCGGAGCTGGACAAACTCCTGGAAGAGGGTGTGATGATTTCCGATATGGAAAAACGGAAAAAAGTCTATCACAAGATCCAGGATATTCTTCTGGATGAAGTCCCCTTTGCGCCTATCTTCGCTTACGTGTTTATGTATGGTAAGAAGAGTAATCTCAAAAGGTACAAGATTAATCCCTATGTGACTGATATCACCTGGAACATTCAGGACTGGTCATGGGCTTAACAGGATAAGAAACAGACGGGGGCAGCCTGGAGTGATACTGCCCCCGTTTTATCCGTCTTCGTAGAAGACCACGGGCTTGCCGTGGATGAATGCGCAAACAACGGGAGAAGAGCAACCATGATTCAAACAAATGCGACCGAGAGTCGGAGCCCTCATTTCAGGATGTTAACTGATGTCCAGGTGCAGGAGCTTGTGCGAGCGGTCTTTGAGGTTATGGAAAAGGTGGGGTTCAAAATCTACCATCAGGGCGCCAGGGAGATGCTTCAGAGTGCCGGAGCCATGGTCAAGGGAGATAGAGTATACGTTCCCGAGTTCATCGTGCAGCAATGCATTGCGACCGCCCCGAAAGGATGGACCATTTATGATCGGAACGGGGATCGGGCCCTGGAAGTGGAAGGCCGGAAGAGCTACTACGGCACCTCAACTGCCAGCCCCAACACAAAGGATGCCTTTTCCGGAGAGGTGCATCCCACGACTGTTGATGATCTTGCGCTGGCGGCCAGGGTGGCGGATGCGCTGGAACACATTGACTGGGTTATGCCGATGGGGTCCTGCCAGGATGTACCGGCCACTGCCGCGGACATCCATGAGTTTTATGCCACGGTCACTAATACGGTGAAACCGATGGTATTGCTTACCTATAGTGCCCGGGGGGCGGAACTGGTTTATGAAATGGCTGCGGAGATTGCCGGAGGTCTTGATGAACTCAGGCGAAAGCCGTTCCTGGTCCTGTATCCCGAATCCATATCTCCGCTTGTGTTTCCGGCCGAAGTGGTGGACAGGATGTTTGTGGCAGCAGACTATGGTTTACCCCAGATGACCGGGCCCAGTATCCAGCCCGGTGCAACCGGACCCGTCACCATGGCCGGGGCTGTCGCTCAGGGAATGGCGGAAAGTCTTCTGGGGCTGGTGCTCGCCCAATTACGCAATCCCGGTTGCCCTGTCGGTGCAGGCTGCAATTTCGGGATCTTTGATATGCGGTTTGGACTGATGATGGTGAGTGCCCCTGAAATGAACGTTGCCCTCGCCGCTCAGGCGGAGATGGCGCAGTATTTCGGTCTTCCCACCTGGGGCTTGGCCGGTGCAACAGAGTCTAAAGTGGTGGATGCCCAGGCAGGAGCCGAGAGTGCATTCGGTATCCTGGCCCAGGGACTTGCAGGCCTGAATCTTATCCATGATGTCGGTTACATGGATAGTGCCATGGTCTGTTCTGTAGAACAACTGGTCCTGGGGAACGAGATCATTGGTATGACCAAGCGGTTTTTGCGGGGACTCGAGATTAATGCAGAAACCATAGCGAGGGACGTGATTGCCAAGGTCGGTCCAGGCGGGAATTATCTGCAGGAGAAGCACACCTTTCAGAATTTTCGGAAGGAATTGTGGCGACCCGATATTTTCACCCGCCAGACGTACAATGCCTGGCATGCGGATGGCGCCAAGGATGCGGGCAAGAGAATATCTGAAGAAATCCGGAAGCTGGTAGACGCGCATCAAGCATCTTCTCTGCCTTCGGAAACGCTTGCTGCTTTGGATAGATTGAAGGCAAAAGGTGAAAAGGAACTGGCGAGCCAGTCGTAAAAAGCGCTGAAAAAAATTCCTCATGACACGAGGTCAGTGAGGGCGTCCTGGATCGTGGGAAACCGGAAACGGAATCCGGCATGAAGGAGCTTTTTCGGGATGACCCGCTGGCCTCTCAAGAGGACCGTGCCGAACTCCCCTTTCATTATTTTCAGGAAAAACCCCGGAACCGCGGGCAGGAAGGTGGGTTTCCCGAGGGCCTTTCCAAGGGCCTTGGTAAATTCTCGATTGGTAACCGGTTCGGGAGCGGTAAAATTGATAGGCCCTGAAAGACCTTTTTGTTCCACCAGGAAGCGGAAGATATTCACCAGGTCCTGTTCATGAATCCAGGGAAACCACTGGTTCCCAGTTCCCAGGGCGCTTCCCAGTCCTTTGCGGAAAAGAGGCAACATCTGACCCAGGGCGCCGCCGTGCCTTCCCAGCACGATGCCGAACCGGCAGAGGAGCACCCGAACGCCATATTCCTCTGCACGGAGCGCTTCCTTTTCCCAATCCACCGCCAGGGTTGCGAGATAATCATTCCCGTGGGGGCTCTCTTCACCCAGGATTTCATTTTCATGAAAGCCGTAGTATCCGACTGCTGAAGCGGAAAGCAGGACGATTTCCCGACCCTGGACCCTTGCAAGGGCATTGACCAGGTTCCCGGTGGTCTGGAGGCGGCTTTCCCGCATCAATGTTTTTGCTTTTTGGGTCCATCGCCTGAAAATGGAGGCCCCGGCCAGGTTGATGAAGACATCGTTCCCGTCAAGCTGGTCCTGCCAGGGACCTTTTTGGGTGGGATCGCCCTGGATGAGGGTGATACCGGGGGACAGATTGCGATCCCGGGAAACATGCCTGGAAAGGATGGTTACCTCGTGGCCTTCGGCCGCAAGCCGCGTGCTCAGCGTCGTGCCCACAAAACCCGTTCCGCCTGTCATGAAAATGCGCATAGCAATCTCCTGTTACGAGAATACATTGGGTCATCGCTGTCTGAAAGAGCGTCTCCCTCAATGTTTATTATATCTCTTTTATTCCATTGTCTCCACAACATCCTGCAGGCGGATTTTGCTTGATCAAAAAGACCATTGTGATATGGTGGGCCACCGCCGGGGAGGGAGGATATTGGGGACCCCTTTGAGCGGAATGAGAAAAAAACAGGGGCGCCCAAGGCCCTTATGACAGCCGCAGGATTATTAAAGTGATTATTCCGGAATTTGAATATTTTGCTCCTGGAGATCTCCGGGAGGCCCTGGATTACCTGGCTTCTCATGGCGAAGAAGCTGTGGTGCTGGCCGGCGGTACAGACCTGCTGGTCCGCATGAAACAGCGACTGGTGAAACCGCGTTTCGTGGTAAGCCTGAAAAACCTGGAGGGCCTGAAAGGCATAAGAGAAAAAGACGGGGTGATCGTTATTGGTCCCATGACGCCCCTGGTGGAGGTGCTGGAAAACGAAAAAGTAGAAAAGTATCTGCCCGCTCTGAGACAGGCCGTGGGGAAGATCGGCGCCCCGTCGATCCAGCACTTTCGGGGAACCATCGGCGGGAATCTCTGCCTTGATACGCGGTGCCTGTTCTACAATCAATCCCAATTCTGGCGTTCCGGCAGGACCCCGTGCCACAAGGACAACGGCCAGACCTGTTACGCCGAGGAAAACAGTGACCGGTGCCGCTCGGCCAACCAGTCTGATGGGGCCTGTGCCCTGATGGCCCTGGGTTGTGAGGTGATTCTCGCTTCCAGCAAGGGAGAAAGGGTGCTCCCCGTGGAAGAGTTCTTTACCGGGAAGGGTGAGGCCCCTTTTGCCATTGAGCCCGATGAACTCGTGCTGGAGATACGTGTGCCAATGCCCGGAGAAGGGGCGGGCAGCGGTTTTCAAAAGGTTTCATACCGCTCGGCGATTGATTTTGCCCTTGTATCGGCTGCAGTGTCACTCAGGGTAGTGGATCGGCGAATAGAGGCCGTCAGGATCGCCGTGGGTGGCGCAGGCGCGGCACCCCTGCTGCTGAAAGAGGCTGCCGCCACCCTTGTGGGAATGCCCATTGACGATACAAAGGCCATTGAGGCCACTTCGGATCTGGCAAAAAAACATGCGTCCGCCTTTATGGTTGAGAATCTGGGCTCGTCCCTGGAATACCGGCAAAAGATGGCCCATATCCTGGTCAGAAGGGCCATAAAAGAGGCGATTGCAGTGGCAACCGGCTGATGCGGGGATCGTGAAAGAAGGGGATGGAGATCATGTGCCAGGCCCAACGGAGCTACCGGGGAAGGAACATGTCATGAAAAACAAGGTGCCATTGTCTTTTACGGTAAACGGCGAAGAAGTAGACTTGTATATCTCGCCTAACAGGACCCTGCTCGAGGTCCTCCGGGAAGAACTGGAGCTTACCGGTACCAAGGAGAGCTGCGGAGAAGGGGTGTGCGGTTCATGCACGGTATTGTGTGACGGGGTCCCGGTGAGGAGTTGCCTGACCCTGGCCCTGGAGATGGAGGGCCGCGAAATAACGACCGTGGAGGGTCTGGGAGCGCACGGTCATCCGGATCCCCTGCAGCAGTCGTTCATTGATCACGGTGCGGTTCAGTGCGGGTTCTGCACTCCGGGAATGCTTATGTCGGTCAAGGGATTGCTCAAGAGAAACCCCGCGCCGACCGAAGAAGACATCCGCCGAGGGATAAGTGGGAATATCTGCAGATGCACCGGCTATGCGAAGATTGTCGAGGCCGTGCTCGCCGTCACCATGGGCTCCGGCCGGAATAGTACCGGAGGGTAAGCATGGAAAAAGAGTTTTCCCTGATCGGGAAACGGGTCCCGAGGGTTGATTCCCTTTCAAGAGTAACAGGAGACGTGCAGTTTGCCGCGGACCTGAAGCTCCCGCGAATGCTGGCGGGCAAGATCAAACGGAGTCCCCTGGCCCACGCACGGATACTGCATATTGATACCTCACGGGCGGAACGGCTCAAAGGGGTGAAGGCCGTTGTCACGGGGCAGGACACCGCCGGGGTCAAGTGGGGAGTGTTCCGTTACACCCAGGACATGGATTTTCTTCCCAGGGACAAGGTGCGGTATTTCGGGGAAGAAATAGCGGCTGTCGCGGCGGTGGATGAAGAGACCGCGCTTGAGGCGCTGGACCTGATTGACGTGGACCTTGAAGAGCTTCCCGCAGTGTATGACCCCATTGAGGCAATGGCGTCGGAGGGCCCGTGGATACACGAGAATTACCCGAATAATGTAAACGTGCATGTCAATATCGACGTGGGTGATATAGAAAAGGGCTTCAGTGAGTCCTCCCTGATCCGTGAAGATACCTTTACCGCTGCTGAAGACGACTATTTTATGGGTGAGCCGTACGCGGTTGTGGCCCGTTTTGATGACGACGGCAACCTGGAGATATGGATGCCCAATGCCGGACCTCACATGAAATCAAAACCCCTGTCAAACGCCCTCCAGATGCCGCTCCACAAGGTCAAAGTGCGGAAGATCGCCATTGGTGGGGCCTTTGGAGGGAGATCCGAGATCTCGCCTGCCGACTATATCTGTGCCCTTCTTGCAAGAAAGTCCGGCCGGCCGGTCAGGATCGTTTATACGAGGGAGGAAAATACCGTCAATGTCCGTATGGGCCATGCCCTTATCACCACCATAAAAACAGGCGTGGACCGGGAGGGAAAGGTCCTTGCACGGGACATCACCTGTTACATGGACGGAGGGGCTTATTCCTCCACAGGCCCTATTGCCACCTCAGTGCCGTTCCTGTGTATGGAGCAGGCATATCGAATGGACAATGTGAGGTACAACGGGTACAGGATTTTCACGAACAAACCCATCAGGGGCATGATCCGGATGCACGGCCGCTCCTTTGCCTGCGGCATAGACCTGCAACTGGACATGCTGGCCGAAGAACTGGGTATTGATCCGGTGACCATGCGTCTTCGCAACGCTCGGCAGGCAGGGGAATACACCCCCACCGGGAGTTACGTTTCCTCCTGCGGCCTGACGGAATGCATTGAGAAGGCCGCTTTGAAGTCCGGGTGGAGGGAAAAATACGGCAAACTCCCGCCGTGGAGGGGCATCGGCATCGGCATAAACTCGGTGCAGACCGGATTCCCTCTTGGGATCAGGGGGGGATCTCAGGCCATCATAAAATTTAATGAAGACGGCGGGGTCACCCTGATTTCAGGGGTGGTGGATAACGGCCAGGGCAATGATAACATGCTCGTCCAGGTGGTTGCCGAAGAACTGGGCCTTTCCATGGATGAGGTGACGCTGATCACGGCGGATACCGAGGTGACCCCCAATGACCCGGGTTCCTATTCCATGGTGACCACGTTTGCCGGGGGAAATGCCGCCCGGCTGGCTGCTGTTGATGCCCGAAACAAGCTCTTTGCTATTGCGGCAAAAGCGCTCGAGGCAAACCCGCGGGACCTCATGTTAAAGGACAAGAAGATATTTGTTGCCGGGAGCCCGGATCGTTTTATCCCGCTCAAGAAGGCGGTTCGAATGGGGCTTATTCAGGGGAGCCCGGTCTCGGGCGAAGGGCACTACGCGCCAAAGGTCGATCACACCAGGGAATGGGTGAAAAACCCCCAGGGCCAGCTGTCGGAGGCCTTTTCGTTCGGGGCCACGATAGCCGAGGTGGAGGTTGATCCGGAAACAGGTATGGTCAAGGCCCTGGAGGTGACGGCCGCCCAGGATTGCGGCTTTGCCCTGAATCCCATGCTGGTGGAGGGACAATTTGAAGGCAGCGTGGCCATGGGAGGGCAGGGTGGCATGCTGACCGAGTACCACTCTTGGGACGGGGGGAGATGCCTGAACCCCACACAACTGGAATACAAAGTCCCCCTTGCCTGCGACATGCCCAGGATTAACAACATCATCGTGGAATCCCTGGATCCGGCCGGCCCGTATGGGGCAAAAGAGGCGGGTATGTCCATTGCCATGAGCGCGGCCCAGGCCTATGCCGCTGCAATAAGCAATGCCATTGGCGTGACCCTGACAGATTTTCCCATGACCCCGGAAAAGATTCTCAAGGCCATTGAAGAGAAGCATCAGGAGCAGCGGTAGGCACTGCAGACGATTTCGCCTGCTCACCCACCACAATTTCCAGTCCAAGCCCATGGGAATTTTCATATCAAGAGATGTCCCGCCAAACTGCATGAAAAGGGAGTGCTTTCCATCAGAAATAGGCGTGGATATTCTTGATCCTGGCGGCCATGTCGGTGAGTTGGGCGGTCAGGGTGTCCAGGAAGGCCTTGGCGTCCCGGGCCTCTTCCAGGTCCACCTTGGCCAGCACGCCCGCCATCTTGATGTCCACGGGGATCCTTTTCACGTCCAGGGGTTCGAGGTGTAAAAGTCTCATGCTGCGGCGCAAAGCGAGTTTCCCATCGGACTCAGGTGTCATGGGGAGCAGGGCCACCACCTTCCTTCTTCCGATCTGCCCCAGGACGTCCGTTTCCCGGAAGATCACCGCGAGCTTTTGCAGGACCGCATCCATGAGGGATTGGCGGCTCACGGTTTCCGCCCCCTTCTTGACCCTGGCCTTGGCCTTGACCAGGGAAAAACCCAAGGCGGCAAAGGGTGTGTTATAACGCCTGGCGCGTGCTATTTCCTTTTCCAGGAAAAAGACCAGTTCGTCCGACTTCAGGATACCTGAAGGGAGGCCCTTTCCGGCGTCCAGATCGTTGATCCGCTGCTTCTGGGCCAGGATCTCCGCGTGAATCTGCCGAAAATCGTTCTCGTCGATTTCGCCGGCCTCCACCTTGGAGCGGACGACTTTGAGGATTTCCCCCAACTCCTCGTTTTCACTTACGCTACGTTCCAGGGTCTGAAGCACGCTAAGGCGCTTGGCCGGGGCCTTGTCCGTCTGCGCCTCCTGGCTCTTGAGCCACTCCAGCCGCAGGTTGTCCAGCATATGGTCCACGCGCTTGTTCAGTTTCTCTTCCAATCGCGCCAGGATATCGTCCTTGACGTCCATGCGAGCCAGCTTTTGGACGATATTGGATTTGACGTCCGTCATGACCTTTTGAAGATGCGCTTCCCCTCCGTCTTCCGCACCCTGGTCCATTTCCGCCCCCATCCGGGCTCCGAGTTGCTCCACGTAATCCACCAGCAGATCGGAGAGCGCCTTTTCATCTCCCGTACCCTTCCTGATTTCGGCCGCCAGGTAGATGAGTTCGGCGGCCTGAGAGGGATTTCTTTGCATCTCCTCGAAAATCTCTTCGCCGTCCACTCCGATCTGTTCCGAGCTCTCGTGGATGATCTTGGCCAGGCCGTCGCTCTGGAGTTCCCGCCCCAGCTCCTGGACGAGCTTCAGATACTCGGGCAGGGACATGCCTTCTTCCAGAAGGACCTCCTTGATTTTTGGAAGGAGTCTGCGGAGTTCCGCGGGGTCGGGGACCAGCCGCCGGAGGATCTGGGCCAGCCGGGAGGTGCTGATGCGGCCCGCCTGATACTCTTCCCTGATGAGGGAAAGAAGGACCCGGTCCGTGATCTCGTTGCTCTTCTCCAGGATTTCTTCTTCATTTTCGTAGCTGATTCCCAGGGCCTTCTGGGCCTGAATTCCAGCCATGAGGTGATGCTTCATCTCGAAGACAGCAGAGGCCAGTTCGGAAAGTTCCACACTGCCTTGACCGGCAAGGTTTTTCTCCACCTCCTGCTCCATGACTTCGAGTTGCATGTAGAGTACGGCACCGTGGCCCACGGGAACATCCTCCACGGCCTGGGGATCGGCGGCTCGCTGCGCTCCTCTGCCGGATCCTTCCAGGCCGGTTCCGGGGAACTGTGCAGGACCTTGCTGCCGCGCGGCGTTCTCCGTTGAGATCGATCCCCCGGACGGGGCCCCGACCCCGACAGCTCCGGCGGGATGACCAGGGCCTCCGCTCCCAGCAGGTCCTTGCCGGTTCATCCCTGCAGAAGCGGCCTGGACTTTTCCGTCCCCAGGAGCGCCGTTCCCGCCGGAAACCCCACCGGGCACTTTGCGCTCTTTCCCCTGCGCAGATCCCTTCCCCCCTTCCAGGTCCGCCTGGATCATGTTCCGGGTGACGCCCGCCGGGTTCTTCACAAGGTTTTCGATATTGAGCGTCTTGATGAACTCCTCGGTCAGGACGCTCTCCAGGAGGGCCTCGACAAACATCTTTCTGGATTTGAAGTGGTCCTCCTCCATCATGGCCGGTGTAACCTTTTTGAGGGCCTCCTTCGAGACCACTTCGTCATCTTCTGTGACCTTTTTATAGAAGACGTGATTGATCTTCACGAAATCGACACCCTTTGCCGCCAGGGCGTCCTTCATGGCGTCCGTATCGGGGTATTTGTTCAGGGAAGAGACGATCTCCAGGAAAATGCGAATGTCGTTCTTGTCCACCCCCTTTTCAAAGGAGATGGACTGGATCCCCGCCTTCTTGAAGTGAGAGACGATGCGACCTACATTCACGCGCGGATCGAGAGGCTCCTCGTCGATGAAGAACTGTCCCTGGTTGAAAATGAAAACCAGGGGCGAAATGTGTTCCAGCAGAGGCTCCAGTGTCTGGTGGACCTGTTCGATAGACTGGACCACGTAGGGATGGGCGGTGTCGTACATGGTGGCCCTGTTGAAGGTCAGGGCGATATTTCGCCCGAACTGCATCAACTGGTTTTTAATGGGCTTGGGCGAAGACATGGTTCCTCCTCGCGGCCGCGTCTTCGAGCCGGCGCGTACGGTATTCTTTCAGGTCCGCTTTGAATTCGCGGGCGGAAGCGTACCGGTCTTCCGGATGAAAAGCGGTGGCCTTTTGTATGATCCGATCCAATCCTTCTGTAACGGCGGGATTCAACTGGGAAGGCCGATACTGGAAGAAGCGGTCACGCAGGGTCAGTTTTGCCTTCAGGAGATCCCTGACATTGCTCACCTTGGGAAAGGGCAGCTGGCTTACCAGCATCTCAAACAGCATGGTGCCGGTGGCATAAATATCGGTCCTGGGATCCACAGGGGCCTTTTGAATCTGTTCCGGTGCCATGTAAGTCGGTGTGCCCAGGATCATGGAGTCGTTTTCATCAGGTCCCCTGGACACCTTGGCGAGTCCGAAATCCGTGATGATGGGTCGCTTCGTGTGGGACTCGATGAGGATGTTAGCCGACTTGATATCCCGGTGGATGATCTCCTGCTGGTGGGCGTAATCGAGGGCGTCGAGGACTTCAATGACGATACGCAGCGTGGCGTCCACGGGGAGAAAGCGCCTGGAAGGCAAGGGATTCTTCGCCGCCATCTTGATGTACTGGGCAAGGGACTTCCCGTTGACGAGCTGCATGGTAAAAAAGAGGAATTCACCCGTGTTTCCTACCTCGTAGACCGGAATGATGTTTGGGTGGGACAAGATGGCCGCGGCCTCAGCCTCCTGACGAAAAAATTCCGCACTCATTTCGTTGATCAATGATTTCGGGAGTATCTTGACCGCAATCCGGCGTTT
>JAFDGR010000134.1 GCA_019309145.1 Deltaproteobacteria bacterium | reverse complement strand
GGCGGGGGGATCCGTGATTATACTGATGTGAACGGCAGGACCTATTCGGCGCTGCAGGTTGCATCCGAGTACTTTCGATCCGGCGCGGACAAGGTTTCCATCGGCAGTGATGCCGTGCTGATCGTTGAAGACTATTTGAAATCAGGGGAAAAAACCGGCAAGAGTGCCATTGAACAAATCTCATGGGTCTACGGCAACCAGGCCGTGGTCATCTCCATTGATCCCAGGAGAGTCTACGTGGAGTCCCCTGCGCAAACAATCCATCCCGTCATTGAGACCACACAGCCGGGCCCCAGGGGAGAGCAGTATTGCTGGTACCAGTGCACCATCAAGGGAGGGCGTGAAGGGAGGGATGTGGATGCCGTTACCCTGGCCAGGACGTGTGAAAAATTGGGAGCCGGTGAGATCCTCCTCAACTGCATCGACCGCGACGGCACAAACCTGGGTTTCGACATTGAACTGATAAACGCGGTGAAACAGGCGGTCACCATTCCAGTCATTGCTTCGAGCGGGGCCGGGAGCGTGGAGCACTTTTACGAAGTATTCACCCAAACCCAGGCCGAGGCCGCCCTTGCCGCGGGTATCTTTCACCGGAAAGAGGTCCCGATTGGGGCCGTCAAGGAATACCTGCAAACGAACAACGTGGAAATCAGGACGTCAGAGTGAAATAATTATGTATCGCTTTCGCAGCCTTCCGGCCGTCGCCCATGGCCCTGATCACGCTGGCGCCCCACCCCACGATATCTCCTCCCGCGTACACTCCCTCGCGGGTGGTCCCCATGGTCTCTTCGTCCACGACCAAATATCCTCTTTTGTCTACCTCCAGGCCCGGTGTGGTTGAAGCGATCATCGGGTTGGGCCGTTGTCCGATCGCCACAATCACCGTATCCACATCCCGGCGATGTTCCGAGCCTTCAATAGGCACGGGACGTCTTCTTCCTGAGGCATCCGGTTCAGTGAGCCTCATATCCACGAGCTGGATACCCACCACAAACCCTTTCTCGTCCCCGATTATGCTCGTGGGAGCTTTCAGGAAATCAAACCGGAGGCCTTCCTCTTCCCCATGGCGGATCTCTTCTGCCCTCGAAGGCATTTCCTCCCGCGATCTCCTGTAAATGACGGAGACGTCTGTTGCTCCCAGTCTGAGCGCCGTTCTGGCCGCGTCCATGGCCACGTTCCCACCGCCGATCACCGCGATTCTCTTTCCAAAGCGCATCGGCGTATCCCATTCCGGAAACTTGTAGGCCCGCATCAGGTTGGACCGCGTAAGAAATTCATTCGCGGAATAGACGCCGATAAGATTTTCTCCCCGGATTCCCATGAAAACGGGGGCCCCGGCCCCTACACCGAGAAAGACAGCGTTATGCATGTGGAGCAAATCATCCACGGTCAGGGTTCTGCCGATAATCTGGTTGACTTTTATTTCAACGCCCAACTGAGTGAGGGATGCGATCTGCTCGGCCACGATGGTTTTCGGCAGCCTGAACTCGGGGATCCCGTAAACAAGAACCCCGCCGGGTTCATGGAGTGCCTCGTAAATGGTGACCCCGTGGCCCAACTGGATCATGTCCGCGGCGACCGTCAAGCCCGAAGGGCCGGACCCGACAATCCCCACACTCATCCCGGTAGGCGGCGCTTTATCCGGAAGAACCACTCCGTGCGCTCTTTCCCAGTCCGCCACAAACCGTTCCAGATTCCCAATCCCCACCGAAGCCCCTTTTTTCCCGATCACACAGGGGCCCTCACACTGCTCGACCTGGGGACATACCCGCCCTGTTACCGCAGGCAGCAAATTTTTTTCTTTCACGAGCTTCACGGCGCCCAGGAAGTCCCCTTCGTGGACCTTCGCAACAAAACCACCACAGTCAATTCCCACCGGGCATCCGCTTTTACAGGGACGGTTTTTGCAATTGAGGCATCGCCCTGCCTCGTCCTTTGCCTGATTCACGGTGTATCCCAGAGGGACTTCCCTGAAATCCTTCACCCGCTCTTCCGGCGCCCTTTCTCTCACCGCGATCCGGTCAGGCCTCAGCTTTTTTTTCTCTGGTTTTTTTCCCACCCTTTTCTCCCAAACCGGCTACGTGGCTTTCTGTAACCTTAGATATTGCTCGTAGGACTGTTCTTCCTCTTTCCGATACGCGGTCAATCTCATTTGAAGATCTGAGAAATCCACCTGGTGACCGTCAAACTCCGGCCCATCAACACAGGCAAACTTGATCCTGCCGGCAATATTCACCCGACAGGCACCACACATGCCTGTCCCATCCACCATAATCGGATTAAGACTCACCTGGGTTCGAACGTTATAGCTTTTTGTCATCTCGCTGACTGCCCGCATCATCGGAACGGGACCAATCGCCAGGACCTCATCGATTTTCCCGTTTTCCAGGAGCTCTTTCAGAGGTTCCGTCACGTTCCCATGCCGCTTGTAGGACCCATCATCCGTCGTCACAATAATTTCATCTGAAACCGACGCGAGTTCCTCTTCCAGGATAAGCAAATCCTTGCCTCTGGCCCCGAGGATGGTAATGACCCTGTTTCCCGCATGCTTCATCCCTTTGGCAATGGGATACGCCACCGCCGCTCCAATTCCTCCTCCAAGAACCACGACGGTTCCGAATCGCTCAATCTCAGTGGGCTTCCCCAGCGGACCAACCAGGTCAAGGATATTGTCGCCTTTTTTCAGCTTTGAAAGCATATGGGTTGTCTTGCCCACTACCTGGAAGATGAGGGTTATGGTGCCGGTGTCACGATCGGAATCAACAATGGTCAGGGGTATTCGCTCGCCCTTTGCATGAACGCGAAGAATCACGAACTGTCCTGGTTTGCGTTTCTGCGCAATGACCGGTGCCTTGATCCTGAGCCTCACAATCTGAGTGCTCAGCACGTCCTTCTGCAGTACTTCAGGCATTCTGTCCTCCTCACCGAGAATCAAGTGCTTTTCACAACATATTCTTCAAACGCGATGATTTCATTGACTTAAGTGAATGAAAATGCTTTGGTAACATCATACAATCTGAACCTTGAAACCGACGACCCGCGTTATGATATTTTCGGGGTGAAGCCCCTGGTATGGCAGAAAAAAATATGGATGAAAGAAAAGACAACAGAAGACCCGCAGTTCGTTTGTGGATAAAGGCCAATGAAGAAACCCTCATCAAGCAATCTCGGAGTTTTTCACTTCCGGTTCTCAAGCTGGATAGCCGTTTCAAAACCCCGGTCATGGTTCAGTATAATCTCAACAAGGCCATTGATACCATTGAAGACTCGACTGCCCTGGAAGTGGGTGAAAAAATTGATTTGATTAGGACTTTTTGTCATTACCTGCAAAAAGACACCTGGTCTTCAGAAATAAAAAAACGAATGCTCCAGGTTAGTCCGCCGGATGAGTCTTTTGTCTTCAGCAATTACGAGCATATCATAAGCCTGTACAATACCCTGTCAAAAGAGGAAAAATCCCTGTCAAAGAGATGGACTGTAGAAATGGGTGAAGGAATGTGCCGTTTCCTCACGCAAGTCATCCATACCCCGAAAGACCTCAATGACTATTGCTATTATGTGGCGGGAACTGTTGGTATCTATTTGACAGAACTCCTGCGATTAAAGGGAACAAATGTTACCGAAGAAACTTTTCTAAAATTGAGGGAAAGGGCCGTATCTTTCGGCACATTTCTACAAAAACTGAATATAATCAGAGATTTCATAGAAGACAAGGCAACCAGGAACAGGACTTTCTGGCCCCAAATTTATTTCAAGCAAGAAAAAAATCTTGTGAAAATATTAAATAAAATGGCAGATGAGACATTCAGCAATGATTTACCACGAGCGATCGATTACTATACATATCTCCCAGCCGGCAACGAGTCATTTGAATATTTTATCCGGTTTATTTTGGCTTCGGGGATAGAATACTTGAAAATACTGAAGGGGAATAAATCAGTATTTTCAACGACCAAAGTAAAACTGCCAAAAACATTTATTACAAATCTGTATGCAAAACTGGCAGCATTGGACAACAAACAATTCGCGGACTATTGCAAGGAATCCTGCGCGTTGCGTCATTATGAGACAACAATCAGATCCGTGCTCAAATAGCGCTCGCCAGTGTCGGGCAGAACCACGACAATCTGTTTCCCTTCATTTTCCGGCCTGCGGGCTATCTCCAGCGCGGCCCAGGCAGCCGCTCCTGATGATATGCCGCACAGGATTCCTTCCTCCTGCGCGAGCCTTCGACCCGTCTCCAGGGCTTGCTCATTACTCACCGTGACAATCTCATCAATAATAGCGGTGTTCAGGACTTCGGGCACGAACCCCGCACCAATCCCCTGAATCTTGTGCGGCCCTGGTTTCCCGCCTGAGAGCACCGGAGAATCGACGGGCTCAACGGCAACTGCCCTGAAAGACGGTTTTCTCTCCCTGATCACTTCGGCAACCCCTGTTATGGTCCCGCCCGTCCCCACTCCTGCAACGAAAATATCCACGTGACCCTCTGTGTCCCGCCAGATTTCTTCAGCAGTGGTCTTCCGATGGATGTCAGGGTTTGCCGGATTTGTAAACTGGTTGGGCATGTAAGTCCCGGAAGTGTTTTTCACGATCTCTTCCGCCTTGCTGATCGCCCCCTTCATGCCGTCCGCACCGGGTGTCAGGACCAGTTCCGCCCCCAGGTGTTTCAGGAGTTTTCTCCTTTCAAGGCTCATGGTTTCAGGCATGGTTAAGATGAGCCGGTATCCTCTTGCAGCGCTCACCATTGCCAGGGCAATACCCGTGTTCCCGCTTGTAGGCTCCACGATCGTGGCGCCCGGGCCGATCTGCCCCTTGTCTTCCGCCGCCTTGATCATGGAAACGCCAATTCGCTCCTTCACACTTCCCAGAGGATTTTGGGATTCCAGTTTTGCGTACACCGCCGAACCAAATCCGCTCGTCACATGGTTCAATCGCACAAGCGGCGTATTTCCTACAACTCCCAGCACATCCGATAAGATCTTCGCCATTGTTCTCTCTCCTTCATGCAATGGGGTCCTTCATACCGTCTCAGTGTAGACCACTTATGGTCTTTCCAGCAAGGCTTATCGGCCCGAGCAGTATCCGTAACACAAACGACTCCATGAATGGTTCCCTCTCCTGTCCTCTTATCCTTTTCCGATGAGAAAGATCCCATAGGTGGCCCGCAGATTCGGCACGAACGTTACCAGGCGGCCTTCCGTGCCGTTGAAGTCGCTGACAATGGCCGCCATCTTGAGGATCCGGAATCCAACCTTTTTGGAAAACTTTCTGAAATCTTTGAGCGTAATCACCCTGATATTGGGGGTGTTGTACCATTCGTAAGGGAGCTGCCGGGTAACCGGAGCATAGCCGCTTCCCAGCAACTGCAGGCGGACACGCCAGTGGCTGAAATTGGGAAAGCTGACAATTCCCCTTTTCCCCACACGCAACAGGGAACGAACCAATTCTGCCGGTTCATAGACCTGTTGCAGCGTTCTGCTCAAGATCACATAGTCGAATGCACCATTAGGATAATCAAGAATCTCTTTATTAATATCTCCCTGGAGGACCGAAAGCCCCCGCTCGATACAATGGGCCACGTTGGCTTCGCTCTTTTCAATGCCGGTCCCGGTGACGCCTCTTTCTTTTTCGAGATAGGAGAGGAGATCTCCGTCCCCGCAGCCGAGATCAAGGACCGTGGACCCGGGGGCCACCAAAGACGCGATTATTCTCAGATCAAAGCGCATTTTTCTCTTTGTTCGTCTCTCTCACAACACGTCCCAGGAACCCTTTTATGAGGGAAGTCAGACGGCTATTGGAAAGGAGGAAGGCATCATGTCCCCATTCGGCCTCGATCTCGCAAAAACTTACATCGAGACCACATTTTTTCATGGCCTGCACCATTGCTTTCGATTGATACGTGGGATAAAGCCAGTCAGACGTGAAAGAGACCACCAGGAATTTTGCCCTTGCCTTTGAGAAAGCCTTTACAATAGATCCCGAATCATGCTGGCTCGGCAGATCATAATAGTCGGCCGCCTTTGTGATGAACAAAAAAGCGTTGGCATCAAACCGCTCCACAAATTTGTTCCCCTGATGCCGGAGATAGCTTTCCACCTGAAAATCCGCATCAAAATGAAAGGAAAAGTTCTCCCTCCCCTGGAGCCGCCGCCCGAACTTATGCCGCATGGCCTCATCGGAGAGATACGTGATGTGTCCGATCATCCTTGCCACGGCCAGTCCGGTGTCGGGCTTCGGACCTTCATAGTAATTCCCCTCCTTCCAGTTGGGGTCAGCCATGATCGCCTGTCTTGCCACCTCGTTGAAAGCTATGGCCAGGGCGGAATGCCTTGTGGTGGTCGCAAGGGGAATGGCGGATATTACACTCTCGGGATACCTTACGCACCATTCCAGGACCTGCATCCCTCCAATGGATCCACCCACTACTGAGAGGAGCCTCTTTATTCCCAGATGCTCCACCAGCGCCTTTTGTGCCTTTACCATATCCCCAATGGTGACCAGGGGAAAATTGGGCCCGTACGGCTTGTTTGTCCGGGGATCAATGGAACAGGGACCCGTTGAACCCATGCAGCTTCCCAGGATATTGGAGCAGATCACAAAATATTTGTTCGTATCAATACCCTTCCCGGGACCTACCATAATGTCCCACCAGCCCGGCTTGGAATCATTTTCCGAGTAATACCCTGCCGCATGTGAATCTCCCGAAAGCGCATGACACACCAAGACTGCATTCCTCTTCTCGCGATTCAGGGTCCCGTACGTCTCGTATGCAAGAGTCAAAGGTCCGAGCCTGGCCCCGCTTTCCAGGCACATCTCGTTGGGAGGCTCCGCGAAGTTGAAAAACTTCTTTTCCACCATCCCTACGGAATGACCGCACTTGTCATGTTCAATGTATTCGCTCATGGGCCTGTTTTCCCGTTATCCGTTTGAGTCCCGTCACAGGCGAGATTGAGCCGTTCTCATTCCATTTATCCGGCTTCCCTCAGTGCCTGATTCAAATCCCCGATGATATCATCCACGTCTTCGATGCCCACTGAAAGCCTGATCAGATCCGGAGAAATGCCACTGGACAGTTGCTGTTCTTCCGAGAGCTGGGAGTGCGTTGTACTGGCCGGATGGATGGCCAGGGACTTTGCGTCTCCCACATTGGCCAGATGGGATACGAGCTGAAGATTGTTTATGAATATTTCGCTGGCAGCCCTGCCCCTTTCAATGCCGAAAACCACCATACCACCAAACCCGTGTTTGAATTGCCGGGAGGCTGCCTCGTGCGCCGGATCTTTTTCCAGTCCCGGGTATCGGACCCATCTGACAAGCGGATGATTGTCCAGGAAATGAGCGATCTTCAAAGCGTTATCACAGTGCCGCTGCATTCGCAGGGGAAGGGTTTCGATTCCCTGGAGAAACATCCACGCATTGTCGGGGCTGATGCATGCTCCGAGGTTTCTTAGGGGAACCAGCCTCATCCGCAGAATAAAGGCGAGAGGATTCAGATCACCGAGGTCATGCGCGTACCGAATGCCGTGATAAGAAGGGTCAGGATCATTATAGAGGCGGAATTTTTCGTCGGTCCAGTCAAAGGACCCACTATCAACCACAACACCGCCAATCCCGATCCCATGTCCGCCCAGCCATTTGGTGAGCGAGTGGATTACAATAGCAGCGCCGTGCTCAATCGGTCTGAAAAGATAGGGAGTGGTAAACGTGGAGTCCACCACAAGCGGAAGATGATGCTTGTCTGCCACCTTCGCGATTGCTTCAATATCGGACACATCCAGGACAGGATTTCCGATGGTCTCCACGTAAAGCATCCTGGTCTTCTCGTTGATTTCTTTTTCGAAATTGGTCGGCTCAGCCGGATCAACAAATCTCGTCTTTATCCCTAGTTCCGGCAGGATACTGTCGAACATGGTATACGTGCCACCGTAAAGATTATTCGCCGACACCACTTCATCGCCCATCCCGCAGACATTGATGACCGTATAAAAAATGGCAGATGTGCCCGATGCAACCGCCAGTGCCGCTGCGCCGCCCTCAAGCGCGGCCATCCGTTGTTCGAGCACGTCGTGAGTTGGGTTCATGAGGCGCGTATAGATATTTCCCAACTCCTTCAGGGCGAAGAGATCCGCCGCATGTTGTGTATTCCGAAAGAGATAGGAGCTGGTTCTGTAAAGAGGCATTGCCCTGGATAACGTTTCATCCACGTTCTGGCCTGCATGAAGCGCGAGGGTGTGAAATCCATAGTCACTGCGCATTTTCCCCATCCTCCTTCTTTTTCCCCATGAACTGAAAAAAAGCTTTCATGTGTATGCCACATTGTGGTAGTATATGTCAACTTGAAATTGTGAGGAAAGAAATCGCGTTCGAAGAAATGAGAAAAAATTGTTTGTTTGGCGTGATGTTTGCCTCTCAATATCAACATCATCTCTGAGGGAAGGGAAGTAAGGAAGCGAGGACCTCGCATTCCCGGCACACCTTCATCTTTTCCTTCCAGTCACCGTGAGCTGTTCCCTCACAAATGGTGCCGTTGATAAACCAGCAAAGGGTCCCGGACCTGAACTCCCAGGCCGGGCACTGCTTTTTCAGATCAGTGGGGCACTTCTTCACTGTCCAGCAGGCTTTCAGGCTTTTCCTGGTTCCCCGGGACCTGGATAAAAGGAAAAAGGCCTGCCTTTCTACATGTGCAGGGACCTTGCGCCATCCCTGCTCATAGCTGTGCACCGCCTTGATCGAGACCCCCAGCAATTCGGCCATCTGCTTCTGGGTCTTGCTTAACCTTTTTCGAATAGTGATCAATTCACTCGGTTCCAATGGTACCTCCATGGCGTATTGCCTGTTCAATGATGCCTCCTCCAAGGACCACGTCTTCTCCATAGAATACCGCAGATTGACCTGGAGTAACTGACATCTGGGGTTCGTCAAAAAGAACTCTTGCTCGGTTCTCCCCATGCGGGTAAATCGTTCCCTCCGCCTCCCTGTGCCTCAGGCGAATCTTGACCCTGGCTCTCAACGGCAAATTGCAATCCTGGGAAAGCGGCAGGATAAGATCTGAAACAATCATTCCCCGTGAGAAGATAGTGTCCCATTCGCCCACGATCAGTCTATTGAGCTCCGAATTTATGTCAACGACATAAAGAGGCCTGTCTGACGAAATACCGAGGCCCCGTCGTTGTCCTATCGTGTAATGGATAATGCCTTGATGTTTTCCCAGGAGCTTCCCTTCCTGATCCACTATGTCTCCTTCGCACGCATCTCTCTTCCGAAAAAATACCGAGTAATCTCCGCTTCCGACAAAATCCTGGCTTTCACGTCGATCTGCATTTTCGAGGCCAATGTTGCGGGCAATTTCTTTTACCCTTTCTTTCGTCATGGTGCCCAGAGGGAAAATTGTCCGGGCAAGTTGGGCAGGCGTCAGGGTATACAGAAAGTAAGACTGGTCCTTTGACCGATCAGCGGCTTTCCTGAGTACGTGTTGACCGCCTACCCTGTCGACCTGGGCATAGTGACCTGTGGCGAAGATATCGAAATCGATACCTGCTTCCAGAGCCTTTTGCAACAACAAACCGAACTTTAAGTGCTGGTTGCACGCGACACACGGATTGGGAGTCCGCCCGGCCAGATATTCCCGGCGAAAATAGTTGATCACATATTCCCTGTATTGTTTTCGTAGATCGATAACGTGGAAAGGAATGCCGATTCTTCTGCAAACGGCCGTGGCGACGTCGATGTCTTCCTTTTCCTCAGGTCCATAGCAGGCATGCCTCCCGCCCCTTCTTCCCGGTGCATTTCCATCAAATATCGCCATGCTGATGCCCACAACCTCATATCCTTCTTCTTTGAGGAGCGCGGCGGCCACCGAGGAATCCACACCTCCACTCATGCCAACAGCGATTTTTTTTCGGCGGTTCATAGCAACTCCGGCAATGATTGTCCCTCTCTGTTCACCATATCATGGATAAGCCCTGCAGATGTCATTTGACAAAAA
>JAFDGR010000133.1 GCA_019309145.1 Deltaproteobacteria bacterium | reverse complement strand
GGGGCCGGCCAAGTACCTGATAAAAAAACGAGCCGAGGTAGCATAATGATTGAGTATACGGAAAAGATCAGGGCCGTTGCCAAGAAGCTCCTGGAAGAAGGGACCGTGGATGTCTTTATCGGGTACCGAAAAGGCTCCGTGCCCATGATGAATGAGCCCCTCCTGATCAGGGACCCTGCCAAGGTGGACCTGCTCCACTGGGACAGCAATTGCGGTTTGAACCTGAGCAACTATCTTCCCAGGAGGACCGAGCGCATCGGCATCCTTGCAACGGGGTGCAATTCCAGGAACATTGTCACCCATATCATTGAGAATCAGATCAAGCGGGAGCAGCTTTACATCGTGGGTGTCCCCTGTACCGGTATGATTGATCACCGGGCGGTAAAAAGGGCCGTCGGACAAAAAGAGATCCTGGGAGTCACGGAGAAGGACGGTTCTTTTACGGTGAAGGGAAAAGATTTTGAAGAAACCTTCAAAAAGACAGACTACCTCCAGACCAATTGCGCGGTCTGCCGCCACCGGAACCCGGTGGAATACGATGAACTGGTGGCTGACCCGGTAGAGGAGCTGGAAGGGGTTGACCCTTACAAGGATGTGAAGAAAATTGAAGGGATGTCTCCCGATGAGAAGACCGGTTTTTTCCAGCGGCTGATCGCGCGCTGTATCCGCTGTTACGCGTGCCGGAACGCGTGCCCGTTATGCTATTGCCCGACCTGTTTCGTGGACGAATCACGCCCGCAGTGGGTCGGAAAAAGCAATGATCCGACGGATACCATGACGTTTCATTTTCTCAGGGCATACCACTGCGCAGGTCGTTGTACGGACTGCGGTGCGTGTGAAAGGGTGTGCCCCATGGGGATCTCCATGCGGCAGTTTACCAAGAAGCTGAACAAGGACACTGAAGAACTCTTTTCCTGGGAAGCGGGCCTCAGCCTGGAACAACGTCCTCCGCTGGATGTGTATTTGCCGGATGATTACAATGATTTCATTAAGTAGTGCCTATCCATAAATGGCTATTTTGTCCGATATCTGCGTTATGCTCAAATTTTAATCCTCGAAATACCGAAATGTATTCCTGTGGTTAAAATTATCGCATGCCTTGATCTCGAACAAACTATCTCATTTATGGATAGGCACTCAGGTTCAATATTTATAGCTTCTGAACCGTGAACCAGATAACCTGAATAGGCACATGGTGCCTAGAAGAGGTGTTTTCTATGACAGACAAGATATTTGCCAAGGAAGCATGGCTGGAAACTCTTCAGGGACTGACCGATGGATACAAGGTCTTCGTCCCGGTCAAGGATGGTGACTTCCACGTGTTTCGGCTCCTGGAAAAGGGAACAAGGCCGGATTTTGGTTATCAGAATACCCGGCTCTCGCCAAAGGGCCTTGTCTATCCCCAGTCCGAAAGGATGTTCGAATATTCCCTGGATGAAAAGGATCCCGAAAGTAATATCCTGAAGGAAGATCCCAAAGACTACAGCCCCCAGGCCGTGGTGGGAATCCGGCCCTGCGACGCCCATGCCTTCCAGATTGTCAAGCGGAATTTTGACAATCCCGAATACCGCGATCCCTGGTGGGTACAGCATTTCGAATCCACGACCCTGGTGGGACTGGGATGCAATGAACCCTGCGCCACGTGCTTCTGCACCGCCATGGGGGGTGGCCCTTTTGAGGAAAAGGGATTGGATGTGCTGCTCTATGACCTGGGAGAAACGTACCTTGCGCGAGGTCTTACCGACAAGGGAGAGGATTTTCTCAACAAGGCCGAAGGCGGAAAACCCGCCGACAAGGAGGACCTGCAGAGTGCGGCCGACCTTTCATCAAAGGCGGCTGAAGGCATGCCCGAACCAAGGAATGTTGACCCCATACGGGAAAAAGCCATCAACGATCTTTTTGACGCGCCTTTCTGGGAAGATGTGGCCTTTGCCTGCCTTAACTGCGGGACCTGTACGTTCCTTTGTCCCACCTGCTGGTGTTTTGATATCCAGGACGAGGTACAGGGGAAGCAGGGGGACCGGATCAGGAACTGGGATTCCTGTATGTTCCCGCTCTTCACCCTGCATGGTTCCGGCCATAATCCCCGGGACAAAAAATTTCAGCGGGTGCGCCAGCGATTCATGCACAAGCTCAAGTATTACGTGGACAAGTATGATGACGGTTTCCAGTGTTCAGGCTGCGGCCGTTGTGTGGCGTTTTGCCCGGTAAATATCGATATACGAGAAGTGCTTAGCTTGATGAATAATGATGGTTAGCCCGTTCACCCGTTGGCCGGTTTAGCGGGTCACCCGGTGAAAGGACAGAACGGGCTCAACCTGGTAACGAGAATAAAAGGAGGATGTTCCATTGGAAAATCCCTATCTTCCCTATCCGGTTCGCATAGATGACATTGTTACTGAGACCGAAGACCGGAACCTCAAGACATTCAGGTTCGTGTTTCTCAATCCTGAGGATGAGGAGAAATTCGCGTATACTCCCGGCCAGTTCGCCGAGCTTTCCGTGCCCGGCAAGGGAGAGATTCCCATCGGTATTGCCTCTTCCCCCACGGAGAAGGGATTTGTGGCCTTTACGGTCAACAAGGTGGGGCTCGTCAGCACCCATCTCCACAACATGAAAAAGGGAGATGTCATGGGAATCCGGGGCCCTTTGGGGAACTGGTATCCCTGGGAGGAGATGGAAGGGAAGAATGTGGTCATCATCGGCGGCGGGTTTGCCTTCACCACCCTCCGGTCGAGCATCGTGTACATGATTGAGCCTGAAAACCGCCCGAAATTTAAAGATATCAGGGTGGTTTATGGCGCGAGAAACCCTGGGCTGCTCCTCTATCGCGACGAACTGGTGGCATGGGAGCAGCGGGACGATATCGAAATGCACATCACCGTGGACGGGACCGACGATCCTGAGTGGAAGTACAACGTGGGATTTGTGCCGACCATCACCGAGCAGAAGATCACCAGCGCGGACAATGCTATCGCCATCGTGTGCGGTCCCCCCATCATGATCAAGTTTACCCAGCCGGTCCTGGAAAAGCTGGGCTTCCCGCCGGAGCGGATCATCCTTTCCCTTGAAATGCGTATGAAGTGCGGGATCGGTATCTGTGGCCGCTGTAATATCGGCGACAAGTACGTGTGCAAGGACGGCCCGGTGTTTTCCCTGGCTGAACTCAAGGAATTGCCCCCGGAATATTAGCCGGACACTTGAGGGTTCAGCGGTTCAACATTGTTTGAGATATCCTGCCAAGCAATCGGCATGGAGAGAGCAGACGCTATGCACCTGAAAAGTATCACCCTCTTCCCTGAAAAGTACCCGACCAGTAACTATTATCCTTTTAATGTTTCGGTCTTCAAAGAAACCAAAACAATCGAATTTCATGCAAACATCACGTTTTTCATCGGGGAAAACGGGACCGGCAAGTCCACGTTGCTGGAGGCCATCGCGCATAAATGCGGCATTCATATCTGGAAAGCCGAAGAAAAGACCCGGGTCAGGCAAAATCCCTATGCCCAGACTCTTTACAAGTATATGGACGTACACTGGATAAACGGATACGTCCCCGGCTCGTTTTTCGGATCCGACACCTTCCGTTATTTTGCCCAGAGCGTTGAGGAATGGGCCATTGCTGATCCCGGGATGCTGGACTATTTTGGGGGAAAATCGCTGATTACCCAGTCACACGGGCAGTCGCTCATGTCCATGTTCAGGGCGCGCTATGAGCTGAAAGGGCTGTACCTGATGGACGAACCGGAAACCGCCCTGTCGCCGAAAAGCCAGCTTGAATTGCTCAAGATCTTGAACAAACAAGGATCAAAACAGCACGCACAGTTCATTATAGCCAGCCATTCCCCCATCCTGCTGGCCTGCCCGGGTGCCGAGATCTACTCTTTCGACCATGTCCCCCTCACCCGCGTCGAGTACGAGGATACGGAGTACTACAAGATATACAAGAATTTCATGGAAGACAGGACCAGGTATCTTTAGCACTTTCTAATCCTTCACCAGTTCCCTGCCGATGATGACCCTCTGGATCTGGTTGGTTCCTTCAAAAATCTGGGTCAGTTTGGCGTCCCTGAACATCCTTTCGAGGGGATAGTCCCTCGTGTACCCGTACCCTCCGAGCACCTGGACCATGTCCGTTGTGATCTTCATGGCCGCGTCACTGCAAAAACACTTGGCCATGGAGGAAAGGCGCGAATTCGGGGTGCCGGAGTCATGAAGTGCGGCCGCTCTTTCCATGAGACCCCGCCCGGCTTCTATCAGCATCGCTCCATCCGCCAGCATGAAGAGGATGGCCTGGTGATCCACCAGCCTTTTTCCAAAGGCAAAACGATCCTTGGCATAATCCGTCGCGTACGAGAGAGCCCCTTCGGCAATCCCCAGGGCAAGGGCCGCCACCACCGGCCTTGACATGTCAAAATCAGCCATAGCAATCAGAAAGCCCTGTCCGGGTTCGCCAACCAGGTTTTTCGCCGGGACCATGACGTCTTCCAGCACGACCTCGGCGGTATTGCTTCCCCTGAAACCGCACTTTTCCTCCAGTTTCCCGATGCTCACACCGTCAGAATGCCTGTCCACCACGAAAAAACTCAATTCTTCCTTTCCTGTTCTCGCAAGGAAATTGTACAGCCCGGCAACCGCACCATTGGTGGCAAAGGTCTTGCGCCCGTTGAGGAGATATCTGTTTCCTTTTTTCCGCGCGGTAGCGGAAATTCCGTGAACATCTGACCCGGCGCCGGGTTCTGTCACCAGGTAGGCAATCAGCTCCCGCCCCTTGGAAATCCTCGGAAAGAACTCCCTTTTTTGTTGATCACTCCCTGCATGAATCAGGGGAAAACTTCCGACGGCCTGGATGATCAAAAGGAGGGCTGAAGAGGCGCAGGACTTGGCCACCTCTTCGGTACAGAGACACAGGGTGAAACAGGGATTCTGGGGCCATCCGCCGTACTCTTCAGGCAGCATGATCTGCAGGAGGCCAAGGTCCCAGAAAAGGGATACCACGTCCCAGTTGAAGTTCCCGCTCCTGTCCGTTTCAGCGGCACGCGGAGCGATCTTTTCTCTGACAAGCCTCTTCAGGCTGGAAAGAAGTATCTCTTGTTCCTGGGTGAGTTTCATTTTATCACCTCCATGGAAGGTAATGCCTTGCTCCAGCGTGGAGAATGCGATTGAAAACAGGAGGTTTTGGATTGACACAGGCATATATTATCCCTATTTTGGGGGCATTCACAAGAGCCAATTTTAAAACGCCCCGCTTTTGATGAACGCGCAAAAAGCCGTCATTTTTGACAATCCGGAGATCGTCTGTTAAGCTTTCACCAATGGAAAACGGTGGCAAACCACCCGACACTTGCACGGAGGATGGCACCTGGATGATCCGATTCTCATTCCTGAGTGAGGGAAACCGGGAACGGTACCTGCGATTGATCGACCCTTTGGCCGATCTCTTTGCCCGTTTCCATGTCCATCCGAACATTCTGTCTTTACTGGGACTGGTTCTGAGTGGAGTGGCGGCCGTGCTTTACGGGACGGGGAATTTTTTCTGGGCCGCGTGGATCGTTGTCCTTGCCGGGACCTGTGATGTCCTTGACGGCCAGCTTGCGAGAATCACCGGAAAAACATCCCGGTTCGGCGCATTTTTCGACAGCACACTGGACCGTTTTTCAGAGATCCTGCTCTTCCTGGGGCTCGCATGGTATTTTTCGGGTGGGCATCTCGTCTTTGTCGTTGTGGGCGGGGACACGAGCGGCATCCGCAGTCCCGTGGCCGTCCTTTTCATCGTCCTTGCTATCGGCGGATCATTCATGGTGAGCTACACCCGGGCTCGGGCTGAAGGCCTGGGGCTTGAGTGTACGATTGGATTCATGCAGCGGCCTGAAAGAATGGTCCTCTTGATTATTGGTTCCCTGCTGGCTTCCCTTCCCACCGTGGGTCTGTGGATCATGAAAGTATGTCTTTTCCTCCTGGCGCTCCTTTCCAATTTCACGGCGCTCCAGAGGATGATCCATGTAAAGAAAATGCTTCTCAAGGAGATGGAGCCCGGTGAAAGATAGTCTGGTTTGTCCCCATTGCGGACGGGTGGTGGAAAAATACCGCAACCCTTTCCCGACGGTTGATATCATCATAGAAATGGAAAAAGGGGGTATTGTTCTCATAAACCGGAAGAATCCTCCCTTTGGGTGGGCCCTCCCCGGCGGGTTTGTTGATTACGGGGAATCCCTGGAAACCGCCGCCCGGCGTGAAGCAAAGGAGGAAACAGCACTGGATGTTGAACTCCTCTACCAGTTGGGGGCCTATTCAGACCCGAAAAGGGACCCGCGGCACCATACCATCTCTGTGGTCTTTGTGGCTTCAGCTACGGGGACACCGCGCGGTCATGATGATGCCCGTGAGGCCGGTATTTTCACCCGCGATTCCCTGCCCGAACCGCTCGCCTTTGATCACGCCAGGATCCTCCAGGACTACTTTGAACGATGTCTCAGAAACGGATAAAATCTCTCCTGTTCCCCGGTATCCTCCTGATTCTCCTGGTCTGCACCTGTGTGCTTTATGCGGACTTCCTTTTGCAGAGGCCGTCGGTTCAGCGGTTTCTGGTAAAAAAGGTCTCGGAGGCAGCGGGATATGACGTGAAAGTGGAAAGCTTTCGCATTTACCTCTGGAGGGGCCTGAAGATCACCGCCCATGGATTGACCGCCACGGCCAGAAATCGAAAAGAGCACATTACCGCGTCAATCGCACGAATCGGCCTCGATGGAAAAGCGCTCCTCCGGGGGCGTTTTGTGCCCCGTAGCCTGGACCTGGATAATCCGGTCATCAGCATTTCTTTTCCCCGGCAGAAAGAGGGGGAGAAGAGATCCCTGGAAGAAATCCTCGGGAATGTCGGACTCCTGAAGCTCGCGGCGATCCGTTCTCTGAGCATCACGGGTGGGCAGGTGAACATAGAGGGATCACCTTTTTCCCTGCAATCCCTTTTTTTGAAGGTGTCCCGGAAAGAGACAAAAACGCTGGACCAGGTGATTCACCTCAAGACCGCCCTCGGCTTCAAGGGAGGCCATATCCCTTTTTACCTGCAGGGCCACGTGCGGTACGGGAAAAAACAGGAAAGAATAACGGTCGATCTTTCAGGCAAAACACGCAGGATTCCCGTATCATGGGTGCCCTGGCCTCGCTTTGCGCCTTTTTCGGGCGGACTCATTGATGTGGATTTTCATGTGGCCGGTCCCCTTGGAGATTCCCTCTCGGCCGGAGGGACCTTTCAGGGGCGCGATCTGCGATTTGCCATCACCAGGAGAGATCGGCGGAAGGAGTATGCCCTCCCTTCCATGACGCTTGATTTCAATGCGCGGCTGGAGAAGGGGATACTCAAGATACACATACCCCAGGCGAAACTGCTTGATACATCCCTCAGCGCACGGATCTTCTTTGAACCGGCAAAACCGTCTCCCCGCCTGGAACTCTCCATCAAAAGCCCGTTCATGTCATTGCGGACCTTTAAGACGGTGTTCCCATCGTCTCTTGTTCCCGCCTGGATTGAAAAAGGCCTTTTTCCCCGCCTGTCAGGGGGGGAAGTCATGGCCGATCATTTTTCCCTTGTGGGGACCCTCGATCAAATCGCCCACCTGAACAGGCGTGAAAACACGAGCGGGCTCGCCATGGTTGTGACGTGGAAGAACCTGCATGTCCTGAAGCAAGGATCTCCCCTGCCCTTTGAAGAGGTCGCGGGACAGATGGAAATCAAGGATAACCGCCTGGATCTTTCCCGCATGCAGGGTCGTTTCGGCACGTCCGCCGTGCATGAGGCGTCTCTGAACGTTACTTCCCTGGTGGGGGGAAGACATACGTACACGATCACCCTTGACGGGGATTTTGCCGTCCAGGATCTCGTGGAGATGCGGGGCCTTCCCTGGACTCCGGCGGAATTCAAGGGAAGACTTGCAGGACTCGCGGGTTCTTCCGGCCGCCTGCGCGCCAGCCTGAAGGCGCTCAAGAAAGGAAGCGGGATCATCCCCCGCATAAAAAGTGGGTCCATGACGTTCAAGGAGTGCACTTTCGTCCATGAGGCCTTTCTTTTCCCGGTCAGGGTGGAAAAGGGTGAGATGGAGATCGAAGACACGGGCCGGGTCCGGTTCAAGGGGAGTGGCTCATGGGGGAATTCCGTCCTGGCGGTTTCGGGCTCGGCAGGTCGATCAATGGAGAACCTTACAACAAAGGTTGCCGGGACCCTGGATCTTGATGCCCTCGCCACAAGGCTGTTTCCGGGAAAAACATGGTCCCTCCATTTTGGGAAACCGGTCGGCTGTACCATGCATGTCTCAAGGAAGAAAACGGCCTGGTCTTTTGCCGGGATGATCGACCTGAATGAGGAACCGGCCCTCAAGGTGGGATCCCTTCAGCTCAATCCCTTGTGCAGAAAGGGAGGTATTTGCTTTGATGTGGGCTATATCCCGGGGAAAAACCTGCAGATCAGGAGCTTTGACGGCCGCTTTGGAAAATCCTTGTTTTCCGCATCGGGAGTGGTGACCCTTTCCGGTGAGAAACGAATCACGGCTGAGGTAACCATCCCCGGACTTTTCGTCAAAGACCTGGGCGTTCAATTCCAGGGAAGCTGCCCGGTCGCCACAGGAGTGGTCAAAGGACATGTCCGGGGAACGTTTCCGGTCAACGATTTTCTTTCTTCCACCCTCACCGGGAAATTGGAGGGAAGTGAGCTCTGCCTGGGTCTCAAAGGGCTTCCCCATCCCCTGATCAGCGGCGGATTTACCGCCCTTTTTTCCGGCGACAAGGTATCCATCAAGTCTCTTGGTTTCACCATTGGAAAGAGCTCCATTGAAATACAGGGAAACCTCCGCGACTGGAAAGCCCTCCGGGGAAACCTCACCATTCGATCAGAAAAAATCGATCTGGCGGATTTCCTCCCCAGGAAAAAAGGACAGGCACAAAAAAAGGGATCGTTTTTCCTGCAGCCTCTTTTAAACCACAGTGCGGGTCTGGGTGTTTCTCTCCGGGCATCCAGGGTTACCTGGCGGAAGATGAAAATGGGGCCTTTTCGTGGTGACGGCGTTTTTGAACAAGGTGTTTTTCATCTCCTGAATTCCCGGTTGAAATCGAAACACGGCAGCATCACCATGAAAGGCGATTACCGGGGGGAGAAGAACAAAAAGATAACATTTTTGAGCCACATCAGACTTTTTGAACAGCCGGTCCAGGAGCTTTTTCGAAATTTCAAGGTACGGAACTACTATTTGGAAGGGCAACTGAGCACCGACATACTCCTTTCCGGAGAAGGACATGACAAGAAATCCCTGGCCGCCGGACTTCGCGGCAAAGGGAAAATGCTTTTGGAAAAGGGTGTCATAAAGAAATCCAATGTATTGATCAAGATCCTTGATTTCCTCAGTATCCAGAAAATATTTCGCCGTCCGCCGCCCAATCTGTCCAAGGAAGGGTTCTATTTTGACAAAATAGGCGCTGATTTCGTGATCAGGAAGGGGGTGCTCTCCACTGAAAACCTGATGATGAGGAGCCCCGTTCTCAATGCGGCCGGAAAAGCGCGCCTGAATTTACCCAAAGAGCGGATACGGGCGGACTTTGGCGTGCAACCCCTGGTCACCCTTGATTCCCTGGTAAGCAAGGTCCCCATCGTGGGCTATATCCTGACGGGCAAGGACAAGACCCTCCTGGTCTATTACTTCAAGGTGGAAGGACCTTTTTCGTCCCCGGAGGTCAAATACATTCCTCTCAAGAACTGGGGAAACAGCATTATGGGATATGTTACCCGCATTTTCCTCACCCCGCCCCGTCTCTTTGAAAAACTCATGAAGCTGCGAAAACCGGCAAAAAATGAATCCAGGCCCCCCGGTCCGGCGGACCAGGAGAAGGTGGGCGAGGGTTCAAGCAAGTAGCCACTCCTCCTCCCAGGGTGTTTTTGTTCTGTGCCATCTAGAAAATAAGATCAAGTACTTAAATAAAATCCTGAACAACCGCTTCCGGATGGAGTATATAGGCAGCCGTATGATACTTCATC
>JAFDGR010000010.1 GCA_019309145.1 Deltaproteobacteria bacterium | reverse complement strand
CGTTTTACAATCAGGATCCCTGAAGGGGCAAGGATCATGAGGATCAGCAGGATAAAGAGGATCCAAATTTTCAGAAACAGCGGGAATGTGTTATGATGATCCTTCATAGGAGCTACCAAATCATGCGTAACGGGTGGTCGTTTTTTTCATGCAACCATAACAAAAGATTTTCAAAAATGCTATTTCAAATTTCAATGTATCGCATATTCAGAAGGGAAATCCTGGTTCTGCCGGGTGGGATTGCACCGCAGAACCAAATACCCCTTGACTGGAGAATCAGCGTTCTGCAATAATAACGCGGTTTGCCAGGACCATACCGTCAACCTTTTCTCAGGTGAATGCACTCATGACCCAAATCACGCCCAAACGTTTTGGTAAGTATCTGCTCCTGGACCAGATCGCCGTCGGAGGAATGGCCGAGTTATACCGGGCCATGATCACCGGAGTTCAGGGCTTTGAAAAACTCATCGCGGTGAAGAAAATCCTGCCTCATCTCACCATTGAAGCAGAACTGGTGAACTCATTTATTGATGAGGCCAAGCTGGCGGCATTGCTGCATCATCAGAATATCGTGCAGATCTACGACTTTGGCAGTGTGGAAAAGTCCTATTTCATAGCCATGGAGTATCTCTTCGGAAAGGATCTCCGCGATGTCACGGAAAAGGCAAAAAAGGAAGGGTCCCCCCTGAGCCTGGAGTATGCGCTGTATATTGTTTCCCGGGTGGCTTCGGGCCTCCACTACGCGCACAACCTGAAAGATTTTCAGGGGAAACCACTCAATATCATTCACCGTGATATCAGCCCCCAAAATATTTTTGTTACCTATGAAGGCGACGTGAAGATCGTCGATTTCGGCATTGCCAAGGCCGCCACCCAGAGCACCATGACCCAGGTGGGCATGATCAAGGGCAAAGTGGCATACATGTCTCCCGAGCAGGCTGATGGAAAGGCCATTGACTACCGGTCTGATATCTTTTCACTGGGCATTATCCTGTATGAACTGCTCACGGGAGAGAAGATGTTCCAGGGGGACACCATGCAGATCCTGTCAAAGGTCAGGTTAGCGGAGTTTCCTCCCCCGGAGCAGGTGATCAAGGATGTCCCGGACAAGTTATACGAGATCCTGAATCAGGCTCTGGCAAAGGAACCGGAGAAGAGGTACAGTTCTTGCAATCAAATGCTTTCCGACGTGGAAGAAGCCATGTACTCCTTCACAAAAAGGCCCACAGCCAGGGGACTTTCGGAATACATGAAGGGCCTTTTCGAAGGAGAGATCGCGGAAGAAGAAAGGACCATGAGTGCCCTGGCGGGAATGGACTTTGAGGCTGCCGCAGAGGCAAAACCCGTCTCTCCCGGGAAAAAGGAGGAAAAGAAAAAGGCCGGGGCCGTATCAACACCGGATGAAAAAAAGAAAGGGTTTCCGAAGAATCTGCTCCTGGCGGCCGTCGGGGGGATTGTGGTTATTGTCGGACTGGTGATCATTTTCTGGCCCGGGGAAAAGCCCGTCCCGCCGGAGCCGGAGTCCGCCAAGACGACTGTAGCGGAACAACAGGGAAAAGAAGCGGAAAAGCAGGTTGAAGTGGCCCAGGAGGAGCCTGCATCGGCGAAGGAACAGGAGGCGGCCAAGCCTCCGGAGGCTGCCCCCGTGGCAAAGGGGATGGAGAAGCTTGAGGAGGCCAGGCAAGCACTGGATGAAAAGCGGTATGCGGACGCGATCAACCTCTTCGAGGCCGCCCTGGCTGAAAATCCCGACCTGAAGCAAAATGCATCCGCGGCCTATGAAGAAGCCCTGCGGGAAGAAGCAAATTCCCTGAGTAAGACTGAGGTTGAGAGGGCGGAAGGGCTGCTGTTGAAAGCCGTGGAAGTGAACCCCGGCAGCGTGAAGACCCATTCCAAACTCGGGCTTCTCTATATGCGACAGAAAAAGTACGCGGAGGCCATTCGCGCATACAAGACCGTCACTGAGCTTGATCCCGGCCGGACGGATGCGTTTTTCAACCTGGGATATCTCTATGCCGTGAAGAAGAACTATGCGGATGCGGAGAGGATGTATCAACGGGTAGTGGATCTGAAACCCGACTATCTGGATGAGGCCCTGTTCAACCTGGCCATGGTCCAGAAACGCCTGGGAAACAAGGATGTGTGCATCGCAAACCTGGAGAAGGCCCTCGCAGTAAATCCCAAGAATGAACGGGTAAAGAACTATCTGAATAAATTGAGGAAACAATAAGGGGGAAGTATGAAAAAGGAAAGAAGACAAGTGATCCTACTGGTTTTGGGGGTGGTGTTCCTCTTCTTATTTTTCGTTTCCTGTGTATCCCTTGAAAAGTTGGGGCTGCGGAAGGGAAAACAGGAAGCAACCCCTGCCGCTTCCCAGCCTGCGCCGGCACCACAACAGCAGCAGGCAAACCTGCCCCAGGGCAGCCCCGCAGCGGCGCCACCCGCCGGTACCACACAGGAAGAGACGAAGCCGGCGCCCGCCAAACAGCAGGAAGTCAAACAATATTTCGTCCACCAGGTGAAATGGCCCAATGAATCGCTTTCCATTATTGCCAAATGGTATACTGGAAGCCTCATGAATTGGAAGGCACTTGCAAAGGCCAATCCAGACATGAAGCCGACCATCATTCATAAGGGTGACCGAATCCGCATCCCCGTGCACATGCTGAAGACCCGCGATCCCATGCCCGAGGAATTTGTGGACGAACTGGTCCAGAGCCTCAAGAAGAAAAAGTCTGCACAAGGTACTCAGGAAAAAAAACAGGAAGAGGAACCCGACCTGTTCGGCCCAAAAGAGGAGTGATAGGTCGCTAGACGAGTCCCTTGATGGATTCTCTCAGTGGGTCCATGAGGCTGTCAATGGCCTCGAGATCGATGATTTCCTGGAAGGCGGGAATACCGGAGAGCTGGGTAATCTGCTCGATAAAATCATCGGGAGGTAAAAAGGTCTTGAGCGGTGCTTCCAAGGTGACCACGGGGAGCCCGCCCAGTTCAGCTATTTCTTCAGTCCGCACAACATAACGGAGATCTTCCAGCAACCCTCCAATATCAGTAAAACGATGGAAGAAGATCACCGGGAAAAGGTGATGGATTACCGCCTGTTTCATATCTTCAGGCTGCTTGGGTTCTTTCCCGGCCAGCATTGCCTTGAGCCTTCCCAGGGAGCAGTCGCTGTGGAAGGAGATAACCCATTTGGCGGCTGTGGTGATCGTGATCGCTTTATCAGGTGATGCTTCGGAGTGCAGAGAATACTGAAAAGCGGCTGCTTCCAGCTGGTTGGGTATGGGAGCAAGCGGCGTCTTGAGTTTGGAAGGCAATCCAAAAGGCTTCTGCGCTACTGATGTATAGCGTTCCTGCAACTCCGCGAATGCCTTGTCCGAGCCGGGCACTTCTTCCATGGTGCCGCTCCGCACGTAAGTCCCCAGTAATTTCCTGGGAACAAACAAGGGGCGGAGTACGTTCAGGTGCCGTTTTACCCGTTTTGAAAGTTCCGCCGAGATTTTCTCAGTGGCACCGCGGAGTTTCAAGAATTCCTGGTTGTCGAGGCTTTTCCTTTCAATCTCTGGGTCCATGGCTCATCCTGAAATTAGCTTCGTTTTGATAGAGTTGCTATCATAGGGGAGAGATTTTGTCAATTACTTTAAATCCACCACAAAGACATCGGTCTCATCTTCATCAGAGAAGGAGCCAAAGAGAATGACCGCCGGGTGTCCTTCAACCTTCACAAAATAGGATGAAGCAGGTTTTATTTGATTTTTGACCGCCCATGCCGTGAACTCCCTGTCGCCAAGCGCCATTTTGAGGCCCTGCATAGGGTAATTGAGGGTGGACTGGCTGGGCAGGCTGCCTTTCGGCCCGACCGCCTGGAAGGTAATGGCACCTTCTGAAACGCCAAACATGGCCCCGGACCATGCACCCTTTACGGGACCAACCTCAAACCATTGGCCGATCTGGGCATTGCCATACACGTCGAGCCGATACTCTGCCTGACTCTTTGTGCCCGGACGGTGTACCATGGCAACCAGTTTCGCGCCAAGCCCCTGATCAGAGAGAGACATGACTTGGGCATCCCTGAGGGATGTTGGCAGGGCTTCCGGTTCCAGGTTGCCTTCCGTCAGCAGAACAAGGATCGGGAACGCGTGGCCTTTCTGGGCCTGCAGGGTCGTCGCGAGTAATGACAGGCCATATCGCACAGAGGGCTCCTGGAAGTCATCAGCCGATCCGAGGATACCCCAGAGAGAAGTATCCGCGTCCAGCAGTTCTTGCCGGGGGCCGATCCAGGCCATCTTCTCCAGGTCGTCCTCCCAGAAATGTCCATTCGCCCCGAGGCCATAGGGTTTGAGTTGTCCGATGAGCTTTTTCACGACATCTTCAGCCTTGACCAGCGAACTCAGCCATACCTTTTTCATGATGTTTCCCCTTTGTGTTGTTGAGGTGAGGAATGGTGCATTTCATGAGGGACTATTTTGCTGGAATAACAGCATAACTTTTAGCATTAACGGACCCATTCCGTCAACCAGATACTTGTCGAATTGTCTTCCCGGTTCGCGAAATGTTGTTATTTGACATTTTTCGAAAATCTATAGTAAATAATAATATTCTTGAATTTCCTGCTACCGTGGACAGGCGTGAACAAGTTTTTTCCCTGCAAAGAGAAGGAGATATCTGATGAAGTTTGCGACCGTTGGTATTATCGCTGGCATAGTGGCCATAGTAATAGGTATTGTCGTCCTTGTCGGTGTCTACTTTTTCGTCTACAAGAGGGTTGTTCAATCAGGTGAGAGGCACGGTATTGTGAGCAGCGGAGTGAAAGCTTACAAGAATGCCAAGCAGGCCGCTGAGAGCGAAAAACGGCTGTATGCTACTGGTCGGGACGCGGAAGCGGTCATCCTGGAGGTGCATGACACTGATTTTGCAACGAAAAGGTATACTGAGCTTGAACTCCTCCTCGAGGTACGGCCTGAAAACGAAAATGCTTTTCGCGTAAGAACAAGAAAGATGATTTCCCAGTCTCATACGTCTCTTTTTCAGCCCGGAGCCAAACTGAAAGTGAAGTATGACCCCGCCCATCCCGAACAGATTGCTCTCGTATCATCTCCCGTTCCAGGGTCGGCAGAGCAAAAAGATGCTACTCATCGGCTTGAGGAATTGAAGACCCTGCGGGAAAGAGGCCTCATCAGTGACGACGAATATAAAAAGAAGCGGCAGGAGATCCTGAATAATCTATAGCAGTATCTCTCCCGGGATTCCCCGGATACCTAACGAATAACCAAGGCAAGATTTGCTATGTTTTGTACCAGGTCTGCGATGCCTTCTTCGAGTGCCCGCCTCAGACTTTTTTCTCCTGAGAGAGGCTTCCCGTTTTTCTCCATCGGAAACGCTCCTGAAATTCCCTGTTGAACGAGATAGTCGATCAATCCATTGAGGTCTCTTGCTCCATTCATGGCCTTGAGAAGTTCTTTTGAAACAGGATCAATTTCGATGGATTCGTGCCTCTGGTTGACGATGGGAAGTCCATGCTCGGCCTGGTATGCCGCCAGGGGGCTGACCATCGGCTTTTCACTCACCACCGTCACGAAATTTTGCTGGCAGGTACGAAACTCAACAACGTTTCCCGCAAAACAATGGAGAAGATCTTCTGCCAGGGATTCTTTGTATCCGGGAGGATCCATGGGGAATGCTGGCAATGTATCCCGGACGACCTCTTCTGCATCCTTGCGCAATGTGTCCAGGGTAAGAGCCTTTGGCCAGGCATCCCGGAGTATTGCCAGCGCAGCCTTTGTAATCGGGAAATCGCTTTTGGTCCACGCTCCGGTTACTGTCCTGAACGCCTGCTTTACGCCGGGGGTCAAATCAACCGGGAGCCTTTCGGGGGTCGCTCTTGAAGCAATAAGAAGATGCTCCAGACTGCTACTCCCAAGGGTACGCTCCAGCGATAGCTCGTTGTGGCAAAGGATTGTCTGGCGAAAAAGGCGGTTTCGAAGAAAATCCATGTATTGTTCCGCGGCTATGAGATCGTTACTGATCCCTTCCACCGTTTCTGCGACTTTCCTGGGGAAACCGCTTGTAAGCATTGATGAGAACTCCGCTTCTGCAAGATACTGGAGACCGTGCTTTTGAGCCCTCTCAACAAACTGATGAAAATAGACCGGAGCATTTTGTTCTTCCAGGTGTTCGTGAAAAAGGTATGAGTCCTCTGAACGTTGTATGAGATCAAGTTCCTTTTCCAGCAGCAAAGCGAAATGATCCCTCTCCCCGGGCAGGGAATTTGCCAGGAAATCGATAAGGGCCCGTGCCTCACGGATTTTGTCATTCACATCCTGGAAGTGACTTGTATGGTAAAGCATCATGTGGCGAATCATTCCGCGCATGTGCCATCCCGGATACGTATTGTAGCTGACGTAGGCTATCCCGTTCGGCGCGAGATTCTTGCTGCAGATGGACAGGATTTTGTCCTGCAGCCTGTCAGGTACCCATGAATAAATGCCGTGGGCAATGATGTAATCGAACCTGCCAAGGGAATCATGGACATCCATAACGTTCATGTGCCTGAGAGTAATATTCTTGAGGCCCAGGTCTCGAATCGTTTTCCTGCCGGGTTCCAGTTCCCTGATGGAGAGATCAATCCCCACGAATGTGCTTTCAGGAAAACGAAAGGCCATCGGGATCAGGTTGCCCCCGCTTGCACAGCCCAGTTCGAGTACGCGGCAATGGGTTATAGGCGGAGGTTTCAGGCCGAAAAGACTTCCCAAGGTGGCAAGGTGGTCTGGGTGCGATTGAGGATAACTATGACTCTCGTATGGAACCGCATCATAGCTGTATGTAGGTTGGCGGGAATGCACGGATTACCATACTGTTTTTTTTAGAACGACCCGGAGATCACGGCGCTAGCAACAGGACTTTTGGCTGGCTTGGCACGAGTCTTATGCCCGGGCAGTTCGTTGAATTCTGGAGCGAAACGCTGGTCATACGGGTTGCCGGCATGCCTCCTATGAGTACCGTAAAAGCACCGGTCAAATGCCTTGATGGTCCCATCACGGTGCCCGATGCAACCCCCATAGCCACTCCCGAATTGTCGCCGTTTGTCATGGGTATCGTGGTTCCCAGATTGTGGGCCGGCATACACATGATAAGCACTTTCACCTGGGAGGGAATGGCGGTAGGACCCATGGCGACGTTGGGATAGGGGATCGGTACCGGTGCCGGCGAAGGAGGTGCCGGTGTTAAACATACATCCGGGAAACCCATATCTGTTCCCATCATCTGTGTATTGGCAAACATAGGAATCCTCCTAACCCATGTGAATCCGTTCCGCGTCGATTTTTACGTCCTCTTTCGCCGTGAGCATGGCATACTTGCCCCGCAGGGAGAGGAGTTTATCAATGAGATAGTCCAATCGGCCGGCGCGTAACCGGTCGATCTCTTCAACGGTACGGTACGAGCGTTTTACCCGCTGGGTCAAACGCTCAATGAATGAATCGAAAGCGGTAACGGCCATCCTGATTTTTTCCACCTGCCCCACCCAGAAACTCCCGCTGAAAATGAGGTGGTGAATATGCACTTCACTTTTCAGGGAATGAATGTTCAGTTCAGAGGAGGCAAGGTTGATGTCGCCTGCCGAAGAGAATGCCATTCCTTTCTCGGAGGCTATTGACAAGCGACCACCTTTTACGTTGAAGTCCACATCGCCCTGAAATGAAACGGTCTGCGCACGCCCCCCTTTTCGTTCAAGAACAGCCAGCACATAGATGCCTTCCGCATAGTCCCCCGCAACAAGGACCTTGTCGCTCTGCTGGGGGGTTATCAGGCAGCTCACGGCCTGCCGCGCCTCATGCATGCCGGAATGGCTCTCAACCGTATATATGCCGTTGTCGACTCTGGTAATAATGCCCACATCCTGCATCACCACATGTTCCTGAAATCGTCTTGCCAGGTTTTCCATCTTTCCC
Organism: Deltaproteobacteria bacterium; assembly: GCA_019309145.1. Taxonomy (GTDB): domain Bacteria; phylum Desulfobacterota; class DSM-4660; order Desulfatiglandales; family Desulfatiglandaceae; genus B46-G9. Next base: position 28,640 of record JAFDGR010000010.1, on the reverse strand, counting down.
CCTTCAACGTCCAATATGAAAAATGTCATATTAAAGGATCGGTTGCCACTGTTCAGCCTCGGCCAGTTCAGGGTCCGTACCAAAGGCGGATTCCCTGTTCGCACCGGTCCAAATGGTTTGCTCCTCTTTAATCTGGTGGAATTTCGCCCGGAAAAGGTTTGCGAGTGTCATGTTTGCCTGGGAGAGATCAGCATGAGAAAAATCACTGTCAGTCAGGTTGGCCCTGATGAACCTTGTTCCTCTGAACACCGCTTTCCTGCAGGCGCAAGCCACCATTTCCACCCCGCTGAGATCAGCCGAAGTCAAGTCTGCCTCCTGGAAAACAGATTGGTTTAATATTGCACCGTTGAGATTCGCTTCAGGCATTTTTGCTTTCACGAAAAGGGCCATTGGGGCCTGTATTTTTTCAAGATTCGCCCCCGACAGGTCCGCTTCCACAAAGCCTGCCTGGGTGAGGTTAGCGTTGGATAAATTTGTGCCGGTGAGATCAGAGCCCTTGAACTGACTCATGGAAAAATCCATGCCCTGCAAGTCCATTTGTGCAAATCGGGAATCGAAGAGTAATACTTGATGAAATAGTGTCTGACGCAGGTTGATAGTCGTAAAATCAACACCAACCATCATGGTCTGTTCACAATGAGCACCGCTGAGGTCGGCATTGGTAAGAACCGATTCCAGGAAAGCGGAGCGGCTCAAAAGGGCACCGGAAAGATTGCTATTCCGTAAATCCGACTGCACGAAGGAGGCGAGGGTCAAGTCGGCACCGCTCAAATCAGCGGACGAAAAATCAGCGTCGATGAATTTAGCCATAGTAAGATTTGCCTTTCCAAGAAGTCCTTTCCTGAACAGGCACTCGTTAAAAACAGTCAGATGGATATTTGAGTCGGTCAAATTGGCGTCGCTGAAATCTGATTTGAGGAAAATGGATTCATTGAGCTGTGCCCCTGATAGATCAGCCTTTCCAAAGTTCACGTCCTCAAAGATTCCACCTGCCATATTGATATGAGACAGATCCATAGCGGAACAATCCGCATTCGAAATAACCTCTCCGCGGCTGACCAAATCTTCTATTTGTTCCCTCGACAGCAGGCGGGGGCGTGATCCGGCTTCTGTTTGCGCATGAATGGTGTTGAAAATATTGTCTGAACTCATTTGGAGATCCACCTGTTAATGAAGGTCTTGGCAAGATTGGCTTCGCCTATATTCGTGTTTTTGAATTTTACTTTCATGAGGTCAACCATGCAGAGATTTGCCCCTCGTAGGTCGGTATTGTCCAAGTTGGCCTTTTGGAGAGATCCCCCGAACAGATTGATGGCCACCATCCGAGAATCGGTAAGGTTCGCTTTTACGAATTGGGTTTCCTTTGCGTTTGATTGATAGAAGCTTGTTTTATGCAATTGACATTCACTGAAATCTGATCCGCAAATATCTGCCATTTCAAAACGGGATCCTGAAAGGTTTGAGCCTCTCAGATTTGCTTGAGTCATTTCAGCATGTGAAAAGTCCGTTTCCTGAAAAGATGATTCGTTCAGGATACGGCTGTTGTTTAGCTGAGCTTCCTTGAACGAGGCCCGATCTGCGGTTACTCCGATCAATGTGACCGAAGAGAGATTGGCCCGCGAAAGGTCGCAATTCTTCAAAGAGGCATTGAGAAAAAAAGACTCGCTGAGATCAGCCCCGGCGAGGGTAGCATCGGTAAGATCACTTTCCATAAAGCGGCATTTTTTCATGACCGCCCCCGTCATCGTTGCATCGGTAAGTACTGCCTCTGAAAAATCTGCTTCTTCAAGATTTGCATTCCTGAGATTTGCATTAGGAAGACTTGCCTTAACCAGTACCGCTTTTGCAAGGTCTGCCTCTCGCAGGTCAGCACCGTCAAGCTTTGCCTCTCCCAGGCCTGTTGAAGTCATTTTTGTTGAAGCGAGATTTGCTCCGGAAAGGTCAGCACGGACCAGGACACAATCGCTGAGGTCTGCGTTTTCAAGATTTGCCCCGGCAAGGTTTGCCCTCTCAAGGAAAGCCCCGTGGAGGTCGATTCCGCTGAGATCGAGGTTGGAAAGATCAACGCCGGTAAAATCCCCGCCGGCCAGGCTTTCTCCTTTTTGGTAGCCCGCAAGGATGTCCTCTTTCATCCGTGCCAGGTCTTCTGCGGAGGAAAGGAGTGCCGGGGGAAAATAGTGGCCGTAGTTCCTGTAGGCTTCATTGAGCATTTTTTCCGCTTGGTGGATCTGCTTTTCCATTGTAGGGTTGAGCTCCCCTGATTCTCTCAACTGGGCAATGGTTTCTTCTGCTGAAAACCGGAGACGAAGAGCAGGTTGTTTCCGGGCTTTTTCCACAAGTCGATCATAGTCAAGTCCCTGCTCTGCCAGAATTTTTTTTGCTTTTTCTTTGGCCTCGGCCTGGCTTTGTTCGACAAAATCTGCCAGGTTTTCCATGGTATCCAGGTCTGTTTCCGGGGCAGCAGGTTGGCCCTGATCGAGCTTTTCAGGATTAATGCCGGCCTCTTTGAGCCTCGCCTTGATTTTTTCCTTTTCTATTTCTCCCCTTTTTTTCATGTTTTTTGCGAGCAGTTTCTCTCCAACAATGAGCCTGGTTTCATCGTCATCCATGATTTCAGCAAAGCCGGACTTCTCGTCCGGCGGTATCAGGTCTTTCTCGTTCAGTCCAAACAGGTATCCTTTTTCCTTGTCCAATCGTTTTTCAAGGGTGTGTTGATAGTGGTCCAGGGGCTTTTTATCGTCGGACAATCGTTCATAGGCAACGAGCAGGTGCGTAATGTCGTCCGCATCGTCAGTGAGCGTTTCAATGGTACCCCGGCACGTCACAATCCCTCTTTCAGCATGGGGAAAAAGCCACACCGTGTCGGGGTGCAGCTCAATTTCTTTGAAGACCGGCCTGCCTTTGATCTCCTGGTTGATGAAACAGCGAGAGCGGATTCCGGGCAAAGTCCCGGTAAGGGATTGTTTTTGCGGGTGCATTCCTTCGATTTCGAACGGCTCATCTCCGGTGAAAAAACCTTCTATTTGCTGGTCGGCAGGGGCGGTATTGTAATAAGTCCAGTCCAGGTCCTCAGCAAGACCGGGGAAACGCTCATTGAGCCATTTTTCATCAAACGTTCCCGCCTTTGAAGCCCGCTGTGGCCACATCATATCAAGGGGAGCGAATCCAGCAGGCTCTGGTCTGTCCTTGGGGGAAGTGATGAGAGCTTCTGGATTTTCGACATTGGGTAACGGCAGGAGGTCCTTGCCGTTTTGGGTGGGAATGAGTTCCAACCCTTTGCCCACGGGATTGAGCGGAAATCCGGACCCGCCAAAGGCGTTTTCATAGGAGATATCTATGATCATTATGGGTTCCGGCTCGGTAATTTTCATGAGCCCTCCCGACCCCCGTTTCCAGGAGCGATTGCCAAACACATAGAGGGTCTTCTCAATTCCAGCCAATTTGATACGGACTTTTCCACCCGGTACGGGACTGCCATTTGGCGAAAAAAAACTCCCGGTCAGCACAACTTCCCCCCTGGGCTTGGGCATACCAAGGTCAAGAATGGCCTCTTTTCCCAATTCCCGGGCTGTAAATTTCCACATGTCGATCTCGGAGAGCAGGTGCCCGGCAGGAGTAAACGGGAAGAAGCTGAAAACAGTCACGACAAAATAGGGCCTGTTGTTATTTTCAAAGGTCTTGTAGAGGACGCCTTGTTTGAGTGGCTTGATGACTTTCATCTTCAATGTACCAATTCACTTTTTTAATGAGCTACCTGTTGCTCCTGCAAAGATGGCGGCCTCCAGGTCAGCGTTGGAAAAATCAGTCCCTTCAAGAACAGCCCTTACAAACATGGCATCGCTGGCCTTGGCACCAGCAAGATTCGTCCCGCTGAGATCACATTCCAGGAAGCGGACTTTTGTAACGCTCACTTTCTCCAGGTTGGCATCCCTGAGAACCGCCCGCGTACAGTCCGCTTCGTCAAGGAGGGATTCGGTCAGGATAGCCCCGGTGAGATCAGCCTGAACAAGGACGGCCCGGGTAAGATCCGCCTTTTTAAGATCCGCGCCCGTGAGGTTGGCCTGGCCCAGGCACGCCTCTGAAAGTTTGGCGGAGGGAAGGAATGCCTTTGTGAAATTGGTCCTCACCAAGACACACCTGGTAAAATCGGCCCCCCGAAGGTCGGCCCCGGAAAAATTGGCCCCTTCCAGGAATGCCTCCCTGAAGTCGATGCCTCGCAAATCCATATCGGACAGGTCAATACCCGAAAAATCCTTTCCCGAAAAACTCTCTCCCTTCTCGTATTTCGCCAGCACTGTTTCCTTCATTCGCGCTTTCTCTTCTTCATTGGGAAGGGCGATGGGGGGAAAGGCATAGCCGTATTTCCGGTAGGCATCATTATAATTCTGTTCCGCTCTGCGGATAGCCTCCTCTATTTCAGGATTGTTCATCCCAGCAGCCCGTATTTTCTTAATGGTTGCTTCCGCTGAAAATTTAGGTATTCCTGTTGATTTGTCGGTCGACCCGGAAGTGGCTATGATCTTCTCATTATCCATTTGAAAAAAAGCCTCCTCGGAAAGGTTTGCGGTGTTTGCAAAATATTACCTATGGCCTTTGTCACTCACGGTGGATTTCATAGGAAGTTAGTGAGGCCCGCCATGGAACTCTTGATGGCAGATTGACTCAGTTTAATCCCTTCATTGTTTATACCTGTGGGGGTGTTCACTAACTTTGGACCGGCGGCAAGTTCCAGGCTGGCTGCAACGGTTATGGCCAGTTTTGCTGCAACAACCAACTCAAAAAGACCGCCTATTTTAATATCCGATTTGAGGCCGATAAAGATTTCGCTTGCCCCACCGACGGCAACGGATGATTTGGCCCCGATAAATACCTCGCTTTTTCCCCCCACATAAATTTCACTTACCGCCGCGATGGTTATCTGGCTCTTTGTGCCGACCCAGATACTCGTGTTCCCGGCAATGCCGGTAATATCAACCGAGCCAACATAGAGCGCTCTCTCACCGGCGACCTTGGTCTGTTCACTCTGTCCTATGGTGGTGAGTTTGAGCCCGGCGAGATTGAGGATTTCCTCATTTCCCACGGTCGTTGATTTGGCCTCCGAAAGTTTTTTGCTCTCTGTCTTGCCGAAGGTTGTTGACTGCTTGTCACCCTGGGTTTTTGTTTTCACGTTACCCTTGAAGTGTTCATCGGTATCACCACCCACTTCAAGTGATCGTTTTTGCTCAATCTTGGTTTTCTGGTTTGCTTTCGTTGAGATCTCAATACCGGAAGGTCCCCCGGAGTCTGCAGCGCCGATCCGGACAAAGGTTTTGTCGGTGGGGGACTGCAATTTCATCAATTGGCCTCCGGTTTTGTCTTCCGTATAAATCTGGTTGCCGCCGCCGGTCTTGATCATGCACAGGGTATGATTACCGGAAGTGACGGGGCTGGCCGTGTCCGGGTTCGGAACGGAACCGGCGATGACCGGTCTGTCCGGGTCCCCGTTTACAAAGGTTAAAAGGACTTCGGTATTTCCGTGCAACGGAAAGTGCATGCCATAATTCTCTCCGGCATAGGGCTGGGCCATGCGGACCCATCGGGAGGCCTTGCCGGTGCCCCGGTCACTCTGGTCAAAAAACAGTCTGACCTTGTAGCGCCCTTCATCATCAATTTCCGCGTACTGATTGTCAGAGGCATCCACTTTTGCATTCATGGTCCCAAAAAAACGTGGCTTCGGCGTTCTCCGTTCCGGGCGGTACTGGACATCAGCAGGAATGCAGGTAAATCGGTTGATATAGGTGATTTCTGTGCTCGTTTCTTCACCATGTTCATCAGTTCCGAAAAGGGCACCGGCCTGGTCTCCCTCATGTTCGACCTCTGTGATAAGAAGTCGCTGGTTGTACGCGTCCCGGTAATGCCCGGACAGTTGGAAGAGATACCCTGGACGAAGGGTTGAAGCAGAGCTTTCACCACTGAACACCCTTTCCCTGCAAAGGATCTCCTCGGCCCGGATCGAGGCGAGCGCGTTTCCTTCTTCGGGGGTTTTAAAATGCTCCCCGTAGAAATAAACATCGCCGCGTCCCTGGGAATCCACTTCAGCCTCTCCCCGGAGCTCCAGGTCTGGCCTCCGGTAATTATAATCCCTTAGGATGACTTTGTTGGGGAGCATTTTCTGACGGCAGATCAGCTCTCTCACTACTTCCTCTTCCCGGGCTCGTAGGCTTGACGGGGGGTGGTATTCAATGGTGCTGGGGTCAGGAATGTTTTCATGACTGCTGGAGTTGTCGGTGATGATCAGTTTTTCAAAATCCTCGGTTTGCTGAAAATAGTAATAGATGCCCTCACGCTCCATCCAGCGGGAAATGAAATCAAAATCTGTTTCACCGTACTGGCAAATGTACTCCCACTGGGCATAGCTCCCTCTCAGTCGCAGGTCGTAATCATTGGTGGTCAACCCGGCCTGACGCAATATCTCTTCAATAATATCCGGCACGCTTTTATCGAGGAAGAGCTGGTTTTCGCGGTAAAGATCGGAATGCCAGAGCCTGGGGACCAGGACGGCCCGGTAGAAAATTCGGTCAGCGTCCTCGTGAAGCTGTTCAAACAGCGAGGGGACTCCGTGAATGACCGTATCATCTCCGTCATTTCGAATGATGGTCAATGTGGCAGGGTTTTGGAGAACTGCCCGCAGATCAATTTCCGGGTCTTCCGATACCAGGGTAATTTCAAATTGGTACAGCCTGGATATACCCTCGGTACCCCTGAATCGCACAACGTCAAAGGTATCTTCTTCCACTGCCTGAGAAACGAAGGTGAACCTTGTCGTGGCTTCTGTCATTTTATCCTCCTTGGAAACTGATCTCAAAGCCGCCGTTTTCGGCCACACCCAGTGTTATTTCCGCGGGCAGGGCTTCCTCGCTCATCCTGGCGAGGATGTCCCGTGAGAGTTGCGGGAGGATGGTCCCGTTCATGATGTGGTCGATGTTGCGCGCCCCGGTCTCCACCTCGGTACATCGGGCCGCGATCTGTTCCACAACGGCCGGTGCATAGCTGAGCCTGGTCTTGTGGGTCTCTTCCATTCTCTTCGCCAGCTTGTCCAGTTTCAGGACCACGATGTCTTTCAGGATATCCGGCGGCAGCGTGTAAAAAGGAACAATGGTCATGCGGGCAAGGAGCGCCGGTTTGAAATGGTTGCTGAGGATCGGCCTGATAGCTGCCGTGACCGTGTCCATGGGCGGCGGTTCCTCTCCCGCGCACAGCTCGGTGATAACGTCTGACGCCAGGTTGCTGGTCAGGAAGAGGACCGTATTTTTGAAGTCGATGACCCGGCCTTCCCCGTCGGACAGTGATCCCTTGTCAAAGACCTGGTAAAAGAGATTCAGGACTTCCAGGTGGGCTTTTTCCACCTCGTCAAGCAGGACAAGGGAGTATGGCCGCTGGCGGACTCCTTCGGTGAGCACGCCTCCTTCTCCATATCCCACGTAGCCGGGCGGGGAACCGATGAGCCGGCTCACCGTATGCCGCTCCTGGAACTCGCTCATGTTAATGGTCACCATGAAACGTTCCCCGCCGAAAAGGAGATCGGCCAGCGCGAGGGCTGTCTCGGTTTTGCCGACGCCGCTCGGTCCCACCAGGAGAAACACTCCCATGGGCTGGGCAGGATCCTTGAGCCCGGCTTTTGACGCCTTGATCACTTGGGTAATGCTCTCGAGGGCCTGGTCCTGACCCTTGATCCTCTCCTGGAGATTTGCCTCAAGATTGACCACGTTCCGGGCCTCTTCCCGCATGACCTTTCCAAGCGGGATACCGGTCCAGTCCGACACTACCTTTGAGACCATGTCGGGGTCAACCTCGATGCGCACGAGCGGCGAGTCCCCCTGCACCGCTTCCAGTTCCTTGGTGAGCTTTTCCATCTGTTCCCGGAGGTCGTCCTTTTTGCCTTGGGCCGCTTCTGCGCCGTTGTTTTTTCCTTGAGGGGCATCGCGCAGTTCAATGATTTTCTGCACAAGCTCTTTTTCCTTGAGCCAGCGTTCCTTGAGTTCGGCCAGTTCTTCATTGATCGTGGTAAGGAGGGTATCGATTTTCCAGAGGCGTTCCTCATCCACCTGGAGCCCGTGTTCCTTATCCCGCTGGAGCGCAGATTTTTCCCGTTCCAGGGCTTGTAGTGATCGCTCCCTGTCTTCAATAACATCCGGTTTCGCGGTCAGGAGGATCTTGACCCGTGCCGCACTGGTATCCAGCAGGTCCACGGCCTTGTCCGGGAGTTGGCGTCCCGAGATGTACCGGCTGGAGAGCTCCGCGGCCGCCTCCACCGCGTCATCGCGGACCACCACGCCGTGCGCTTCCTCGTATTTTTCCTTGAGACCCCGGAGGATCAGGGCCGCGGTCTCCACGGATGGCTCGTCCAGCTTTACCGGCTGGAAACGCCGGGCAAGGGCCGCGTCTTTTTCAAAATATTTCTTGTATTCCGACCAGGTGGTCGCGGCAATAGTCCTGAGTTCTCCGCGGGCCAGGGCGGGCTTGAGGAGGTTTGCGGCATCCCCTCCGCCGGCGGAACCTCCGGCCCCGATCAGCGTGTGGGCCTCATCGATGAACAGGATGATGGGTTTGGGAGAGGATTTGACCTCATTGATGACCGACTTGAGACGATTTTCAAACTCTCCCTTGACGCCCGCGCCCGCCTGCAGGAGGCCCATGTCAAGGCCCACGATGGAAACATCCCGGAGGAGGTCAGGGACATCCCCTTCCACCACGCGCAGGGCCAGGCCTTCCACCACGGCGGTCTTCCCCACACCGGCCTCCCCAACAACGATGGGGTTGTTTTTTCTGCGCCGGGCGAGGATATCGACCATCTGGCGGATTTCCCGATCCCGCCCGAAAACCGGATCAATTTCCCCTGCGGCCGCTTTTTGCGTAAAATCAACGCAGAATCGGGCAAGAGCCGTTCCGTCCCCTGATGGTGCCGCTTCCCGTTCAGGGCGTTCCCCCGCCGCGGGCTGTTCAATGGATTTTGCGATGATTTCATGGAACTGGGCAAGAACAGCATCCCGGCTCAGGGGACTGAGAAGGTCCACATAATAGCCGGTGGCGAACTGGGTCGGTTTGTTGAGGAAGGCCACCAGGAGCCCGCCTGAGCGAATCCTCCCTTCTCCAAGGTCCACGGAACTGGCCAGCCATGCCTCCTGGAAGAGTTCCATGAGCAGCGGGGAAAAAACCGGTTTGGCCGCGTTTCCCGTGCGGAAATCCTCGATGGTCTGGTCAATGGCCTTTTTCACTTTACCCGCGTCGATGTCAAACTGCCGCAGAATCAGGGGAACATCGGATTGGGGTTCCTCCAGGAGTTTGGCGAGAAAATGTTCTATGGTTACCTCATAATGGGTCCGTGAAACACACAATCCTGCTGCCGCTTCAAGGCAGCGGGTGCAGTACTGGTTCAGTCGATTCAGCAAGGCCTTGATATCTACGCTTACCATCTCATGCTCCTTTTTCACTCTTTTGGGGTTGAAAGATGACGGTTGTTTCTTCCCGGAACTCCCGCGAAAATACCCATGTATTCCAGCCGAGATGCGCCCATTGCGGACCACCCAAACACGCTGTTTCCACTTCCCCGGCCTCTATGGTGATTTCGAGGTCGTACTCCAGCGGAGCAGCCAGGTAAAAATCGGTCAGGAAAGTAAGGAGCCGGTGCTTTGCGCTCCCCGGCAGGAGCTCGCGAAACGCTTTCCCGGAAACCGGGCCGATTATGAGTCGAAATTTTCCCGTCCGGTCGAGGAGCGCTTCGCCGATAAACGTATCTTCGCCAAGCATGGACCCGGTGGATCCGAGGCAACACCTCTGGTCTTCGGGGACTTTGGCCATCCGGGGAAGGCAAGGGACAACGTCTATGGGGATCCCCCCCAGGGCGTCCGCGAGCACCGTTCTCAGCCCCAGGGCCGAACGGGGGTGCTGGAGAACGAGGCCAAGGTACCGGATGAAGTGATAACTATCCGGGATTGCCTTTCGTACGTTTTCATCTCCCAGGCCCAGGAGACAGAAAAGCTTCTGGGTCTGGTTCGGATCTTCCTCCTCAACCACCTGCACACAGAGACGATATTTTGTCCAGCAGCGAAAAAGGAGGTGGTAAAGATGCCTGTTCAGGATATCGAGGAAATCCCGGGTGACGTTTTCATCTTCAGCAGCCTCTTCCAGGAGTTCCTCGGTATAGAAGGTGGGCAGCGGTGACGAGGTGCCATAGAGACCGAGGAACGTGGCAGTAACAAGGAATCCCTCCTCTTCTTCGGCAGCCGGTTCGATTTTTGTGACGTCAGCGGCGGGAAACGCCAGGGAAAGTTCCGGTCGCACTGCTATGTTGGCATTGTTCCTGCTGCCCGGCGTACCTCGGTTGAGTCGCCTGTTTTCCAGGAAACGAAGCAGGCGCATGATCTGGAAAAAAGAGAACGCATGCGGCCTGGCAAGGAATTCTCTTCTTATATCAACGTATGATTCCCCAGCCTTGGCGGCCATAGGAATGTCTCCCCTTTGATGCTTTCATGGATGCTCAAGCGCGTATAGGTATTGATGGTCGCGTAAGCGCCGAGAAATTGGTCCAGGATAGAGCCGAAGAGGAACAGGTCCCCAGGGCCTGCAAAATGGTCCTGCCGCATTCCCAGTTCAATCTCCTGCCCCCTGATGATTGCCCCATTGACGATACGGTCCTTTTGGACGGTGCTTACCGCCTCGATTCCGTTTAACCTTTTTTGATTGGCGAGCACAGTAGGCCGGTCACGACTTTCGGAAAAAATATAGAGTTCCAGGAGAGCTTTCAGATTTTCCGCCGTGGTAAGGGACAAAAAGTTGAGCGAAAGATGTCCCAGCAATTGCCAGAGGAGATTGGTGCCCAGGGGGGGAAGAACGTTCGGCGTAACCGGCCTGATATCCCGGAAGGTCACGAACTCGGGAGAGCTGCTGGTGGGCTCGCAGATATCTCCTGGTTGCAGGTTTTCCGGAAGCGCGCCGTTCGTGCAGAGGAGTTCAATGGAAAGGGTTTCGGCCCTCGGTATGCTCCCCTGGGGTGGATAGGCCACGGAGAGGAAGACATCTATGCCTTCCGCAATAGGGGCCTTTCTCAGCTTCACGTGGTAGACCGAAAAATCCCCCTGTTCCCTATGAAACAGGTCAAACGGGAGATAGATCCTTTCCTCGGCAGTTCCCTGGACATATCCCACTACGTTTTTCAGGGAGTATACCTGGTAGTGATCCACGTTGGTCCCGGCGGGTCGCACGAGGTAGCTTGTTTTCCGGTGATCAAGGCGTATGGGGTCAGCCTCGTGGGAAAAGATATTGACGACCGGGGTGGCATAAAGAACAAAACTTTCTTTCCTGACCCGTGGAAAGGGGATGGAAGCCTGGTCAAGTTCAAATACAATTTCAACGCGTGATCCATCACCCCTCTCTGCCCATTTTTCCCAGCCAGCAAGCTCAAGAAAAAGGAACTTTTCCGGCAAGATGAAGTATTCCTGTAAAATCCGATAGCCTGGAAAAGAATTGGAAGGGTAAGGGATCAGGCCTTCTTCAAGGGAGAAACCAACCGGTCGCAGCGCGTCCGGTTCCAGGAAAACGGGACGTCCTCCGTCCGGAGAACTGATGGTGATCTTCTTCGTGTGCCGCTGGAGAATCATGGAGAGATCCGCGGCACCGGCAAAACTGTCCGACAGGAAGAACCGGAGAGCGCCGGGTTGCCACTCGTCGAGCTTCATGCCGTCCAGTTTCAGCTCAAGCCGGATGGTAGGGGGGTGGCCCGCGGATTCATCCAGGGCGGCATCCAGAAGTGTGAGGGGATGGATATCAACATCATAGGCGGTCCTGAAGGTGCAGGCGGTTCCTTCTATGGGCGCGGATTTGAGGGAGATACCGGCGGGGATCTTCATGGATTGTTTCAGCGCTGGTTTTGGCTGAAACGCGACGATGGTCGTGGCGGGAATGGGCCGCAGGTAGTGGGGCCAGATCATCTGGATCAGCTCATGAACAATCTCGGGGAATTCGTCATCGAGCTTTTCCCGCAGGAGTGCCGTGAGAAACGCTACTCCTTCCAGGAGTCGCTCCACATCAGGATCGGCGGCCGCTCCGCTCAGCATGGGGGCCACTGCGGGATGGGCCTGGGAAAAGGCCTGGCCAAGGTCCCTCAGATTTTCCAGTTCCTGCTGGAAGTAGCGGCTAAACATAATTGTTCAACGAACCTTTCTTCAGCGCTTTATACGTATCTTTCCATCGGAGCCCACGATACTCTCAAAGCGCACAGGGTCTTTGTATCCTTCTGATTCGAGCTTGGCGACGATTTGGAAACGCAGGGAAAGGGGATCCTCCTCGTCCGGCACAAAACGAACCCGGAGACCGCTTAGCCGCGGCTCAAATTTTTGGATGGTTTGCCGGATCGCCCGCTCAAACATCCTGAGCGAGTCAGGGTAATCCAGGTGCAATTCCGTCAGATCGGGTAAACCAAAATCGTCAGCAATAGGAACGCTGCCTTGTCTGGTATTGAGAATTCGCTGGAGGTGACGCAGTACCGAATCCACGACTTCCTTCGGGTCCTCTTTCCGCCGGACGCGCGGGTCTTTCTGCCGTTTTCGAATCCTTTCAAGGAGCCTGTCTTTTGCCATGAAATCTCAACACTGAGCAGCCTATTTTCCCTTATACAATAAATTTTTTGGTGCCTTTTCACCGACAGGACGCATCGCGCGAAAAAGCACCAGTGATCCTCCCAAGAGAGACGAACAAAACACTACGTCCTTTGAGACCAATGATCTTCGTGCTCTATCCCATCAGGTTCGTATGTTTGGACGATTCGTCCAAAAACAAAACCAATTTCCTCCGTGGGCGGGGCATTTGCTGATGCCGGATCAATGACATCAGGGCTGATACGGTTGTATGATGCGATTCTTGCTTCGGTGATCTCAATCGTATAAAAATGTTGAGTGGTCCCGTCCCCGGCCGGGTTGGGTCTGTAGAACCGGAAGGTGGCCTCAATAACCTCATTGTTCGTTAGGGCCTTAAACAGGAGCGGTGAACTTTTGTCGACCCGCTTGGTAATCCTGATGGGTTCGTAGGTCCTCTCACCGCTTGCCATCCCCGATGAGGCCTCCCGGGCCGTTCGCACAGCATCGGTATACGAAAGGCACTCGATTGAGTCCGCCCTATCTAGTGATTCGATCGTCGAATCACCTTGTATATCCTGTCCATTGGCCTTCAAGAAAAGATGTACTGTCATTGCCATAGTGTTGATCCTCCTTTCAGTTGAGCATGTTCAGTTGAATTGTTGATTTTCTTTCCAATCCCTATTATTCCTTGTCCAGTTTTCCTACCAGCGAGAGGGTAAAGAAGGCGCCCATGTATTTGAAATGGGGCCTGACCTTGAGCCCGACCCGGTACCAACCCGGCTCCCCTTCCACGTCCTCGACGGTGACCTGTGCCTGCCGGAGGGGTCGCCGACTCCTGACCTCCGGTGCCGGGTTATCCATGTTCACCACGTATTGGGTGATCCAGGTATTGAGTTCCCTTTCCAGGTCAGTCCGTTCTTTCCAGGTGCCGATGTTTTCACGCTGGATGACTTTCAGATAATGGGCCATCCGGTTGATGACGAACATGTACGGCAATTGGAGTCCCAGCTTGTAGTTCAGCTCAGCCTCTTTGCCTTCCTTGCTGATGCCGAAGAATTTCGGCTTCTGCACTGAATTTGCGGAAAAGAAGGCGGCATTATCACTTCCCTTTCGCATGGTGAGTCCAATAAACCCTTCTTCCGCGAGTTCATACTCCCTCCTCTCGGAGATGAGCACCTCCGTGGGGATCTTTGTCTGGATTGCCCCCATGGCCTCATATTGATGCAGGGGCAGATCCTCCACCGCGCCCCCTCCCTTGGGACCGATAATGTTTGCGCACCATCGATACTTGGCAAAGCTGTCGGTCAGCCTGCTGGCAAACGTGAAGGCCGTGTTTCCCCAGAGGTAATGCTCGTGGTTGGCGGACACGTCTTCCTCATAGTTGAAGGCCTTCACCGGCTGGGTATCAGGGCCATAGGGAAGGCGAAGGAGGAACCTTGGAAGGGTGAGCGCCACATACCTGGCGTCTTCCGATTCCCTGAAGGACTGCCATTTGGTGTACTGCGGGCCTTCAAAGATGGACTTGAGGTCCTTGAGGTCGGGGAGCCCGTTGAAACTGTCCAATCCAAACATCTGGGGCCCGGCGGCGGCAATAAACGGCGCGTGGGCCATGCTTGCCACACTGCCCACGTACTGGAGCAGTTTAATATCCTGGGGGCCATAGCCGAATTCATAGTTGCCCACCATGGCCGCGTACGGTTGTCCACCAAACTGTCCATACTCCGCCGTATAGACCGTCTTGTAGAGTCCCGATTTCGGCACTTCAGGGGCGTCCTCAAAGTCATCCAGCAGGTCGTCTTTGGAAATATTGACTACTTCCAGCTTAATGTTCTCCCTGAAGTCGGTCCGGTCTACCAGGAATTTCAGGGAGCGCCATGCCGATTCCAGTTTCTGCACCTCCGGATGATGCAGGATGGCATCAAGCTGCAGGCTGAGTTTCTTGTCGATTTCCGCGATCATATCATCGACCACCGCCTTGGAGATCTTCGGTACTTCCCGCCCCGGTTCAAGGAGTTGGGCGATCAAGGCCTCCACACCCTTTTTTGTCACATCATACGCTTCATCTGTTGGTTGGAGCTTGGTGGCATGGACGATCTCGTCCAAAATTGAAAGCTCTTCGGTTGTCTCCTCAGCAGAGGCAGCCTGTTTTTCTTCTTCAGCCATGAAATCACCTCCTCATTATACCTATTTGTCTTCTACGCCCAGTTCTTTCAATAATTTTTCCCGTGCGTCTTCATCTTTGACCAATTCCTGGATTTTTTTTCGAAAGGCAGGAATGTTGCTCAACGGACCTTTCAGTGATCCCAGGGCTTCCCTGAGTTCCAGGAGGCGATTCAACTCCGGCGTGTTCTTGGCCACCGCTTCAGGCCCAAAGTCTTTCAATGATTCGAACTTGAGGGAGACGTTCATATCTTCGTCAGGCTCACCGGAGATCTTATTTGGAACCGTCACGTCAATTTGAATGTTCTGGGCCTTGAGCACTTCGTTAAAGTTGTCCTTATCAATATTGATTGGTTCCCTGTCCTCCACAAGGCGGTCGTCCGGTTTTCCGGTAAAATCCCCCATGACGAGGACCTTCAGAGGAAGTTCCACCTCTTCCTGGGCATCACCCGTTGCCGGGCGATAGACAATGTTTACCCTTTCCCTTGGTGCAACCGATGCTTCTTTGGCCATAATCCCCTCCTTTGTTCGAATTTATGTTCACTTCCTACCATGAAATTGGAAAAGTAGCAATACGGAATACCCCCGGAGCAGAAGCTACTTTTTCACCAGACGCAAGGCCTCAACAGGGTTGAGTGTTGAGATGCGGGAGAGCACTCTCGATGCTTCCTGTTTTGATCTCTCGTTCGGGTCTGCCTCAAAACCCGTGTGCGCGATTTTCAGTGCCTTGACGGCAAGGCCGGCGTCCCATTCTTCGAGTCGATAGGTCTCCAGGATATGCAGAATTTCCTCCAGGTGCGGGATGGCAAGCCCTGTTTTCTTCGCCCGGATCAGGACCTCCGCAAGGGCCATTCTCCAGTGGAGTTTGTCCCTGGGAGAAGCACTGCTTTGAAGGCCCTGCTGCAGCAATCGTGTTGCCTCGGCCGTCTTCTTCTTCCTGGCCAGGGTCATGGCCTTTTGAATGGCTTGGGTCATGGCTTCTGTTTCCGCGTCAGATCCGGTGGAACCAATCGGGCCTGCTGCTTCCTCTCCACCACCGGGGCCGAGCCTGATGTTTCCGATCCATTGTCGGGTATCGTTGTCGGCCAGCGGCGTTTCGTCTGAAAAAGAGAGCCCCGCAAGTTCAGGAAAACGATGGAGCAGAAGGGCTGTTTCCTGGCCGATCGCGTTCTGGGCATCCTGATACTGTTCCCCCATGTTGCCGAGTGCTTCCCAGCTGAAACGGTTCAGGTCAAGCCAGAAAATGGACTGGAGAAGGGTTGTCTCCGCCAGCTTCACTAAGGCCTCCCAGTTTCCGGCATCCCGGAACGTATCCAGATCCGCCAGAATCTGGGGCGACGGTGGAGGGATCATGGTCTTGCCGTCCGTGGCAGGGGGAGGGGATGCCACCGGTGCCCAGGCAATGAAACGCGTCCATCGGTACGGCGCCGGGTTCCCGATATTTGATTCCCTGAGGTGGAAAGCCGCTTTCCGAATGCTTTGAAGACCGAGGCGGAATACCTTCTGTGCATCCTCGTCCGAGGCAATGGTCTCGGGTTCTCGGGCTACTGGGCCCTTTTGCGGCTGAGGCTGGGCGCGGGCTCCGGAATCCTTTTGCTCGGCCTCTTTCGGAGCTTCAAGTTCAGGTCCTTCTTCGACCGGGGCAGGGATCATGTCCAGATATCGCTCAATCCCCCGCACCGAAGGAGGTTCATCCAAGTAGTCTTTCAGGAGTCGGTCAACTTTTTCAAGGGCTTCTTTGAGTTCCTTGATCTTTTCCGGGGGAAGTGGATCCGGTTTCAACTGTTCCAGGACGGACGCACTTTTTTCAATCCACCACTCGATTGCCCCGATGCGTCCTCTCAGACGCTTCTTGGGCGGAAAAAGATCGTCCCAGAAAGATTCCAGGAGGTCTCCATAGATGTGCAGTCCAAGAGACAGTCCATCGACTTTTTGTGTATGGATGAGTGCAACAGCAAGATAGCTGGCCACCAGAAGGTCCTTTGATTTGCCGGCGAGTATCTCTGAAGAGATCTTTATGATCTTTTCCCAGTCAAAAGAGCCGGAGGACGTGGGCGACGAGAGCTTGTCGATCTCTGCCTGCAGTTCATCAAACTCCGGTTCATAGCGGATATTGATGCCTGTCGGGCTTTTTTGATCAATTCCCTCTTTGCCCAGCAACAGCAGATCCATTCAGTGACTCCTCTCATTTTCTGCGGAATTTTCAGCCCAGAGCCTTTTGAAATCGTCAACAGCCAGAGCACGCCGGGCCATGTAAAGATGAGGCGCTTCTCCCCCGGTATTGCCCATGAAAACGATGACCGGCAGATCCTTGACGTGGTTTTTGCAAAGACGGTGCCAGGCAAGAATCTGCATCTTCTGATCCTGGGCAGGGAGGGCCTCCAGTTGCACGGAAAAAACGTCTCCCGGCACAAAATCCTCTATCAGCTCCCGGGAGGGTGAAGACGTGTACGTGGAAAAATCCGTCCCTGAGAAATCATCCCACCGCGCAGCAGGGACCCGCATCCCGAAGAGGTCCTGTTCCAGTTCTTGAAAGGTTCTGTACATGCGGGTTGAAAAGGACTCCATCTGTCCCCAGGTGGTCTCGCATGCCAGGGGCAGGAGATCCCAGTGCTCCTCCCATCCGTCCAGCTCTCCCGTCCCCATGATGAGGAGCGGGTAGGGCCTGCCGATGTTATCACAACTGTCCTTCAGCAGTCCGCAGGCAACAGCGTTTTTTCTTCCGCCTCTCGCCCAGAACCTCCATGAATGGAGTGAGGTCACATCTTTTCCCGGGACTCCTTGTTCGTACCCCTTCTCCATCCATTGGGAAAGGGCGTCGAAGAGAGGAAATGGTTCCCCCGCCTCCATGAAATCCTTGGCCGCCGGGTGCTTGCCGGCCGCGGCCCAGTGCCAGCCGCCTATTGATTTGCCTGTGTCGCGCATGTTGCGATTTCCTGCGGGACCCGGCCGGGGGCGGATCCCAGGAGCCCGATCACCGGCTTGTTCCCCCGGAACCGGAAATTGGCCTTGATGTATTTCACGCCTATCCTTTTCAGATCAGCCTCGTGCTCGGGAAATTCCTGCCTGCGAAAGATCCGTTGCCCTGACCTGAAATCCCGGAGGAACTTTGGAAAGGCATAAGAACCCGTGTATCTTTTTACCAGCTCGATGTTGCCCACCTCGATCCTGAAAAGCACATCGCCGCAGGAGTCGGGAGACCATTTAAAGGTTTTCCGGACCGGAAACTGGTAGTTATCAAGCTTCTGGGTGGTGTCCCCGCATTGGAGTTCAAGATGGGTTGCCTGGGGGCGCAGCCTGGCCCCCTGGTTGGCATCCGTGGGGAGCCCTTTGATGGTCACCTTGTATTGCGCCTGAACAGCTCTTCGCCGTGCCACCCCCTTGGTGAGGAACTTAAGGAAGGGTTGTGAAAAGGGGATATGACCGCCGAGTGCCCGTTTGGGATAGTATCCTTTCCTGAGACTCCGGCTCAGAAAAGGAGCGGCCGGACCTTTCACGAACCTGGTGGTAAGGCCGCCCTGTCCCAGGAGGATTTTCTGCAGGGCTCTCTGGTCTCGAATCCCCTGGATTTCCACCAGGACATCCTTTTCCCACTTGCTCTGGAGATAGCATGCCGTCTCGGTAATCACAAAATCACGAATCAGGCTGAGGGGCCCGGCGAAAAGGGCCCAGTACATTTTCTCGCCTTCTTTCCCGGTGCCGATCAGGGTCTTGAGCCGGGATATGGACTGGTTTGCCGTAAAAAAGGAGGACTTGCCGGTGACGGGGTCTTCCCCGAAAAGCTGAATCGCCTCCTGGTAAGCCACCTTCCGGGATTCCGCCACCGGGCCAAGTTGTTTGAGGGCATCCTGGTATGCGAGAAAGGCCTTGCCGCCCTTCAGTTGCGCCTTCATGGTCTTGCTCTTGCCGGTGGCTCGGAGCGTCCTCTTGATGGTGGAGATCAATTGTTTCCCCTTGGGGAGGGCCTTTCCTAAGGCGCTCTTACCCTTCATGTTCTTGATTTGCTTTGCCTGTGCCTTGAGGTCCTGAAAGTCAAAGACACGTTCAACCCACGGAGGAAGCTCCTTTTGGGTACTGTAGTCCTGCAGTTCCGCTGCCATCCTGTCCAGGAGCGCAAAGTAGGGAGCGCCGTTTTCCGATGCCCTGGCCACCATCTGCAGCCGTTCATCCTGCTGCTTGAGCCGCTTGCTCCCTGCTGAGAAACGGGCGCCGAACCGATACCATGAATCCAGGTAGGCGGACCGGTACCAGGTTTCAAAATCGATTTTCTGCCGGGCGATCATGGGAGGGCCGGGATCCGGTAAGGCTGCTTCCAGTTCATTCAGGAAATCAGCTATGGCCTTCTTGCCCGCCCGGGTAAAAGCGGGCTGGACCATGTTCGTGTCCTCCACGGGATTGGTCCCGCCCCAGAAATCCTCCAGGGTGACCGGCGGGAGCTTCTCCTGGTCATTGGCCCAGGCCACAAGCCACCGCAAATCGCTGTCTTTGAGCCGGACAATATGGGCGAGCCATTTCTGGAGGTTGATCATCTCCTTGTTGAGGACAGTGGTATCATGACCCCAGGTCAGGTAATACAGGTAGAGCTGGGCCAGCTTTCCCTTTATTTCCGGGACAAGATCCCGGTCTCCCTGAAACATGACTGCCTCATAAGGGGGAGTCGGCATGTTTCCAAGCGCTTGCATGTCCGCTCCCTGCAGACGGGACCGGAGCAGATTGATCCTGCGCACCAGGTAGGCTATGTTTCTGCTCAGTATGTCGTCATCCGTGCGGGCGGAAAAGCCTGCCATCTCTTTGGTCAGGAGGGTGTCAAGGGGCGTCATGAAGCCTTTTCGAAACTGCAGGCAGTATTTTTCTTTGAGCCTGGATTCCACGGCCTTGCTTTCGTCGAGGCCGAACCTGGGCATCCACCAGCCCTCATTTCGTTTTTCCACCTTGGCAACGGCCTTTTTGAACCGGTCCAGAACACCGAGGTCCGCGAGGATTTCTCCTTTCAGCACGGGAGGCGCCTTGAATTCACCGGAAACACCCCTGAGGGTGCTCAGATTTTTGACGAACGAAAAACTCAGGAGTCCGCAGACCGCTATTGCCAGGGCCACCCACGAGGTGAGGCCGAGATTCCTGGTGAGCCGGCTCCATTCGAGGGCCTTCTGGGTGGGGGCGAAAATACCCCGGTCAGAGGGGAGGATCTTGGCAAAGAAATCATGCAGGAAAAGTCCCTTGTTGGTGCCGGGAAGCACCTCCTTTTCCTCTATCAGGCCGAGGGTTTTGAGAAAATGGGAATAGGGGGTCCCTTCCTGGCGGCCGCTGCTGAAAAAGAGGCCCCGCATGAGCGGTGTTTCCTGATAAGGGTTTTCCTGGGACAAACCTTGTAAAAAGGAGGTCAGACCAGGCCTCAGCCGTTCAAATTCCTCGGGAAAGAGCAGCAGACCCGGGCCCGCGGTCTCATCCTTTTTTTCGTGGAGGAGCAAAAGCCGGAGCTGTCGGAGGCGTTCACCCAGGGAATCCATGACCTTGTTCTGAAAGGCGCCCACATCCGCGGACAAGGCCTCGTTGACGGACCCCATGGGTTGGGCAAGGGCCCCGTCCGGGAGTTGGTCGCAGAACTGGGTCATGCCCTGGATAAGGTCACACTTGGTGACCAGGACATAGATAGGGAACTTTGCGCCCAGAGCCAGCATGAGTTCATCGATCCTGCGCCTGATGTGGATGCCGTCCTGCTCGAGCACCTGGGAGGTGTCTTCCAGCAGTTTATCCGCGGCCACGGTAACGATGAGGCCGTTGAGCGGCTCTTTCTTCCGGTATTTGACCAGAAGATTGAGGAACTTATTCCACTCGTCCTTGTCCCGGCCTTCATCCACGGGAATGGCATATCGTCCGGCCGTGTCTATGATCACCGCTTCATCAAAGAACCACCAGTCACAGTTCTTGGTACCCGAGATGCCTGAAGCCTGGATTTCTCCGGCAAAGGGGGAAGACAGCCTGGCGCTCTTGATAGCGGTTGTCTTCCCTGACCCGCTTTCCCCGATCACCATGTACCAGGGAAGCACATAGAGGGGATTCCCGTATTTTCGCAAGTGGGAACGACGCAGGGTCTCCACGGCCTCTTTCCAGCGTTCCTGGAGGGCCTTTGATTGTTGTTTTTCCTTGTCGCTCAGGCTTTTGAGACGCCGGTTGTCCTGCTCCACGATCTGATTGACGAACTGCTGCTCGTGGCGCCTGGTGAGCATTTTTTTCAGGAAGAGAACCCCTATGAAAAGCCCCACCAGTCCCAGCAGGATAAAGAAGCCTGTCCACCATGGCCAGTCAAGACTGAGTACCACGCCGAAACTGACGAGGAGAACGAGCAAACAGACGAGCAATATCAGGCATACCTTGGCAATTGTCAGAAGGAGCTGTTTCATATTACGGCACCATGCTCATGAAGTTATCTGCCACACTTCCCAGGATGAATCGATAAATCCAGAAAAGAAGGCCGAAAAGGGCCACCGGACCGATCAGGGCAACCAGGACCGTCGGGTTCAGCCTGCTCTTTTTCCCCCGGGCAACCGCCACATCGGAGCTCGCGGGATAGGCATCAGGGAACAGGTTTTCTTTCTCAATGGAGGGAATGCCGATGGAACTCCCTGCCAGGAGTTTCAGGTTTGACGTCTTGAGCTGATCCAGGAGAAAGTCATCCCCTTCATTGCAATACCTGCCCTTGAAACCCATGGCAAGGCATAAAAAGTATATTTCACGCACGTCGTGCTGCTGCAGTCCCAGGGTGTTCAGTTTTTCATAGAACAGCTCACCGGCCGCTGCCGTGGAATAGTAAAGCCGCTGCAGCGGCTCCCGCTGCCACTCGGGCTTTCCCTGCCACGAAGAACTGAGGATGCTTTCATCCACCCACGCGCACACGGCGAACCGGGCAAGATCAAAATCAGCGTCCGAAATTCCCGCGCCTTTGGCGCTTGTTTCCGCTTGGGACAGGAGTCGCTGGATGTCCGTGCGCACCTTGTCAAACGGAGTTTCCCGCTGGTCCGCGGCTTTCAGGAAGTAGATAACATAGGCGATGAGTTCGGAAAAACAGTCGGTCAGTCGCATGCTCAGGACCTCCCTACGACCATCATTTCAACGGTGAGGTCTTCCGGCGCATCGTCCCAGTAGAGAGCGATATTGTGTCCCTTTTCCACGGGTGACCACTGGTCGGAATGATGATCGATCTGAAAATAGAGGGAATGGGATCGGCGGGGTAATTCCTGGGGCGGGACCGCCAGGTGCTCCATTCCCACTCCCGGCAGTGCGCGGGCGATGAGGATAGGCAGGGATTCACGGGCCCCCAGTTTCACGACGCTTTCTATGGACTGGAGCAGGCCCGTGGGATCCGCTTCTGTGTCCAGCACCAGGTAGAAGCGGTTGCGGCCCTCGAAGATAGCGGGCGGAAGTTCCGCGGCAAAGTAGGTCCCGTCGTACACCAGGCGGATCACGTATTCCGGCCCGGAGGTGATAGCGTCAAGCAACTGGGTGATCAGGGCCTGGGCCGAGCGGAAGCATCTCCCCAGGTCCTGGTGGTCATAGGTCTGGAGCAGTGCGGTGCCGTCCGCGCCGTCCCCCAGGACATTGACCTGGTCGGAAAAGGAGGACAATTCCCCGATGAGCTGTCGCAGGAGTCCGAAAACAGGCCAGGGATGGACCTGGGGGGACTCCAGGTAGTGGTAGAGGAGGGGAACATAGCGATTGAGGGATCGGAGGGCGAGCACAAAAACCATGTCCCGGTTGCCGAACTCCGCGGTGTGGACCCCGTTCTGGGTCTTGTACTCTTCCAGTTGGCGTGCCCGGCTCGCCAGTTGGTCCCGTATCTCCTTTACCAGTTGGAGCAGGTTTTCCGAGCTGTTCATGTTCAAACTGGGGGGAACATACCGCTCCGAGAGTTTGAGGTCCTCGCCCTGTCTCTCGATCTGGGCGACAGGAATCAGCAGGTAATCCCCCAGTTGATCCTTTTCCGTTTCCCAGAATATCCGCAGGACAAAGTTGAGGCTCTTGATCTGGGCCTTGGGACCGGGTTGGTAAAGGTCCTCCATTTCATCCGGGTCTGTTTTTGTCACAAACCGCGTGGCCACCTGGCCGATGCCTTGCAATTCCGGGAGCACCGTCACGTTTTCTCCTGATGCGTCCCACTTTTTCAGCCCCAGGTAGACATTCAGGGGCTTGTCTCCTTCAATCCAGTCATCTTCAAAAGACCGGGGCTCAATAAGGCCGTTCCCCGGAACCGACACATGTGCCCCGTCAGGGAACAGGAACTCTCCCTTGACCAGCTCAAACGATCGATTGCCCAGGGCGGCGCTGGAGACGCTTACCTGGGCCACTCCCCAGAGATAAGGTTCAATGAATCTCTGGTACGGGAGCAGGAGGGATTGAACGTATTGATCTTGAAGCTGAAAGTGGTGTGGCTGCAGGAAAAGACCCTGGTGCCAGAACAGTGGTTTTCTGGTTTCCAATGGTATGCCCTTTCATGATCGTAAATGTTCAAAAGCCGCCCTGATTTTCCCTGAAGAGGCAGGGCATGTCATCTCAATAACGCGAGAATATTGCCTGTGGCCGGGAGAGTCGTGTATCCTACTTTTCCCCGGGGGCTCCGTGAGAAGTCACTTTTTTGATCTGCTGTCCTCCCAGGAGGATATCAAGCACGAGGGGCCCCGGTTTTTGTACCTTGGTGCGGGAAATGATCCCTTTCTTTTCTACCAGCACCGGGATCTTGAGGAGCTGTATCATGTTATCCTTTTTCAGCAGTGAATACCCGGCCACAAGACCTACATATTTTGTGCCTTCGGCCCGGTCCAATTGGACTGAGGTTGCCTGGCCCGGCCGCATGATCAGCCGCTTGATATTGGTGACGCTGGGATCGAATGGTCCGCATTCCAGGAGCTTGTAGAGTCCGTCTTCATCTCCCGTGAGCTGGTTGAAAGCATTGGGGTCCTTAAGTTGATACAGGCAGAGGAGCAGGGTATGGGGGCTCCCTTCGTACGTATTGAGGTCCGGCGATGCCTGTAATTGCAGTTGGATTTCCCCTTTCCCGTACACGAACTCAGGAGGAGGCAGAGGTTTGCTTGCACAGGAACAAATGAAGAACAACCCTGCCGTGACCAGCATGCCAATACTCAATCTTTTCATTTCTCTCCTCCTTTTTCTTGGTAGAGTCGCTGGCAGATTCTTTCAAATTCCCTCATCAGGGCCTCGGTGAGGAGTCCCGTTTCCAGCCAATTCCTGAGGGTTCGGTGCTTGTCCTGATAAATGTCAAACAGTTCGGCCTTGCGAAGTGGCCCGAATTTGAGTTTCCCTTCTGCTGATTCTTCGATTTTCTTGGGATCCAGTTCTCCAAGGATTTCCCGCATCTTGGTCATGGCCGCATCCTGGAAAGCTTGGTGGGCAATGGCAAAGGCCTCCTTGATCTGGTCCACATAACCCTTCAGAGACTTGGATTCGTCCTGCTGTTCCAGTTGAGATCCAATGACAAAGCGAATGGTTTCCGTGCCCGAGACCCTTCCCATGAGCGTCGCATTAATACCGGTGATCAGCTCGTTCAGGGAATCAAATACCGTGTTCAGGGATGTTGCCAGTCGCTCGATAACCTGTTCGGAGGTGATATCCAGTTCCCCGACTCGTTCCCCCAGGAGCATGGAGAACAGCTTCGCGACCAGGTTCGTATCGAGATCAGTCCGTGCGCCGCCCACCCCATGGTCTTCCTGGAATGCCGCGATGACGTGGTCCAGCGCCTCTACCCTTTTCTCAGGGGAAAGGGACCCAAGCTCTTTTTCAAGAAATGCTTCAACAAGCCTTTCGGCATTTGGGCCCGCTTCATGAACCATTTTTTTGACCTCTGCGGCCAAAATACCCGTTGAAGTCGCGCTCGGTGTCATTTTTTTCCTTTCAGATCATCCAGGGACATGATGACCGTTTCCGGGATAGCCTCTGTCTTGTTGGTCTTCTTTGCTTGCTCCGGCGCGTCATGCTTTTCCCGGTCCGGGCTCCTGATCATGGTTTTTTCCAATATTTCTCCGGATGGCTGCCGCTGGGGTTTCGGTGCGGCCGGTGGTGCTTTCCCGGGCGGTTTTTCCGTGGGTGAAGGCGTTGCCGGTGTTGTTCCCGGGGAAAAAATAATGGTTTTTTCCAGAACCACTTCCCCGGGTGGAGCCTGCGGGGATTCAGGGATGGGGGGCGGTGCTTCTTTTTCTGTTGGCCTTTGTGCGGGCGGCGGGGTCATCTCCATTTCGGCGGGGGAAAAGATCATGGTTTTTTCGAGCATATCCACCGGGAGTTCCTTTATCTCCTGTTCCGGGGCCTTCTCGGCCTTCACAAGATTTGCCTCCCATTTTTTCCGCAGGGCCAGGAGGATATCAATGACCGCGGCGGAGTCTTCTTCCGGTTCTTCCGGGCGTGTATCGGGCTGGACGTGGGCCTCTTTTCGGGGTTCCTCAACCACCTCCGGTGCCGACATGGTCTTTGGGGACGGGGCTTTCAGGTACTCCATGGCATCCACGGGATAGGAATCAAAGGCCATGAGATAAAAGGGGAAGAAGGAAAACGGGAGGATTCTCGTTGCCGCTTTTTCTTCACTGCCGTAGCACGCAGCATTTTCAGGGCACAAAGAGCAGGGAAAAGACGCCTGGGTATTCCCCAGGACCTGTCCAAATCCCCTGATAAGGTCGTGGAGGTCTGCAAGGACAGGAGGGTCGCTGTCTTCCTTGCGGGGCGCAAAGAACCTCGGCATATTCCCTGCATCAACGCATGAAGGACAATAGAGAGAGCGTTGGAGGCTGGAAGAGTATGGTGAAAGGCCCGCGGTTTCAAGCATGTCATCAACCGTGCAGAGTTCAAGGAGCCCGCCGCATGAAGGACAGGGAGGATGAAAAAACAGATCCTTTAATGCACAATAGAAAAGAGATCGAAATGGGAGGATGCCTTTCCCTTCTGCCGGCTGGAAAGCGAAGCTGAAGCCGCCTCTTTCCGGGTCTGCGAAGAGGCGGGCTGCCTCCTGCCAGGAACGCTCGATGTCTGTGTTGTTGAACGGATCGGGAGAGGCTTTGGATACCTGGTATGCGTCCCGCTGGAGAAGCAGATACAGGTCCTTGAGGGCGTATCCGGTATTCGTGATCACCCTGCCCATGACAAGGCGCGTCAGGGGGGCGGTGTCGTTCAGGGTAATAAACGGATCCGCGCCATCCTCACGGAAATCAGGCGTCCGGACGGGGAATGTGATCTTCAAAGCAAAAGGATGTTCCGTGCTGTCAAGATAGGGAATCAAGGATTGCGGTGCCGAATCCTGGGCCACGTTACCATCCTTTCCAAAAAGGTTCATGATTTAAGAGCACGATATCTTTGTCGACTTTAGCCGGAAAAATAGCACTATTGGGGCGGCAAGTCAACGGTTGAATTGGTCCGGGTCCCTGTTATCCGGTGACCTGAATCCTTTACTTCTCTTTGTTGCTGTGCTAAGAACCTGTTGGTTTTTCTGAACCCTATCTTGTTTGTTCAGGAAGGAAGAAAGTATGGACTACGAGGTTGTCATTATTGGCGGAGGCCCTGCCGGCATCTTTGCGGCCTTGACGTTGGCGGATCTGGGTGTCGAACCGGTCTTGCTGGTGGAACAGGGCAAGGATCTCCCTGATCGCGATCATCACAACCCTGAGGAACGACTTTGTGGATGGGGCGGCGCCGGCGCGTACAGCGACGGGAAACTAACCATTTCCACGGAGGTCGGCGGTGTCCTCAAGGAGTTCATGGAGGAAAGGGATCTGCTCCAGCTCCTTGAACGCACGGACGGCATCTATGCCGCACATGGGGCCCCGGACCGGGTGTTCGGTGAGCACACGCCGCAACTTGAAGATCTGGCTGATCGGGCACGGCTGGCCGACCTTGATCTGATCCCCGACCGGATACGCCATATGGGCACTGATAACTGCCTGGCGATCCTGGGACGTTTCAGACAGTCCCTGGCAGGCCGGGTGGACATGGCCACAGAAACCAGGGCCCTGGACATCCTCACCGAAGGAGGAACAATCCAGGGAGTCAAGCTCTCTGACGGCCGTACGGTGAAGGCAAGGTTTATTGTTGCCGCGCCCGGGAGATCAGGAGCGCGGTGGATGAAAGATCAGGCGGAACGGTTGGGGCTCACCACCAGGGCAACGTCGGTGGATATCGGCGTTCGGGTGGAATTGCCCGCCCCCGTGCTCAAGGAGATTACGGATATCACCTACGAATCAAAACTGATCTATTATTCAAAAACATTTGATGAAAAAGTCCGGACGTTCTGCATGAATCCCTACGGCGAGGTGGTGACGGAAGAGAACGGCGGCATTGTGACGGTAAACGGGCATAGCTACGCGAGAAAGAAGAGCGATAACACCAATTTTGCCATCCTGGTGAGCAGCGCGTTTACTGAGCCGTTTGATGATCCCATTGCCTATGGGCGTTCTGTCGCGCAACTGGCCAACCTTCTGGGGGGCGGGGTCATTGTCCAGCGGCTGGGGGACTTGCTCGCGGGGCGACGGAGCACCGCAAAGAGGATCGCCCGGGGGCTCACCCGGCCCACCCTTCCCGAGGCGACCCCGGGCGACTTGAGTTTCGTGTTTCCCTACCGGCATCTGCTGAGTATTATCGAGATGCTCCAGGCCCTGGAAAAACTCGCACCGGGGACGTGTTCACGGCATACCCTTCTCTATGGGGTGGAAGTCAAGTTTTACTCAAACAGGATTGAGATTTCACGGGACCTGGAAACCCAAGTGAACAACCTGTTCACCATCGGGGATGGTGCCGGTATTACCCGGGGGTTGCTCCAGGCATCCGCGAGCGGCATTATCGCTGCACGGGCTATCGCCAAAAGAATCACTGCGGGAACGGGCTAGCAAAGGCCTGGGCCATAAGCCCAGATGCTTTTCCCCTAGAACACGACCGTGAGGCCGTCGTAAGCCACTGTCACGTTATAATTGAGACCCCTGTCTTCCAGAATCCTGTTGACCGTTTTCTGCCATTGATCCTGGTTCAGAGGAATGGGATACGGCGTGTGTGCGCCGGGCGGCTTCATGGGATCCAGGGGCCGGTACTTTTTCAACATATTGTTGGCCGGGTCTCCCGGAACCATATCTGCGTCGCCCATGTGTACCAGGAAGGTTTCTTTTCGCGGGGCAAGGCGGGCAATGAACTCCAGGGCACGCTGAAAACTCATGTGGCGGGGTCGGTTCTCACGGGGTTCATTGAGCCAGAACGATTGTATCACCAGGTAATCAGGACGAAAAAGTTCCTCCGGCAGGGCAGGAAGGTCCATGAAGTCGGAGGTGTAGAGCATGCTGACTTCATTGCCGCTCGCCTCCCTGCACGTGACCAAAAATCCCAGGGAACCGGCCGCGAAAGATCCGTGATCTGTCTTAAAGGGAAATATCCTCCATTCCTTCTGGGTGAACCAGCGTCCAGGCTCAACCAGGACGACCTTTATGACCCCCATGTCTTCCAGGTAGTCGAACCGTTTGCTGATTACTTCCCAGCTTTGTGCACTCAGGTAGACGGGGATCGGCTCGAAGGCGCCCCTGGGCATGAGGCGCTTATACACGAAAAGCTCATCCAGCCCAAGGTAATGGTCCCCATGTTCATGGGTGATGAGGACACCCCCCGGCACCTCAGCCGGTTGCAGTGAAAGCTGCTCCCGGATATCCGGTCCGCAGTCGATAAGAAGGGGAGAAGTGCTTTTTAAAAGGAGGGCAGTCCTTGTTCTGTGCTCACCCTTTCGCCGCATTTCCTCGCATATCCTGCACGGGCAGTGGAGTTCCGGCAACCCCCACGCCGCGCCTGTTCCCAAGAATACCAGTTCCATTTCAACTCCTCATCTCGACAAGATCAACT
>JAFDGR010000132.1 GCA_019309145.1 Deltaproteobacteria bacterium | reverse complement strand
AGATTACAGCAATTCTACTAAAAAAGTCAACCTTTTTTCATGCATTAGGGCTGAAATCTCTTTTCAAAGAAATTTATTGACATTTTTTGTTTCATTATGCTAGACAACTTTTCAATCGTATTTTCATCCTATATACACTCGAATAGTCAACCAAGGAGGGTTCACCCATGGGGATTCATGGCCTGGCCACCGCCTATTTCCTGGCCAAAGAACACGGTATGAACAACGTGGCAGTCATTGAACGAAGGTACGTGGGTTTCGGCGGCTCAGGGCGAAATACGGCCATTGTTCGCGCCAACCAGCGGACCCAGGGAAACGTCAGGCTGTACGATGAAGGACTCAAGCTCTGGGCGACCTTGATCCGGGACCTGGACTTCAACATGATGTTCTATAATTGCGGCAACCTGAATACCTTCCATTCCGAAGGGGCCCTTGGCGCAGCACGTCTGGCCGTCTCCACCGCCCAGATGAGCGGGGTCAGAAGCGAATTGCTTGACCGCAAACAATGCAAGGAACTTATTCCCGAACTGAATATTGAAGACAACATTAAATTCCCTATTCTTGGCGGAATGTATCACCCGCCCGGCGGGATCGTCCGCCACGACGCGGTGGCCTGGGGCTTGGCAAAGGGTGCCGCCCGCCATGGCGTTCATATCCATCAGAAAACGGAAGTGACCGGCATTGATATCGAACACGGCAAGATTACCGGCATCCGGACAAACCGTGGGATCATGAAATCTCCCCGGGTATTGATCTGCGCCGGCGGTTGGGGTGCACTGCTGGCCCAGATGGCGGGGATCGAGCTGCCCCTCCACCCCCTGACCATCCAGGCCATGGTGACACAACCCCTGAAACCCGTTCTTCACCACGTCATATCTTCAGGTGCCTATCACGTGTACGCCAACCAGACCCTGAAAGGAGAAATCGCTACCGGTGCCCACATGGATCCGTGGCCCAATTACACCACCAACACCACCCCGCATTACTTCAAACACCAAGCCGAGGCATTGGTGGAACTTCTTCCCTTTCTGAGAGGCGTTAAATTCATGCGGCACTGGGCCGGCATCGCGGATATGACTCCGGACATGGCCCCCATTCTGCACGGCAATGATCCCATTGAAGGGCTCTACCTTGATGTGGGGTGGGGCTATTTCGGATTTAAGTCAGGACCCATAACCGGGAAGTACATGGCACAGTATATTGCTGACGCAAAACGCCCGGAGATCCTCAAGCCGTTTTCTTTGCGGCGTTTCGAGGAATTCCGCCACACCGGCGAGACAGCCGGCGCGTTCAGTTACGGACCCTGGAATTAAGGAGGCAAGAATGTCATACACCATCACCTGTCCCATTTGCGGAAAAAGGGACCTCTATGAATTCCGTTTCGGAAACGAAGAAAGGGGCCCCGTGCCCGACCAGGACGGATTGACTCCGAGGACTTACTCGGAAGCCGTCCAGATGCACAAAGCCGTGGGCGGCCCTCAGAAAGAATGGTGGTATCACCGGGACGGTTGCGGCGTGTGGTTCACCATCTGGAGAAACACCCTGACCGGCCGTGAAACAAATGAATCGGGAGATATATCATGACCAGATTGCCCGAAACGCCCACCCAGAAAATCGATCAAAACACTGCGCTTCATTTCTCCTGGCAGGGAAAACCCATGCAGGGCCTGAAAGGGGACAGCGTGGCCAGCGCGCTTTTTGCCAACGGGGTGCGGATATTCGCGCGCAGTCTGAAATATCACCGTCCCCGGGGCCTTTACAGCCTGGACGGTGAATCAGGCAACACCCTGGTAAACATTGACGGCGAATGCAATGTCAGGGCAGAAACAACGCTTTTAAAGGAAGGCATGCGGGTGACGCCCCAAAATTCTTTCGGGCCTGTGGAAAGGGACCTCTTCGGCATCCTCGACAGGTTTGACGCCTTCATGCCGGCAGGCTTCTATTATCGCCAGTTCCACAAACCGGCTTTCATATGGCCCCTGGCAGTAAAGGCAATACGCCGCATGGCCGGCACCGGGAAGGTTGATCTCGAGAAACAGTGGGACAAATCCGCTTACCAGGAACTCTACTTGAACGCTGAACTGGCGGTCCTGGGCGGCGGCCCGGCCGGCATGAGCGCGGCCCTGGCTGCGGCCGATCAGGGGCTCAGGGTGGTCCTGTTCGAGGCGAGGCCCTGGCTTGGCGGCTTTTACGATTGGCGAACCAGGGAATACGCCCCCGGGCAACCCCTTTTCGAGCGGGCAGCCGAACTGGCGGCCAAGGTGACCGCGCATCAGCATATACGCGTCTTCACCCGCTCCTTTGTCAACAACCTGGCCGGCGACAACTTAATTACCGCCTTCCAGGTGGGAAACGATGATGATTCCTTCAACCAGCGTTACATTGAAATCAGGCCACATAGCGTGGTTGTCGCCACTGGCTGTATTGAAAGGCCCCTCATTTTTGAAAACAATGAACGTCCCGGGGTTATGCAGGCGGCATGCGCTCTCCGCCTGGCCAGGAGCTACGGCATTCTCCCCGGCTCGCGTGCTGTTTTCAGTGTGGGTGATGACCTGGGGCTTGAGGCCGCGGCAGACCTTGTCAACGCCGGCCTCCACGTGCTGGCCGTGGCTGACGCCCGAAAAGACGGGCATGACCCCGCCCTGGCAACCGCCCTCAAATCCAAGAATATTCCTTTTCTGCCCGGCTGGGCCGCCTCGCGGGCTGAGGGCAGAAAGACGGTTTCAGGTATCCTGTTGGGCGATCTTCATTCATCCCAGACCAGGCACTTTCCCTGTGATCTTGTGGTGGCATCAGCGGGCTTGAGCCCGGTGAGCGGCCTTCTTTCCACTGCGCAGGCACGGTTCACCTTTGATGAACACACCCATTTTTTTCTGCCTACCGGCTTTCCTCCGCGAGTCCACGCCTGCGGCAGGCTCCTTGGCTTCACTGATCCGGCGTCCATCGAGGCCTCCGGTGCGCTGGCCGGCCTCAAAGCTGCCCGCGATTCCGGCATTGACACCCCGCTTGCGTCGGCCGAAGAGGAACTCGCAGGACTCCCGGGCCCGGCACAAGGCTGTAGCGTGGTGCACGGCCCCGGTATCGGCATAGGGCGAAAATCATTTATCTGCTTTGACGAGGATGGAACATACAAAATCGCAAAACAGTCGGTTGAGCAGGGGTTTGATGTCCCGGAACTGGCAAAACGTTTCGGCGTCTTCGGCCTGGGCCCTTCCCAGAGCGGCATCCCAGGGCACAACCTGCCCCTGGTCCTCGCTGAACTCCGGGGCGACGGCATGGAAGGCCTTTTTCCAACCACCGTGCGATCTCCCCTGGTGCCGACATTGATGTCCACCGTGGCAGGACACAATTACAATATATTCAAACGAACCCCCATGCACGACATCCACAAAAACGCCGGTGCCATATTCCGGCGGGTAGGTGTCTGGGAACGGCCCAGGTACTTTTCCAGTGATCTCACCAGTCCTGATGAAATCGACGCCGTACGAAACAACGTCGGCATCATTGATGTCTCAACCTTAGGCAAATTCCGGCTGTTCGGTCCCGATGCCCTCCTGGCTCTCCAGCGCGTTTACATCTCCAACATGAGCCGTGTAACAGCGGGGAAGCTGAAATATTCGGCCATGCTCAACCATGATGGGATGATCGTGGATGACGGCGTTGTCACAAAGAGAAGCGAAAATGATTATTATTTTACCGTTTCCACCGGCCGCGCCGGGGGGACCGTGGAATGGTTCCGCTACCACACCCGGTATGACCACTGGGATTTTAACCTCGTCAATCTGACGGACGCTCTCGCCGCCGTCAACCTGGCAGGGCCCAGATCACGGGAAGTGCTCGCCAGGCTGACAGATGCAGACATATCCAACGAGGCCTTCCCATACATGGGCTACCGGGAAATCACCCTCGCGGACCGGATTCCTGCGCAGGTCCTCCGGGTGGGATTTGTGGGAGAGCTGTCCTACGAACTCCATTTCCCGGCATCCTATGGGAAGGCCGTCTGGGATCTGCTCATGGAAGAGGGAAAAGAATTCGGCATCAGGTCCTTCGGCCTGGAGGCCCAGTTTGTTCTCAGGCTGGAGAAGGGACATATCATCATCGGCCAGGAAAGCGAACAGCGCGTCAACCTCCTGGACCTGGGCTTAGGGTTTCTCTGGGATCGTAACGACAAAACAAGCAAAAAGATCGGTGCTCCTGCCCTTGCCTTTACCGAGGAGCAGAAAGACCGGCTCAAGCTCGTGGGATTCCGAATGGATGATCCCACCCAGACGCCCGGTGATGGCGCGGTTGTGTACGAAGGGGAAAATATTGTTGGTTATGTTTGCAGTTCCCGGTTTTCCAGGACGTTGGGGCAATCAATCGGCATGGCCCTGGTGAGGCAGGATCTGGCAAAACAGGAAGGGCGACTCAATATCTACAAAAATGATTCCAATAAACCGCTCCGGTTCACGGCGACGGTCGTCCCGACACCGTTCTATGATCCGGAAGGAGATCGGCTCAAAAGTTGACGGAGGAAAAGATGGAAAGCATTCAGCGGAGATCGCCAATACGGTTCAACAGGAAACCGGTGCAGACAGAAAACTGGGACGGCTGGGAAGTAGCCATATCTTATGGAACGGGAAATGGGCCATTTTTGATCGATCTGAGCCACCGGTCCAAATGGGATCTCCAGGATGCGGATCTTTCCCGGTTCCGGCCGTTCGGCCTGACGGTGCCCGAGCATCCCGGCCAGTGTGTGTATAAAAAAGGGATCATCATCAACCGGATGAACCGGACACAGTGCGCTCTCTGGCATCTGGCAGGGAAACACCCCAAGCCGCCGGAGGAAACCGCCTATACCGAGACCACCGACGGTCATGCCCTTCTGGCCGTGACCGGGAAAGATGCACTTGGCGTCATGGAGCGGGCCACCAACCTGGACCTCGGGGCATCCTCTCTCGTGCCTCCCTGCCTTCTCCAGGGACCTGTCCTGCACATCCCCTGCCAGGTTGTCCTCTTCTCCCGGGACAGCGATGAGGCAACTATTCTCTTTTCATTCTCCCGCGGCTATGGTCAGGCCATGGCCGAAGCCTTGCTTGATGCGGGAAAGGACCTGGGGCTCACCCCCGGCGGCGAAGTAGATCTCGCGATTGTCCCCTGATCTCCGTTCAAATGCTGCAGCCACACCCACAACCACAGCCGCAGTCCCCTTCCCGGTAATCTGCCACCTGGGCCATGGCCTTGATGACTTCTCTGTTCTCCGCCTTGGTGACGGAAACAATCCTTGCCGTTAAAAATACCTGCTCCCGTCCTTCAAAAAGGTCCATGATGGGCGGCTGCAGGTGCTCAAAGAATGTTCCATAATCTTGTTTATGAAGGGGAATCACAATCTCCTCCCCCTCTTTCCCGTTCAGCAGCTCGTATTCAAAGGGGGTCATCCCTTCAGGCGCCAGCCCGAAAATAAACTCAAATGCAGGGTATTTCGGGGCCAGATCCATGCTCTTGTCCGATGTTCCCGCAGTGAGCTCCAGGGAAACCTTCTTCATCACTTCGACTTTATTCACTTCTCTTCCTTTTTATCTTCCGGAGATCCAGTGGGTTATTTTCCCCATCGCTCTCACATGGTCCATGTCAGTATGGCGGCAGCCCAGGTGAGCCCGGCTCCAAAACTCACGATAAGCACATGGGAACCTTTTTTCAGGCGTCCTTCACGATTAGCCTCGTTCAAGGCGATCGGGATAGTAGCGGATGAGGTGTTCCCGTATTTGTGAATGTTCGTGAAGACCCTTTCCATGGGAATCTCCAGGTTACTTGCAAGCCCCTGAATAATCCTGATATTGGCCTGGTGGGGGACCACAAGTGCGATATCCTCACTTTCCAGAGAATTGTGTTCCAGCGCCTCCCGGGATACCTCTGACAGGCACCTGATGGCCCGCTTGAAAATCTTGTTTCCCTCCATTTTCAGGAAAAACGGTTTCTGGTCGAGGCCTTGAAGGATGTCAGGGGTAAAAGAGTTGCCATATGAAGCATAAAGCAGGTCCCATGCGGTGCCGTCTGATTTCAAGTGGGTGGACAGAATTCCACCCTTTTCCGGCTTTGCCTGGATGACAACAGCTCCCGCCCCGTCGGCAAGCAGCACGGCTGTACTCCGATCGTGCCAGTTCACCACGCTCGACAACCGCTCCACGCCAACCACAAGGGCGGTTTGACACATCCCGCATTTGACTGCGTTATTCACCATGGCAAGGGCATACAGAAAACCCGCGCACCCGGCTGAGACGTCAAAGGCAAAGGCATTCCCGGCACCCAACTCTTTCTGTACCATGCACGCGGCGGAGGGAAACTGGCGGTCCGGCGTTACCGTGCCAATCACCATCATATCCAGTTTCTCGGCTGATATTCCCGCCATTTTCAAGGCATCCAGGGACGCCTTGGTGGCCATATCGGTGGTGCTTTCATCCCTTCGTGTTGACGAGATACGCCGCTCCTTGATACCACTTCGGCGCGTAATCCATTCATCGGTGGTATCTACAATACTCTCCATGTCTTTGTTGGACAGCACCCTTTCCGGCATTGATGAGCCTGTCCCAACAATATGTGCCTGAGCCAATCTTCTATCACCTCTATTCTCTTCATCTCTCGGCAGGGACCGTGGAACCTTTACTGGAATGAGACCCTCGATTGGAACCGGATGGGATATGAGAAATGATAAGGGCTGCTTCCTACGTTCTTGGCCATGTCACGCTTTTCCCGGCCACCTATGCAAATCCTTTTCTATCAAGATCTTCCTTTTACAGGGAACGACAAAAAAATGACCAAGTCAAGGGAAAAAATCCAAGCCCATCTTGCCGGGGTTGAGGATGTTGTTGGGATCAAGGGCCTGTTTCAATGTGCGCATGGTCTTGAGGGCTGTCCGGTCGTGTTCAAGCGGCAAATACTTGGCCTTGGTCATGCCGATCCCGTGCTCCCCGGACAAGGTTCCTCCCAGGTCACAGGCCAGCTTGTGAAGATCGTAAAGAAGCGGCTCCAGCCTGGCAACCTGGTCCGGGTCATTGCCGTCAAAAAAAATATTGGTATGGAGATTTCCGTCACCCGCGTGGCCGAAATTAAAAAGGTCAAGACCATGGATGCGGGACAATTCCTCCGATTGCCGGAGAAACGTTGCAATCTGACTCATGGGGACCGTGATATCCTCCGGTATGTAGTCAAGATGGAGTGCTCCCATCATCCCCCCTATTGATTTCCGGGCCTTCCACAAGCCCTCCGCCTCTTCCTCGGTCGCCGCGAGTTCCACCTCGGCGGCGTTACAACCCCGAAACATCTCCGCGATCTTCTCCAGCTGAAACCGCACGTATCCTTCGGTCATGCCGTCCGTTTCAACCAAAAGCAGGGCCTCAACATCCGGGAGATCGATATGGGCATGCTCCCTGAGGAGCGAAATGACCGATCCGTCCAGCAATTCCAGGACACTCGGAGTCACCTCCGAATGCATGACCCTGGTGACCGCCTCCCCCGCATCCTCAAGGGTATGAAAAACAGCCAGTGCCGTGGCCCTGTGGGCTGCTTTCGGCGCTACTTTGAGGGTGATCTCCGTTATCACCGCGAGGGTACCTTCCGATCCCACGAGGAACCTGCACAGGTCATACCCTGAGGAAGTCTTCATGGTCCGTGCCCCTACCCGCATGACTTCCCCGCTCGCGAGCACGGCCTCAAGGCTCAGCACATAATCGCGCGTGGTCCCGTATTTCACCGCGTGCAGGCCTCCCGCATTGGTCGCCACATTTCCCCCAAGGGTACAGACAACCCCGCTCGCGGGATCCGGGGGAAAGAAAAACCCGTAGGGGGCAAGGGCGGCCTGGAAGTCGGCATACACTACCCCCGGCTGGACCACGGCCAGCCGGTCCGGGATGCTTATTTCCAGGATGCTGTTCATCCGGGTCAGATCGAGCACAATACCCCCCTGTGCCGGGACCGCAAGGCCTCCGAGTCCCGTTCCCGCGCCCCGCACCGTCACCGGGATTCCTTTTTCATTGGCCACCGAAAGGATGCGGGAGACCTGCTCCGTGGATACGGCCCACATGGCGCAATCAGGTCGATGCTCATAACTGGAGGCATCATAGCTATAGGAAACCAGGTCCATGATTTTCTCGGTAACATTCTCCGGCCCCACAATATCAATCAATGCCTGCCGCGTTGCGTTGTCCATTCGAATCTCCTCTCAGCATCAATTCCCATCGTTCTGTCCCCTGCGGCCAACTTTTCTTTTTTGTATCATGTGGCATGTCAAATGACAACCTGTTGAGATTCTCTTTGAGAGGGATATCCTTCACTAACCCCAAGGATTGGCCTTGCAACCGGCAGCAAAAAAGTTTACACAATCAGAAACGCCAAGTTCCTGGAATTTCCGGGCCCGGCACCTGAAAACGAGGAAGGTTGGGGAAAGAGAACATGAGCAGTACAAAAAGAGACATGGCGTGGTTTCATAACCGGAAGGTACGGGGGAAAAACGGGGACAGGCCTTCTACCGCGGCCTTTTCCTCCCTTGTAGGGAATGAAGTCAGGCGTTTTCACCGGGGTGTGCCGCGCTACCGCCCTACCCCGCTCGTGCATCTCCAGAATCTTGCCCGGTTTCTGGGGGTCAAGGACATCCGGGTGAAAGATGAATCTTTCCGTTTCAACCTGGGCGCGTTCAAGGCTCTCGGCGCTTCCTACGCCCTGTCCTGGGCGGTGGCAGAGAGGCTGGATCTCCCCGTTGATCAATTGTCTTTCGCGGCGCTCATGAACACGCATCTCAAGGAACAGGTCTCTCAGATCACGTGCATCACCGCCACGGACGGCAATCATGGCCGGGCAGT
Organism: Deltaproteobacteria bacterium; assembly: GCA_019309145.1. Classification (GTDB taxonomy): domain Bacteria; phylum Desulfobacterota; class DSM-4660; order Desulfatiglandales; family Desulfatiglandaceae; genus B46-G9. The sequence continues at coordinate 1,514 of JAFDGR010000132.1, read as the reverse complement.
GGCATGGCTGGCCAAACAGCTTGGATGCAAGGCCGTGGTATACATGCCGAAAGGATCGTCTCCGGCGCGATTCCGGAACATCCAGGAATTCGGGGCCGAGGTTTCCATCATTGACGGCAACTACGATGATGCCGTGCGGCTCGCCGACAAACACGCCCTTGAAAAAGACTGGCTGCTGATTCAGGACACGGCCAAACCGGGGTACGAACAAATCCCGCTGCGGGTCATGCAGGGGTACATGACCATGTTCAATGAGGCCCTTGAACAAATGGGAGACAACAAGCCTACCCATGTGTTCGCCCAGTGCGGCGTGGGATCGTTTTCAGGGGCCTGCCAGGCATACCTGGCCGAGAGATTCGGAGAGCACAGACCCGTTTTCACGGTAGTGGAACCCATCAATGCCGCCTGTTATTACGAATCCATGGTTAAGGGAAACGGGAAACCTCATGTCATCAGAGGCTCCCTTGAGACCATCATGGCAGGTCTTGCCTGCGGTGAACCCAACCCTCTCGGCTGGGAGATATTGCGGGATTACGCGGATATGTTCATCTCGTGCCCCGATGAGGTGGCCATGACAGGCATGCGGGTCCTCGGCAATCCGCTGCAGGGCGATCAAAGGATAGTCTCCGGCGAATCAGGGGCGGTGACCCTGGGGCTCCTCTACCGCATATTGCGAAACCAGGGATACGCACCGCTCACGGACGCACTGGATCTCAACGAAGCATCGTCCATTCTCCTCTTCTCCACTGAAGGGGACACGGATCCCGAAATGTACCGAAAAATATTATCCGGTGAAAACCCCTTGCAAACGCTATAGCTCTGCAAGGACGGCTCGCATGAAGGCCGGCAGGTCGTCCGGCCTCCGGCTGGTAATCAGTTTCCCGTCCACCACCACTTCCTCGTCAACCCACTTCGCCCCCGCGTGAACCAGGTCATCCCTGATCGCGAAAAAGGAGGTCACCGTCCGCCCTTTCAGGATGTCGGCCGAGGCCAGCATCCAGCCTGCGTGGCAGATTGCCGCCACCACCTTCCCTGCATCAAAGAGATCCTTCACCAGCTTGACCATGGCGGGATGCCTCCGCATGTGATCTGGCGCATAGCCGCCGGGGATGATGACCCCGTCAAATGCCGGTGCAGTAACCGCATCAGCATTTGCATCCACTGTGCACGGGATTCCCATTTTACTCTTGTAATCCATGGAAGATCCAGATCCCACCACAACCACATCGGCTCCGGCCTCTTTCAGACGGTAAAACGGGTACCAAAATTCAAATTCATTGTACATCTCTTCCACCAGCAGAGCTACTTTTTTGCCTTGTGCCACCATTTTCATCCCTCCATCACGCAATGGTTGTTTTTTCTTTTATACCCTCCTTCTGCCCGGAAGACAACCGCAGAATCATCGCCCTGCCAAAAGCCCCTTGAGCTTTCCGTCAGAAGGGGTATGCAAAGATAAACCTGATTATGAATACCCATTCCCATGAGGACCACATCGCGGGCAATGCAGCGCTTCA